>JAUNCA010000097.1 GCA_030526775.1 Coriobacteriia bacterium | reverse complement strand
ATTCGCGAACGTAACTCGATGAGATGTTCAAGCCGGGCACCTCGAGGAAGCGCACGTCGAGCCGACGGTCCCCCACGAAAACGGAACGTTCGGCTTCGTCGCGTGAATACCCCGGGCGCGTCATCGCGATGAACTGCGCGAGCGTCGTGAGCTCGAGCGCGTTGCGCCACTTCCCCAGCGACATGATGGCATCGGCGCCAGCGATGAAGAAGAGCTCGACGTTTTCGGGATAATGTTCGCGCACCACGCGCAGCGTCTCGTAGGTGTAGGTATTGCCCTCGCGCTTGACCTCGATGTCCGACACGTCGAAGAATGGGTTTCCCGCCGTGGCCAGGCGCACCATGGCCAAGCGGTCCTCGCCACTCGACACCTTCTGATTGAGCTTGAACACGGGCACGCCAGCCGGCATGAACACGACCGCATCCAGATGCGCATCCTCGCGCACACGTTCTGCAGCGGCCAGGTGGCCGATATGCACCGGATCGAAGGTTCCCCCGAAAATGCCCAGTCGATACATTGTGTCGGGATCCTCAAGGCCGAGCGCGTCGAACTTTTCGCAAACCTTCATCGCGTATCCTTACTCGAATACGACCAAGTCGTCGCGGTGTACCAGAGGGTGATTCGCCAAGCTCTGCAGCAGGCGGTTCGCATTGAGCTCGGCCTGGCTGCGCCCGCAGGCGAGTTTCGCCTCATCACTCGAGCAGCCCACCTTGCCGCGGGCGAACAGATACCCCGTCGTATCGACGATGTCCACGACATCGCCTTCCTCGAAGTCGCCATCGACCATCGACACGCCCACGGCAAGCAGCGATTTCCCACCCTTCACCAGGGCACGGCGTGCGCCGTCATCTACCATCAGCACGCCACGTGCGGCATCGCCAAGGGCGATCCAAAGCTTCTTCGGCGTAATCTCGTGCGGCACCGAATCATTTGCAAACCGCGTACCAACTTGCTCGCCATGAATATGGCGCACGAGCACATCCTCAGCGCGACCATGGCAGATGGTAAGCGGAATGCCCGCCGCCAGCAGCACGCGGGCTGCGCGGATCTTGGTAATCATGCCGCCGCTCGCGTTCTTCGAGCCGGGGCCTTCAGCCATGCGCACGATATCGGGCGTGATGGCCTTCACCTGCAGCAGCAGTTTCGCATCGGCATAGGTCGACGGGTTCTTGTCGTACAGGCCGTCGATGTCGCTGAAAATGACCGCCTCGTCTGCCTTCACCAAGCAGGCGACCAGCGCGGACAGCGTGTCGTTGTCACCGAAGCGAATCTGCTCGACCGATACCGTGTCGTTCTCGTTGATGATGGGCACCACACCGAGCTCGAGCAGGCGCAGCAGGGTATCGCGTGCATGCAAGTAGCTCTTGCGGTCGGCGGTATCGTTGCGCGTGAGCAGGACGCTCGAGGTAACCACGCCACGGGCGGCAAATACTTCGGAATATATGCGCGAAAGGGTGATTTGCCCGACGGAAGCTGCTGCCTGCAAGGTCGGCGTGTCCTTCGGGCGCTCCTCGATGCCAAGCGCCTCCAAACCGCTTGCGATGGAGGCCGACGTGACGACGATAACCTGCCACCCCTCGGCGCGAGCGGCGCAAATCTGGTCGGCGAACCGCTCGATATACGCGCGGTCGACCTTGCCCGACTCATCGGTGAGCGTCGATGTCCCCACCTTCACCACCAGGCGCTTCTTGGTATCCACTATCATTCCCCTCACATCGCAACAACCAGTTGGGGCTATCCCCACATGGTTATTTTAGTCTTCCAGCTCGCTGAAGATATCCTCGCTCGACTCGCCGCTGTCATAGTCGAAGGCACATTCCACAATCTGCACCTCGTCGCCGTCGCGTGCGCCCGCCTTCGCCAGCGCATCGTCTACACCGGCGCGCTTCAGGCGGTGCTGCAGGAAGGCCACGGCCTCTTCATTTTCCCAGTCGGTCTGGATGACCCAGCGCTCGATCTGCGGACCCTCGACGCGGAACGTATGCTCGTCCAGCCGCACCACCTGGAAACGTCGGTCTCGAGCTTCGCGGCGATGCTCCCAAATGGCCTCGTAGGGAACCTCGAAAGCCTCTTCCTCGGCGCGGGCTTCCGCACGCAGGACCTGGACCTTCGAGCCGATAGCCTCGTTCAGCTGCTTCAAGCCCTTGCCGGTTATCGCACTCGTCTGGTACAGCTTCGGGTCGATCGGGCTATCCGCGAACTCGTTGCCGCCAGCCGCCGCGATGGAATCCTCGCGCACGGCTGCAGCCAGACGGCGCACTGCATCCTCGGTACCGGGCATGTCCACCTTGTTCGCGACGACGATGCGCGGACGGTCAGCCAGCTCGTCGGCATACAGCTCGAGTTCTCTGTTGATTATGCGGTAGTCCTCCACGGGGTCGCGACCCTCGTACCCGCCGGTCACGTCCACGACATGCACGATAAGCGCGGTGCGCTCAATGTGGCGCAGGAACTCGTGGCCGAGCCCCTTGCCCTCATGCGCGCCCTCGATAAGCCCGGGCACGTCGGCCAGCACGTAGTCGTAGCCTTCGTCGGTGCGCGCCACGCCGAGGTTCGGCACCAGCGTGGTGAAGGGATAATCCGCAATCTTCGGTTTCGCCGCAGAAAGGCGGCTGATGAGGGAGGACTTCCCCGCCGACGGCACGCCCACGAGCGCGGCATCGGCCATGAGCTTCATCTCCATCATGATCCACTGCTCGACAGCGGGTTCGCCCAACTCGGCAAAGGCCGGCGCGCGGCGCGTCGAGGTGACGAAGTGGATGTTGCCACGGCCGCCGTGCCCGCCCTTGGCCACGATAACGCGCTCGCCATCGTGCGTGAGGTCGGCCACGAGCTCGCCCTTCTCGTGCGTCGTCGGGTCGTACAGGTGCACCACGGTGCCGATCGGCACCTTCAGCACCATGTCCTGGCCGTCGGCGCCATGCATGCGCTTGCCCTGCCCGTGCGTACCGCGCTGCGCGCGGAAATGATGCTTGAACCGGTAATCGATGAGCGAGGATGTCTGCACGTCGGCCTGCAGGATGATGTCGCCCCCGCGACCGCCGTCGCCGCCATCAGGACCGCCCTTGGGCACGTGCGCCTCGCGGCGGAAGCTCATGCAGCCCGCGCCTCCGTCGCCACCACACACCAGGATGGTAACCATATCAGTGAATTCAACGCCCACTGTTTCTCCCCTTTACGCAAAGAAGGCCCCTGGTAGCAGGAGCCTTCCCAAACTCAATAGCCGTTCGCGTTATTCAGCCGGACGCACGTGCACCTTGCGCTTGACGCCACGCGTGAATTCCACCGTGCCGTCGCACAGGGCGAACAGGGTGTCGTCCTTGCCGCGGCCGACGTTCTCGCCGGGATGGAAGTGCGTGCCATGCTGGCGAACCAAAATGTTGCCGGCGATGACGGCTTCGCCGCCGAACTTCTTCACGCCCAGACGCTGCGCGTGGGAATCGCGGCCGTTACGGCTGGAGCCGAGACCTTTCTTATGTGCCATGTCTAATCCCCTTTCGCTTTCCTGGATGTGTTATGCCTGCTCGCCGCCCACCGCGGTAATCTGAACGCGGGTGAGGTTCTGACGATGGCCCTGCAGCTTCTTGTAGTTCTTGCGCTTCTTGAACTTGAAGACCAGCTGCTTCTGACCACGGAACTGCTCGACGATGGTTGCCTCGACCTTGGTCTTCGCAGCCTCGGCCGGGTCGGCAACAACGTTCTCGCCGTCGACGATGGTAATGGCGGTGAGCTCGACCTTATCGCCGGCTTCGCCCTCGATCTTCTCGATATTCAGGTAATCACCCGGTGCGGCCTTGTACTGCTTGCCGCCAGTTTTAACGATTGCGTACATTGCTATTCTCCTTGTAAGTTTCAAAACGCAAGCGAGTATATTACCAGCGCACACTGCGAACGTCAACGCCGAAATACGCCTATTTTGTGGGGATATGACGAACCTTCACCAAGTCCTGGTGCACAACTTAGCTCGCGGGCTCGAAGCGCCAGACGGTGTAGTGCTGGGGCTGCTCGAACACCTTCACCGCGACACCGCGCTCGTTGCGGAGATGCTGAATCTTGCCCGACGCGAGCTCGGTCCACCCATCGCGTCCCACATACCACCAGGTATCGCCATTGTCCGACATGTGCACAACGGTTACGGGGCGCTTCGCACGCGCCTCCACTGCCCGCACAAATCGCCGTAACACGCCTGCTTTGAACGGGTTGAATAGGTAGAAACCCGTGTATGGGCTGAAATCCAAATCAAGCACGCTTCCCTGCAAGACCTCGACGTTTGGATGCGGCTCAGTCCAAGCACGCGCAACGGCTGCCAGCTGGGGGTCGAGCTCGACCCCGGTGATACGGCCCGGCAGCCCTTCACGCAGGAAATACGCCAGCACGCGCCCGGCACCGCAACCCACGTCCAGCACGTGCGACCGCTCGTCGAGTTCAAAATGCGGAAACAGCTGGTCCAAGACGAAATAGTGCGTCGGCGTCGGGTCGTTCGCCCCCAGCTGCTTGAACCGCGTCACCTGCTGTTCCGCGAGGTCGACCCCGCAAAAAGCCCGGTCGGCATCCGCTTCCCAAGCCAGCAGCTCTCCCAACGTCCGTATCACGCAAACCCTCCTGGAATGAGTCGGAGAACGTATCTTCGACTCATTTTCCGTACCGTCCTTGCGGCTAGCAAGCGCCCATCGGAAATGAGTCGAAGATACGTTCTCCGACTCATTCCGCTACTGGCTAGTGCGCTTCGCCCCAGTTAGCGCCGTAGTTGGCATCGATCACCAGCGGGACGGCAAGTTCGACGACGTTTTCCATCGTCTCCTTCACAAGTGCCTGTACGGCCTCCATCTCGGCTTCGGGCACGCT
The DNA here is from genome assembly GCA_030526775.1 of Coriobacteriia bacterium. GTDB lineage: Bacteria > Actinomycetota > Coriobacteriia > Coriobacteriales > Eggerthellaceae > UMGS1519. The sequence continues at coordinate 2,778 of JAUNCA010000097.1, read as the reverse complement.
AAAGCAGAGCTCGTCGTGCACCTGCAGCAGCATCTTGGCGCCATACCCACCGGCACGCAGCTTGCGTTGCACCTCCACCATCGCCTTCTTGATGATGTCGGCCGCGCTGCCCTGCATCGGGTGGTTCATGGCCGTGCGCTCGCCAAACTGCCGACGTTGGCGATTTCCCTCGGCAAGCTCGGGGATATGGCGTTTACGCCCGAACATCGTCTCGGCATAGCCGGTTTCGGTAGCCCGGGTAACCACTGCATCCAGATAAGCCCGCACCTGCGGATACACGGCGAAATATCGGTCGATCATATCCTGCGCTTCGCCAAACGAAATGCGAAGGCTCTGCGACAGGCCATATGCCTGCTGGCCGTACACGATGCCGAAGTTCACCGCCTTCGCGCGGCTGCGCATCTGGGGTGTAACCATTTCAGCGGGAACATTGAACACGCGAGCTGCGGTTTCGGTATGGAAGTCCTCGCCGCTGCGGAATGCCTGCACCAGGTGCTCGTCGCCCGACAGGTGCGCGAGCAGGCGCAACTCGATTTGCGAGTAGTCGGCAGACAGGAAACGCTCTCCCGGCGCAAGCGGCACGAAGCATTCACGGATGCGCCGCCCGAACTCCGTGCGCACGGGAATGTTCTGCAGGTTCGGATCGGACGAAGACAGACGTCCCGTCGTCGTGATGGTCTCGTTGAAGCTCGTGTGCACGCGGCCGTCGCCTGCGCGCATTTTCGGGAGCGCCTCGATATAGGTGGAAAGCACCTTTGCGAATTCGCGGTAGTCCAGGATGAGCTGCGGCAGTTCGGGCTTGCCGTTCGAGAGATCGGCGCTTTCCGCCAGCTTGCCAAGGACGCTCGCGTCGGTCGAATAGCCGCGCGCCGTCTTCTTCAGCGGCTTCATACCCAAGACCTCGAACAGGATATGCCCCACCTGCTTGGGCGAATCGATGTTGAATTCCTCGCCCGCAGCTTCGAAGATCTGTTTGCGATACATCGCAACTTGCTCGTTCGCGTATTTCCCGAGTTCAGCGAGCGCATCGGCATCTAGCGCCGCACCCGTGCGCTCCATCGCGGCCAGCACGGGCACGAGCGGCGCGTCGAATTCGCGGTACACGCGGGTCGAGCCGTCGTCCTCGAGTGCCGCGACCAAGGCATCGCGCAGCAGGCGCACCGTATAGGCCTGCAAGCCCAATGCCGCCTGCTCGTCGTCGCCCACATCGGGAAGGGCGGCATGCAGGTATCGCTCGGCCAAGCTGTCGAGCGGATACTCGCGCGCACCCGAATCCAACGCGTAGGCCGCGAGCGTCACGTCGAAGAAGCGCGCCCGGGCCACGGTCGCATCATCCACATCGGCCGGAACTGCCGTGTCCTTCGGATAGAGCACCTGCACCAGCGCCTTGAAGTCGAGCGCAACCACCATCGCGGAGCGCAGCAGCTTCTGCAGGCCCGCTACGGCATCATCACCCGTCAGCAACGCCACACCATCGGCCGAAGCCACGGCCACATCCATGCTCGCGCCGAACAGCGAATCGCGCTCGCCCTCGCTCCACGCCACGCCGACGGTCTTGCCGAGCGCCGCCGCCTCGTTCACGAACTTGCTCGCCGCACCATCGCGCAGCATGGCCGCGGCATTGAAGTCGATGGAAGCCGCCTGCGCTTCCGCCTGCGGAGCACCCTCGTCCTCGCCCACATAGCGCAGCGCCTTCACCAGATGCGTGCGCATGCCGATCTTCTCGAAGGCCGCCCGCGCCTGCTCGGCGCTGTACGAGGGAAATGCCGCGCCCTCGAGGTCGACCTCGGACGGCAGTTCGAGGTCGGTGACGATGGTCGCGATCGTGCGCGAGAGGAACGCCTCCTCGCGGTTGTTCTCGATGTTTTCCTTCTGCTTGCCCTTCAGCTTGTCGACGTTCTCGTATACGCCCTCCATGCTGCCGTACTGCTGGAGGAGCTTCGCCGCGGTCTTCTCGCCGATGCCCGGCACGCCGGGGATGTTATCTACCTTGTCGCCCATGAACCCGAGGAAATCGGGGAACTGCTCGGGCGAGACGCCGTACTTCTCCTGCACCATGGCCGGCGTGTAGATGACGATGTCAGAGATGCCCTTCTTCGTGTTCACGATGCTCACATGCTCGGTGGCCAGCTGGTTCGCGTCCTTGTCGCCGGTAACCAGCAGGCAGTCCCAGCCGCGGGCCTCGGCCTGCGCGGCGATGGAACCGAGGATGTCGTCGCCTTCCCAACCGGGCATCTTCACGACCGGGATGCCGAGCGCCTCGAGCACGTCGTCGATGACGGGGAACTGTTCGCGCAGCTCCTGGTCCATGGGCGGGCGCTGCGCCTTGTACTTCTCCATGAGCTCGAGCCGGAACTTCGGCTTGCCCACGTCGAAGGCGCAGAAGATGGCATCGGGCTTGGCCGTGTCGATGAACTTGAACAGCATCGAGAGGAATCCGAACACCGCATTCGTGTGCGTGCCATCAGGCGCATTCATGGTCGGCGGCACCGCATGGTAGGCGCGATGCATCAACGAATTCCCATCGATAACAGCTATGGTCCGGGGCATAGCGAAGTCCTTTCGAATGCAGCAATAACCAGTTGTCCTACTATACGTCATCCTGAGGACCAAAGCGACGAAGGATCTTCAGCGTCCCAACCATGCTTGGGTTGCTGAAGATCCTTCGCTGCGTTTTAGGATGACGCGCGTACCGGGATGGATACCCTACTTGCAGCCTATCCTAGTGGTGGAACAGGCGCATGCCGGTGAAGCACATCGCGATGCCGTACTTGTTGG
>JAUNCA010000241.1 GCA_030526775.1 Coriobacteriia bacterium | reverse complement strand
AGTTTCGTGGGTTTCTCGAACATGGTTCTCCGTTGGGGCGGTACGCGAAGGCGCTAGCGGGTATGCGCCGGCCTATCGCCGATATAGAGCTTCATCAGGTAAGCGCCCGGCAGGCGGCGATGCCATTCGTGCGTGGTTCCCGCGGCGGGGGTCTCGGCTATGAGCTCGCAGGTGACGCGCACGATATCGCGCGCAGCGTTGGGCTTGCGTAGCAGATTCGCATTGAACAGCATGGAGTTCAGCAGCATCGGGTTGGCCGAGAAGCGGTCCAGGCGGCTGCGCAATTCGCGCGGGGTGGTCACGTGCATGGCGGCGCCGTTGCCGGTGAGCATGTTCACGTTGGCCTTTTCCTGCCCGTAGGCGCGTCCAACGAGGATCATCGGCGTGCGCGCGCACAGGCATTCGGTTACCGTGAGGCCACCGGCCTTGCATATAGCCAAGTCAGCCGCGCACATGAGCTTCGACATCTCGGTGCAATAGCCCAGCACGGTCACGTTCGGCAGGCCGAGTTCCTTCACGCGGCCGCTTGCCTGCTCGTAGTATTCCTCGTCGCTGCCCGCGATTATCACGAAATGCATGTCCGTGTAGCGGTGCAGGTAGGGAAGCGTCTGGTCGATGCGCTCGCGGAACAGCCGGTACGGTGCCGGCAGTTTCGCGCCCGCCAGGATGAGCACGATCTTCTTGTCCTTGGGCAGCCCGAATTCCTCCCGCGCCTCGATGGGGTCGAATTCCTGCAGGAAATCGGTGCGGGTGGGAATGCCCGTGATGCGGATCTTCTCCTCGGGAATCTTGCGCGCGCGCAGCGTTTCGGCCATGTAGTCCGTTCCCACGCAGAAAGCGTCGGTGAAGGCGTGCGGCCACAAGCCCTCGGTCTCGTAGTCGGTGGGCACCGATACGATGGGGAAGTTCTGCTTGGTGAGCATGCGCGCGCCCACGGCGATGTTGGCACCCATGATATGCGTCGCGATGACGGCGATGGGCTTCACGTCGCGCACGAGCTTGGTGAACCGCGGGAACATGACGGTGGAGATGCCCGTCCCGCCGCCCCATAGCAGGCGTCCGGTGAACGTGTAGCGCCAGGTGATGTCGAATAGGGGCGCGTCGCGCCGGTGAACGACGAAGCCCAGCGGTCGCCGTTGAAGTGGATACGGCCGTAATCGAGCGAGTCGAGCACCATGATGTTGAGGTCCGGGGGTAGCGGGCTTCCGTCGGGGAAGGCCGGTTCGCCCTCGTCGCGCATCTTCTCGAGCATCTGCCCGATAGCGTCGGCGGCGCTGCGATGCCCCGATCCAACGGAGGAATGCATGATCAGGATCGTTGGCCTGGTCTTGCCCTTCGGAGTTGCGGGAGCGTCCTGCGGCTTGCTTGCCTCGGCGGCCTCGACTTCGGCAATGGCTTCCTGCACGAGATCGGGCAAAGCCTCGTCTTCGTGATCCTGGATGCGGGTGTTTGAGGTTGTGTTCATGCAACTATCATAACTAACACGTGTGAACGCACCGTGAATTCACAAGAGACGCAGGAACCTTGCCCGCCATTTGGGGGGCTGTCCCTACATGGTTTCATTTTCGTTGCCCCGTTTTGTCCGCGTATAATCTCGTGCTGGAAGTTACAGCGGCAAAGGAGGGCTTGGCATGGCAAACCACGAGGCGGCGCGGTTGCGCTTGGAGCGCTTGCGCGCGTGGATGGCGGCCCAGAACCTGGATGCGTTCGTGGTTCGGAACACGTCGGATATCGCGTGGGCCACGGCGTTCGAGGGCGTGTTCGACGACGAGCAGGCGCACGTGCTGCTGGTGACGCCCGATGCCGCCCAGCTTCACACCGATTCGCGCTATGTGGAAGCATGCGAGCGGGAGGCGGCGGACGGCCCGGTCTCCGTGGATAGCGAGGTGAAATCGCATGCGGCCTGGTGCGCTGCGCGTTTGGCCGATGCCGCCCGCGTGGGCTTCGACGACACGATGAGCGTGCGCGAGCATCGCGCGTTCGGC
>JAUNCA010000240.1 GCA_030526775.1 Coriobacteriia bacterium | reverse complement strand
GCCAGTGGCACGTTTGTAGGAATTTCCCCCGAGCGCTTGCGCGAGGGGAATGGAGCGTTGCGAAGCAACGCGGGAGTCCCACCGCCCCTACCAGCATATACAGGGTCCCAGCAATGGGGCCCTTGTTTATGGTCTTAGAATTCACCCGCGCTTTCTTGCATAAGCGATTCGTTGAGGCCTAAGAGCCATTTGCGAACGAAATCGCTATCCACCAGGTAGTCGTGCCCGAACAGGTGAATCCATTCCCCATCTGGGTCGAGCCGGTAAAAGTCTTTCTCCTGCGGTTCCTCGACCACCTCGTCCACTTCCTCTAGTTCGAATATGTACGCATCGAAATCGAGGTCTTGCCACCGCTGGTATTCGAGTTCGGGAACTTTCTTCATCCCTTCGAACGAGAGATTGGCGGCATAGATGCCGGTTGAGCACAAGGCGAATCCGAACTTTGATGGCCCGAAGAAACTCAGGTCGGCGTCGAACGCCAAGAATACCTGCTCGGAATCGGGTATGGCGAAGTGCCCGCGAATCTTCTTTTCGGTCTTCGGCTGGAGATGCTGTTTGCCCCAGCCGGGGAAGTTCCACGCCGAGAAGACCTTGAAGTGTTGCATGGGGTGTTCACGGCAGTAATCCCGTATTGCAGCTTCGGGATTGAAATCCCAGCTGGAACGCGAATGGTTTTCGAAATAATGCTTGCCGTCTGCTTGTAGGCCTGCCATGTGGGCTACCTCCTTCATAACGCCTATCTAATTCCACTTTACCTGCAAGGGGTAGGGCATTGCGGCCACCCCGCTTTCTCCAGAGCAAAGGGCTTTTAGCAGCGCATGTGGCGATATGCGGGTGTTTGGTTGCCTGCATGGGGGTCTTCTGTCATTATTAAAAGGTTAGCTCAGGCTTTAAACGGCAGCGTTTATGCTGCTGTGCACCAAATGAAGGGAAGAGATGTTGACTGAAACCGAGTTGAGGCTGGCGAAAATCGTCGAGACGTTTTCCAACACGGCTGCCGATATCAACAATTTCGAAGATTACCTGGCGCTTTGCGCCGATACGGTGGGGGAGCTCGTCAATGGCTATATTCCGTCGAGTGAAAACGCGGATATAAATCGCTACCTGTACGCGCCGCTCATGCGGTTCTCGCAAAATGCTGGCAAGCGCCATCGTCCGCTTATCTGCTTCGCGGCGTGCGCGGCGGTGGGAGGCGATATCTCCCGCGCGGTTTCCGCGGCTGCCGCCATCGAGCATTTCCATTCCGCTGCGCTCGTGCACGATGACATCGCCGATAAGGCCGACTTGCGTCGTGGCGAGCCCTGCCTGCATCATGCCGAAGGCCTCGGCTTGGCCATCAACATCGGCGATTTGGGCTTGTCCCTGGTGAACGGTACGGTTATCCGCGACCCGTTGCTCGACGACGCAACCAAGGTTCGGGTCGTTACCGAGCTCATCGACATGACCCGCCGCACCGTCGAGGGCCAAGCGCTCGACATCGGTTGGGCGCGCGATTCCCGCTACGACATCAAGCAGGCCGATTACCTGCTCATGGCTACGCTCAAGACGGCGCACTATTCCGGCGCCGTGCCGCTGGCCATCGGCGCCATCGTCGGCGGCGGTACCGACATCCAGGTAGAGGCCCTGCGCAACTACGGCTTGGATACGGGCCTCGCGTTCCAGATCCAGGATGACCTGCTGAACCTCGTCGGCACCGAGGAGTCCACGAAGAAGGACTTCCGCAACGACATCACCGAGGGCAAGCGCACCCTGTGCGTCGTTCACGCGCTCGAGCACTCCGATAAGCGCGACCGTTTGGTCGAGATCCTCTCGAGCCAGGTTAAGGATCCTGCCGTGCTGCAGGAGGCGGTCGACATCATGGAGGAATCGGGCAGCATCGCCTTCGCCCGCGCGTATGCGGAAAACCTCACGAGCATCGCGAAGAACCACCTGATGATGGTCCTGCCGGCATCCCCGGCGCGCGATATGCTCGCATCGATGGCCGACTGGTTTGT
>JAUNCA010000239.1 GCA_030526775.1 Coriobacteriia bacterium | reverse complement strand
CCGCATTCCGCGCGCTCTGCCTGATGCAAGAGGGCCTCGAGGACGATTTCGACGAGAACGCGATTGCCTGGGAATATCGGCGCCTGTTCGTGGGTCCGGGCCACAAGGCCGCCCCGCCGTGGGGTTCGGTGTATACCGACAAGGACGGCGTGATGTTCGGCGGCACCTGGGTGGCCTTGCGCGAATGGATGAGCGCGAACGGCCTTGCGGTCGAAGAGGGCGAAAGCCGCGAGCCCGAAGACCATATCGGGCTGATGCTCGAGCTCATGGCATGGCTTGCGGATAACCGCCCCGAGCTGGTCGAGGATTTCCTGGCCTTTCACCTGCTGACATGGGCTGGACATTTCACCGACGTGCTGGAGGAAGCGGCGCAGCATCCGTTTTTCGAGGCTCTCGCGGTGCTTACGCGAATATCGCTCGAAGGCATTCAGGCCGCGCTCGACCTACAGGTGGAATCGCCGCGATTCTACCGTTGACTGGTTAGGCGCCGCATCATTGCGGGAGAGTATTCCACTCGATGATGCTTGGAAGGAGGGGCGCGATGCCCGGAAAGCTCATCATATGCCCGACGCCGATTGGCAACTTGGACGACATGCCGCCGCGTGCGCTGGAGGCGTTGCGTTCGGCCGATGCCGTGTGCGCCGAGGATACGCGCGTCACCGGCAAGTTGTTAAGCGCGTTTGGTGTCCACACGCGGCTCGAGCGGCTCGACGAGAACCTCATGGCCGAGCGGGCGGCGGGCATCATCGAGCGCGTGCGCGCGGGCGAGCGCATCGCGTACTGCTCCGATGCGGGCATGCCGGGCGTGTCCGACCCCGGCCAGCGCTTGGTGGATGCCGCGCTCGACGCGGCCGTGCCGGTGGAGGTGCTGCCGGGCCCCACGGCAGTCGCGACGGCCTACGTAGCCAGCGGATTCACCTGCCCGCGTTTTTACTTCGGCGGCTTTTTCCCGCGCAAGGCGGGCGAGCGGACGGCTACGCTCGAAGTTGTTCGGGCGCTCGATGCCGTGTGCCTGTTCTACGAGAGTCCGCATCGCATCGCGCAGGCGCTCGCGGCTGTGGCCGAGATGCTGCCCGGACGGCGCGTGGCGGTGTGCCGTGAATTGACGAAGCTGCACGAGGAGATCGTGCGCGGTTCCGTCGAGGAGATGGCGGCGGAATTCGCACGCCGCGAAGCCGAGGGTGGCGTGAAAGGCGAGATTGTCCTCGTCATCGATGTTCCCGGCGAGGAAGAGCGTGAACGCGCACAGCAATCCGCAGCGTTTTCGGCGGCCGAACGCGCCGCCCAGCTGGTGGCCGAGGGCGCGTTGTCGCGCAAGGACATCGTGAAGGCATTGCGTGATGAGTTCGGCATCTCGCGTAACGAGGCTTACGAGTTGGTGCACGCGCTATGAACTTGGTGTACGTCGATGGCGTGGAGGTTCAGGTGGTGCGCCGCCGCGTGAAGAACATGTCGCTGCGCATCAACCAGTCGGATGGCACGGTGATGCTCGTGGTGCCGCTGCGTGTTTCCATGGCCAAGGCCGAGGAATTCCTGCAGTCGAAGGCAGATTGGATCGTGTCGCATCGCCAAGCCGTGCTCGATTCGCCGATGTACCAGGCGGAAGAGGCGGACGATGCCGAAGTCCGGCAATGGCGCGCCGTCGTTCAGGCGGGGACCGAGTTCCTCGTCGAGAAATGGGCGCCCATCATCGGCGTGCGCCCGAAGACGCTCGCGTACCGCAATATGCGCAGCCGGTGGGGCAGCTGCACTCCGGATACCGGACGCGTGTGCATCAACGTGCGCCTTGCCCTCTACCCGCCGCAGTGCCTCGAGTACGTCGTGGTGCACGAGCTGTGCCACTTCATCGTGCGCAACCACGGCGCCGGCTTCAAGATGCTCATGGACAAATACCTCCCCAATTGGCGCGAATCCAAGCAGATTCTCGAAGGGAATCGGTAAGGCGGATAACCACCCAGCGATGAGTCGGAGAACGCATCTTCGACTCATTTTCGGGAATG
>JAUNCA010000096.1:2987-7713 GCA_030526775.1 Coriobacteriia bacterium | reverse complement strand
TTTCTGAACCGGGCTCCTTGTCGAAACCCGCCGCGAAAAATGAGTCAAAGATACGTTCTCTGACTCATTTCTCGGGCTTCGCATGGCTGCTCTTAGACTGCCTCTTCTCCTCGCTCGCGGGTGCGGATGCGTACGATTTCCTCGACCGGGCTGATGAAGATCTTTCCGTCGCCCACTTCGCCGGTAGCCGCGGTGTCGCAGATGAGGTCTACGAGCCCATCGACGGAATCGTCGGGCACGACCAGCTCGAACTTCAACTTGGGGATCATGTTCAACAACACCTCGGTGCCGCGGTAAAACTCCGACCATCCATGCTGATTCCCGCAGCCCATTACCTGTGTGATAGTCATGCCCGAAATATTGGCTCCCAGCAGCGCCGCTTTCAGCGGTTCGAGCTTCTCGGGTCGAACGATAGCGGTTACTCGTTTCACGGCTTTTCTCCTTTCCGATGAGCCGCGAGGGCACCCCCCGGCTCATCGAATGCGTTGTTAATCCATGCCCAGGTACGCGGGATAGGCGCTCTCGCCATGGGCTGCCACGTCGAGGCCACGGCTTCACTTACACGGAGCGACCCGTCGTAAATCTTTCGCACCACGCATCCGATAACGAGTGCGCCTGCGATGACGAATACGAGCGTTACCAGGATGCCCGCGAGCTGGCATCCGAATAGCGTGGGGTCGCCGGTGTAGATGAGCCCTCCGAAGTCGGTCCAGGAAAGCTCTGGCACGCAGAATATGCCGGTGAGCAGGCCGCCAACTACGCCGCCGACAGAGTGGCAGCCGAAGGCGTCGAGCGCGTCGTCGTACCCGATGCGGCGTTTCGCGATTGATATCGCAAAGAAGCAGCAGGGGGCCGTGCAAGCGCCGATGACAATGGCGGCCCATGGCTCGACGAACCCCGCAGCTGGCGTGATGCCCACCAGTCCGGCAACCAACCCGGTGCATGCGCCGACGAGCGTGGGTTTACGTACCCGGATGCGCTCAACCACAATCCATGCAAGCATGCCTGCGGCCGATGCCGCCACGGTGTTGAGTAGGGCAAGCGCTGCCGTGCCATCAGCCGCGAATTGCGATCCTGCGTTGAATCCAAACCAGCCGAACCACAGCAGGGTCGCGCCGAGCGCCACGAAGGGGATGTTGTGGGGGCGGTAGCTTACCAGCCCGAAACCGCGTCTTCCGCCAAGCAGCAAGCAGAGCACCAAGCCCGTAACGCCTGAGCTGATGTGCACCACGTCGCCGCCTGCGAAGTCGAGCGCGCCGATGGTGTCGCCGATGAGGGAACCTTCGCCACCCCATACCATATGCGCGAGCGGGGCGTACACGAGAGGCACCCAGATTGCGACGAAGAGCATTACCGCTCCGTATTTCATGCGTCCCGCTACCGCACCGGTTATGATGGCGCAGGTTATCATGCAAAACGCCATTTGGAAACAAATGTTGATGATAGACGGATACGTGGTGCCTTCTGGGACGTTCGCAGCTTCGCCGAGCATCTCGCCGGTTGCCGCAAAGCACCCCAACTGGTCGAGGCCCCCGAAGAAGGGAATCGATCCGTCTCCGCCGTACGCGAATGACCAGCCGCAGGCAATCCACATCACGCCTACGATGCCGATGACGCTCATCGCCATGATCATCGTGTTGATGACGTTCTTACGCCGGGACAGTCCGCCGTAAAAGAATGCGAGCCCCGGTGTCATCAGCAGCACAAGCATCGTGCACACCACCATGAACGCCGTCGAACCTATGTCGTACATCGAAACCACCCTACCTTTCGTTCTCGGGATGGCTCGATTTTCGAAAGGATGTGTTGCCGTTCTATTTCCGGGGGTGTTTCCGTAACCGTGCGTTAACGCGGGTGAAATTCACCGGCAACGATGGGTCGGGAGGATGAGTCAGAGAACGTATCTTCGACTCATTTTCAGAATCGGTTCCTTTATTGGAATAACCTTGCGGAAAATGAGTCGAAGATACGTTCTCCGACTCATCCTGCCATTCTGAAACATCGCCGAAACGGAGGCGCATTACACTGTTGGGCCGTGAATGGAAAACCGGACTCCTTGCGGAAGGAATGGAATTATGTGCGGAATCGTGGGATATACCGGGTCGAAAGCGGCGGCGCCGATCTTGTTGGATGGATTGGCGAAGCTCGAATATCGCGGCTACGATTCTGCGGGTATTGCCGTGCTCGAGGGCGACGCGTTGCAGGTGGTGCGCCGCCGCGGCAAGGTCGCCGAGCTCGCGCATACTGCTGGGCATTTCGATTTGGCGGGCACCTGCGGCATCGGGCACACCCGCTGGGCCACGCACGGGCGGCCGTCCGAAGCCAACGCGCATCCGCACACCTCGTGCGCGGGCGATATCGCGGTCGTGCACAACGGCATCATCGAGAACTTCGCCGACCTGCGCGAGGAGCTCGAGGGGCGCGGGCACGTGTTCCGCAGCCAAACCGACACCGAGGTCATCGCGCACCTGGTGGAAGAGGCCTACGCGAACCTTCCGTCGGGCGTGACCACCGCCTCCAAGGCTTCTGGCCTGGCCGAGGCCGTGCGCCTCGCGAGCATGCGCCTCGTGGGCTCGTACGGCTTGGCGGTAACGAGCGTGCACGAACCCGGGGTCATCGTCACCACGCGCAAGGACATGCCCATCATCGTGGGGTCGGCAGCTGACGGGTCGTACATCGCCTCCGATGCCATCGCCGTTATCGGCGCCACGCGCGATGTCGTGTTCCTCGAGGATGGTCAGCTTGCGCGCCTGTCTGCCGACGGCATCGCGTACTTCGACGGCTACGGCAGGCCGGTTGAACCCGAAACCTCGCACATCGCCTGGGACATGGATGTGGCCGAAAAGGGTGGCTACCCCGACTTCATGCTGAAGGAGATTCACGAGCAGCCGCGCGTTATCCGCGACACGTTGGCTGGGCGCCTGGTGGGTGGCCACCTCGAAATCGACGAGCTCGACATGACGGCCGAGGAGCTGAACCTGGTTGACCGCGTCTACGTTATCGCGTGCGGCACGAGCTACCACGCGGGCCTTATCGCGAAGGAAATGATCGAAGGTTGGGCGCGCATCCCAACCGAGGTCGAGGTCGCAAGCGAGTTTCGGTACCGCAACCCCATCATCACGCCGACGACGCTTGTCGTGGCCGTGTCGCAGTCGGGCGAGACGGCTGACACGCTGGCCGCAATCCGCGATGCGCGCATCAAGGGCGCACGCGTCTTCGGCATCACGAACGTGCTGGGCAGCCCTGTGGCGCGCGAATCCGACGGCGTTATCTACACGAAGGCCAACAAGGAAATTGCGGTTGCGTCGACGAAAAGCTTCCTCGGCCAGGTCGTGAGCCTGACGCTGCTGGCGTTGCTGCTCGCGCAGTCCAAGGGCAAGATGCGCATGAACCAGATTCGCCTGATTTTCCGCGAGCTTGCCGATACGGCGGAACAGGTCGAGCGCATCCTAGCCGACACGTCGGCCATCGAGGAGGCGGCCCGCGCTTGCGTGAATGCCGCCAGCGCGCTCTTTGTTGGACGCGGCATGGGTGCGGCCATCGCGCGTGAGGGCGCGTTGAAGCTGAAGGAGATTAGCTACCTGCATGCCGAGGCGTATCCCGCGGGCGAGATGAAGCATGGCCCCATCGCGCTCATTGACGAAGGGTTCCCGGTAATCGCCATCGCGACGGAAAGCCCGGTGTACGACAAGGTGGTTTCGAACCTACAGGAAAGCCGCGCGCGTGGGGCGCTTGTGGTGGCCATCGCCACCGAAGGCGACGAGGCCATCCGCGAGCATGCCGACTACGTGATCTACATCCCCAAGGTGCGCGATGCACTTTCGGCCATTACCGCGAGCGTGCCGCTGCAACTACTTGCGCGCAGCATCGCGGTGATGCGCGGCTGCGACGTGGATCAGCCGCGCAACCTCGCGAAGTCGGTGACGGTCGAGTAAGCGAACCAAAGAGGACAGTCCTCTTTGGTTCAGGCTTACGGTTGGTAGCAGGCGGGGCCGAAGAACACCTCGTGGAAGAAGCGGCGGGTGTTCTCGGCGCCGATTGACTGCGTGAACAGGTTGGTCGAAACGCCGCCCTCGTCGATGAGGCGGTTGGCGTAGTCGTGGTTCAGCTGCCATTTCTTCTGCAGGTCTTCGCCGGTTAGGGTTGGCGTTGCCTGCTCGAGCTCGATGAACACGCCCAGCACCTCGAGGAAGCGTTCGATGGCAAGTTCGTCCTGCGCGGGGGCATAGCCCTTCGCGAGGCACACGGGGCGAATCTCGTCGTACCAACAGGGCTGCACGGGGAAGTCGGGCATGTCGGTCCATGCGTCCTTGAAAGCCGCGAACGTCGCCAGGCCATTCTCGAAGGTTTCGTCGTGACGTACGGCCAGGTCGTAGATTTCCATGAGGAAGAAGCGCATGGACCCCGAATACACGTAGTCGCTCGAGAACATCGGGAGGTTCTTCGCGTACGGCGTGATGACGAACGAGCTCAGCTGGCCGGCTTCGGCTTCCGTCACGCTCATCACGAGCAAGTTGCCGACGCCCTCGATATCGAAGCGGCGCGCATGGTGCGGGCGTCCTCCGACGACTGGATTGGCGAGCACCTGGTCGACTTCGCATTCGGCAACGGTGTAGTGCTTGCGAAGCAGCTCCAATCCGGCCTGTATGCGCTGGTTGATGCGCTCGGCATTCTTCGCGCACTCTTCCGGTGTTCCTGCCGGTGGGGTTGGGATAGCCATGATGTT
>JAUNCA010000096.1:0-2977 GCA_030526775.1 Coriobacteriia bacterium | reverse complement strand
CCTTTCATCGTTTTCAATAACCCGGTGGGAGAGCCCGCCCGGTTATCCTGTTGCGAATCGTGCCGTTATGATGCGGCTGGTGCCATAGGTATCGGTCCAGTCTTGTTCGGTCGAAAGGCAAATGCCGTGCGTGTCGAACCAGCCCACGAAGGTGTGACCAGGGTCGGGGTAGGCGTGATAGCTTTGCTCCCACTCGCCGGTTTCCTTCCATTGGGCGTTGTAGATGGGGTTGAAGGACAAGCCGATGCACCCGCCGGTTTCGGTGGTAAGGCACAGCGGCAGGCTGCCGCTGCTTCCCGGCGCGGTTGCCTTGATGCTTGCAAGCGGGTTGCCGGTTGCATACAAATGCCGCAGCTCCGGGTTCGCCGTAACGTCGAGCTCGTGCAGGTTGTTATTCTGGCAGCGCAGGTACTTCAGCTTGGGGTTGCACGTGGTGTCGAGCGCGGAAAGCGCGTTGTCGTTTACGTACAGTTCCACGAGTTCGGGATTGCCCGACACGTCGACGTCGACAAGACGGTTGTTGCCGATGTCGATACCCTGGCATGCAGGCATGCCACGTGCGTCGAGGTGCTCGATCTGGTTGCTCTGCAGCCCTAGAATGCGCAGCGCGGGTGTATCCGCCACATCGACCGAGCGAATGCGGTTTCGGTATAGGTCGACGAACACCAAATCCGCACAGCTTGAAAGGTCGAGGTCACCCACCAAATCGCAATCGCGCAGCGTGATTTCAAAGCTTTGCAGGGGGTACACGTCTTCGTTGAAGATATGGATTCCCAGCCCGATGAGCTTGCCGTCGACTTCAACGACGCCGATAGGCATACCGGGAGGTGGTGGGGAAATCGGATCTTCTGCGACCTCGAAGCTCTTGTCTTTCGGCGTGGAAGCGACGCGCTGGATTATCCGCTGTCGCGTGCGAGCTTTTTCAGCATTCGTCGTGCCGGTATCGTCTGCCTGGGCGAAGAACCGCCCAACGACATCCCGTTCGTGTTGCTTCATTGCTATCCCCGTCTGCTTCAGAAGGCAGTATCGATATTGTAGGGCTTTCTGCCGAATCAGACGAGTTGGACGGCGAAGTGGGTAGCCGTTCGGCGGTTGTTGGGCTTGAATGCGCGCTTTTAGCCGACGAACTCCGTGAGTATCGCGCAATCGCGGCGCGCAACCAGCGCCGCAAGCTTCGTGAAGCGCGCATAGAAGCCGTTTCCGTACTCGCGCTCGATGGAATCGGCCAACGAATCGATCCAACGCAGCAGGTGCTCGTTAAGGAAACCACGCGATTGCTCGAGGCGCTCCATGACGGTGGCTTCATCATCGAGTTCGCATGCCTGCAGGGCGGCGTCGGCCAGCTTTGCCAGGAAATCCAGCTCCAAGCCAACGAAATCGTCCTGGACGTGGGGGTATCGCGCGGGAAGGAAGCCCGCGGCACGGTAGGTATCGCGAATGGGAAGCAGTTCGGCTTGGAAGAGCGCCTTGGTGTCGGAGAGATGAACGCTTTCCCACGGGTATGCCTTGCACGTGCCGGGGCCGATGAAGATAGCGGTGTATTCTGCGCGCAACCGGGGCAGGTCCGCGCCGACAGCGGTTTCGAGGATGGCATCATACGCTGCCAGAATGGATTCCGTCAGCTCGTTGTCGATGAGTCCGAGTTCAAGCCGCGTATGGTCGAGCGCGACAACTTGCAGCAGCGTCTCGTCGGGTTCGGCGGCGAATACGCGCGCCAACATCCCATACAGGTAGTTGCGGTTGGAAAGCACGAGCAGGGTGTTTTCGGAATCCATGGATCGATCTCCTCGAATCGAGGGCGATGGCTTGCCGTGGCTCGCCATCGCCCTACGTGGCGTTTACAGGACGAGGTCGCGGTAGTTCGGGTCGAACGCGCATTCACGCGCATCGATGAACACCGTCGGGTTCGTGATGCTGGCATCGGGCATGCACGCCAGCTGTTGGGATGCCTCGGGATGCCGCTCGAGCAGCTCCTCGTAGGTGCCGAAGTCGAGAGCGCGCATGCCGCAGGCGGCCACGCAGGTGGGAACGCCGTCTTCGCCGCGGGTGTCGATGCAGGCGTTGCACTTTGCCGCCATGCCCGTTTCCTCAATCAGGATGGGCACGTGGTACGGGCACGCGATAACGCAGGAACCGCACCCGATGCAGATGTCGTCGTTGTGCTGGATGGTACCGTCTGTCTCGTCGCGATACATCGCCTTGGTGGGGCAAGCCTTCACGCAAGCCGGATTCTCGCAATGGTTGCAGGTGCGCGACCAGTGATACATCGTCGCATTCGGGAACTCGCCCACTTCGTAGCTCGTCACGCGGCGGAAGAAGGCGCCCTTCGGCAGATTGTTCTTCTTCTTGCAAGCCACCATGCAGGTCTTGCAGCCCGCGCAGCGCTCGCTGTTGAAATAAAAGCCCTTTCGCGTCATGGCTCACTCCTCCTTATGCCTGCTCGCCGGCAGCTTCGATGATGATCTGCGTATCGGCGTCGGATTCGGGCATCGCGCCCGTCCACTTCTCGACCTTTACGTACACGTTGTTGTAGCCGGAGACGCCCATGCCACGGCCGGAACCGCCATACAGCGTGTTCGGGCAGCCGCCGCGGTCGATGCCGTCATCGCCAACGCGCTTCCAGGTGCCGTTCGGCACGTCGATGGAGCCCGGGATAACCAGCTGGCTCACCATCGCGCGACGCAGAATCTGGCCGTAAGGGCTGCTCACGAGCACGGGATCGCCCGAAGTCACGCCCAGCTCGGCCGCATCGGCGGCGTTCATGGTTACCGGGACCTCGAAGGTTTCGCGCAGCGTGGCGGTGTTGCCGAAGTCGGAGCAAGCGGCGCGCGCGTGATGCGAGTTGAACATCAGCAGCGGGTAGCCCTCTTCGGTGGGCTGCTCGTGCACGGTGGGGTAGGGCTTGTAGGTCTCGCCGGCCATCGCGCAGGTGTTGAACTGGTCGGCCTTCGCCTGGCAGTAGAACTCGAACTTGCCG
>JAUNCA010000238.1 GCA_030526775.1 Coriobacteriia bacterium | reverse complement strand
CAGTCTTCCAGGTCGAACATGCGGCCTGCGACCGAAAGCTGGTGGATTTCGTCCGTGTAGCCGTATCCGCTGGCTGCGGCAATGGCCAGCACCGTCGCGGGAATGAAGGGCATATGGCAATGCAGGGCGTTGCCCAGCAGCGCACCGAGGATGAAATACTCCCCGAAATGGCAGATGGGCGACACGGGGTCTTCCACATACCCATAGTAGGTCCACACGAATTGCTCGATGTAGTAGCGGATATGTGCGAAGATGCCCTGCGCGAGGTCGCTGCTCGTATGGGACGACATGTAGTAGATGAACGCCATCCACGCGAACAACGCCGTCCAACTGAGGAAGACGTAGAAACCCGTGGCCTTGCGCTTACCGCGTTTCGGTTTCGCGCGGCCCGCAACCGGCACGGAAGATGCAACTGGTGCGGTTGAAGGCGCAGGCGTCAGACGCCGCGAGTAGACCTCGGTGCCGCTTCGCCGGGCAGCATCGCGCTGCGCCGCGCCACGCGGGCCATTGATAGCACGATCCCAGTCGGAGCGGTACGCCTCCTCCTCGAGCTTGTCCCAATACGTTTCTGCAGGCATGCACGCGCTCCTACAAAAGCGACTCCAGCAGCTCGACGATAACCTCGTACGACTGCGGCCGGTCGAATTCGGTTTCCGCAACTTGGCTAGCGCGGGCACCCATGACGGCACGCGCCTCATCATCGGCCATCAACGCCTCGATGGCGGCGGCGAGCTCGGCCACGTCCTCGGCGACAACATTCACGCCGAAACCATCCGCGTCCGTCTTCGCGCGCATCTCCGGGCTGCTGCCGGTGTTGATCATCGGCTTCCCGGCGGCCAGGTAATCGCCGATTTTCGTCACAATGGATTGCGGTGCATCCTTCACGAGGGAATTCAGCGTCACATCGCCCTTGGTCAGATAGGCTGCCATCAACGGATATGCGGTGTAGCCAACGAAGTCCACGGGTGCGTCGAGCGCCGCGGCAAGAGCTTCGAGCTTCTCGCGGTCGGGCCCGTCGCCCAAGACCTTCACCCGCAGGTTCGGATGTGCAGGCGCGAGGGCGGCTGCGGCTTTCACCGTGGTGGCAAGGTCGTAGCTCGCGCCGAGCGTGCCCGCGTACATCACCCAGAACTCGCCGTCGGGCTTGACGACCTCGTCGGCATGAGCCGCCACCCCGGCATCGAATTCCGCCAGGTCGTTGCCCACATAGCAGGTAACATGCGGATACGGCCGCGTACGGTCGGCCGCAGGGCGGGCCGCATATTCATCGGATGTTCCCACGGCACCCGAGAGCAGCTCGTACACCTGGTGCGCGTCGCGTTGGAATCCATGGAAAGCCACATCCGACAGCACCGGGATATCCACCACCATGCGCATGGCCTCGGGCCACAGGTCGTTGATGTCCGCCACATAGGGAATACCCTGTTCCTTCGCGTATTCCGCGCATGCCAGCGCCACGTCGTTGGGCGGGATTTCGGAATACACGAGCCCGTATTCATCTGCGCGCTCCTCGAAATATGCGCGCAGCGTACGCGCGGCCACCGAGTGGCTGTAAATCCGCCGCAAGTCGAGGTTTCGCTTGTACCCGGGCTCCCATATGAACACCACGCGATACGGCAGGTCGCGGTATTCCGGCGACTCCACATCTCGTTGCGCCTTGTCCCAGTGCTGGAAGCTCGAGGTTATGAGGTCGACCTTGTACCCCTTCCCCGCCAGGAATTCCGCAAGGAAGCGAAAACGCGTATAGCCGCGCGTTTCGTTGCCGAGCTTCACTCCCATCGTCACGATGGCGATGCGCTTGTTTGTCTTCGGCTGTGCTGTCGTAGGCATAGTGGCCACCCTCTCGTGTCGTGCTTCCATACAGCGCCATTGTCCTGCATGTATATGCACGCCTCGTGAATATGAGAAAAACCACAGAACAACGAGGTGGTGCATGGTTGCTGGCCAAGCTGGGGAAAATAAAGGGCGGCCCCGAAGGGCCGCCACTACCGTGCATGGTTGTTTAACCAGAA
>JAUNCA010000095.1 GCA_030526775.1 Coriobacteriia bacterium | reverse complement strand
CGGGCGAAGGCGCTGCGGGCATCGCCCCGAACGCCAAGCGCATCCTGCTGACAGGCTGCCCCTCGAGCGGCCTCATCAACAAGATTGGCAAGACCATCGAAAGCAACGGCGGCGTCATCGTATGCCTGGACGACTGCACCGGCGAACGCACAACGGCCCTGATGGTGGACGAGGATGCAGACGACATCCTTCGCGCCATCGCCGACCGCTACTTCCAGATTCACTGCTCGGTGATGACCCCGAACACGGGCCGCATGGAGAACACGCTCGCACAGGCGCGCCATTACCAGGTAGACGGCGTGGTCGACGCAATCCTCACGGCCTGCCACACCTTCAACGTGGAAAGCGCGCTGATGCAGCGCACCATCGAGGGCGCGGGCATCCCGTACCTGAAGATCGAGACGGACTACTCCACGGGCGACCTCGGCCAGCTCGAGACGCGCCTCGCCGCCTTCATCGAGATGCTGTAAACGCCATAAATCGCGCGCGATGAGTCACGGTGCCAGACACCGTGACTCATGCAAAGGGGGAACCTATGAACAAAGAGGAGCTGCACGAGCTGTTCGTGAACCACGTGGATGAGATGACCCAGGGCGAACGCGCAATGGGCTATGCGGCCGGCGAAGAGGTCGATTACATCCCGTTTTCCATCCAGAGCAACGAAGAAGCAATGGCCGACCTGTTCGGCTACACCACCGCGCAATGGCGCAACGACCCAAAGGTGCACATCGACGTCATCCGGCGCCGCCGCGACGAATTCGGCATCGTGGGTTTGGCTGCGGGCCAGCGCCTGCGCACCGTCGCGCAGGCAGTCGGCACGAAAATGTTCTTCCCCGAGGTGGGCATCGATCGCGTCGACACGCCGGCCATCCAGGACTTCAACGAGTTCGGCAAGATCGCCGACAACGATCCGTACACCAACCCGGTATACCTGGCCGTGCTGAAACGCGGCCGCATCCTGAAGGATGAATTCCCCGAAATGGGCATCGGCACCTCGGTCGCCGGCCCCTTCACCGTGGCATCCACCATCATGCCCATCGAAAAGCTCCTGCGCGGCACGCGCAAGAATCCGGAAGCCGTGCGCGAGCTGCTCGATTTTGCCGTATACCACTCGGTTGCCTTCGTCGAGATGTTCGTGAAGGAGTTCGGCGGGGCGCCCTGCACCATCTGCGACCCGGTGAGCTGCGCCGACATCCTCAGTCGCAAGCAATACCTCGAGTTCTCGCTGCCGGCGCAGGAAAAACTCGTCGCCGGGCTCACCAAGGCCCTGGGGCGCAAACCGGGCCTGCATATCTGCGGCAAGACAAACCCGCTGTGGGACGACATGGCCAAGCTCGATGTCGCAAGCTTCAGCGTCGACAACAGCGAGAGCCTCGAAGACGCCAAGAACCGCATGGGCGATAAGTTCGTGCTGGTGGGCAATGTGCCGCCCGTCGACGTGATGCTTAACGGCACCATCGACGACGTTATCGAATCGTGCAAGAGCTGCATCCGCCAGGGCGCGGAAAGTCCGCTGGGCTACAACCTGGGCACCGGCTGCCAGGTGCCCATCGGCACGCCGCGCGAGAATTTCGAGGCCTTCATCTACGCCGCCCGCACCTACGGCCGCGGTGCCAAGAAGGGCTGTATGCCGAAGGGCATGCTGGAGGCATAAACCACAGAAGCCTGCAGCTCGCAGGCCATTTACACGAACCGGGAACGAAACGGGATTAAGGGGAGGTTCACCATGGCCCGATCGAAAGAAGCACTTATCGAGCTCATGTACGACTGCGTCGTCGAGATGGAAGACGAAGACGTCGTCGACATTTGCAACGAATACCTGGAGGCCGGCTACGATGCTTACGACGGCATCATGGATGGCCTGGTGGCAGGCATGAACAAGGCGAGCGAGCTGTACGACGAGGAGGAATATTTCGTCACCGACGTGCTGCTGTGCTCGGATGCCCTGTACGCAGGCCTCGAGGTGCTGCGCCCGCATTTGAAGAACACCGACGCCCAGGGCGAGCAGAAGAAGGTCGTCATCGGCGTCGTCGAGGGCGACACGCACGACATCGGCAAGAACCTCGTGAAGATCATGCTGGAAACCGCCGGCTTCGACATGTACGACCTCGGGCGCGACGTACCGCTCGATGCGTTCATCGAGAAGGCCAAGGAAGTCGATGCCGACATCATCGCGATGTCCACGCTCATGACCACCACCATGGGCGGCATGGGCACCGTCATCAAGAAGCTCGAGGAAGCCGGTATCCGCGACAAGGTGAAGGTCATGATTGGCGGCGGCCCCATCTCGCGCAAGTTCGCCGACGAGATCGGCGCCGAGGGCTATTCGCGCAACGCCGTGGAGGCCGTGAAGCTGGCCAAGCAACTCACCGGCATCGCATAGCGCAACCAGACAAGCAAAGCAGAAAGGCGGGCGAGTTTTATGCCTGCAATCACATGGGGAAACGGGTCGCGCACCCGGCAGTTTTCCGCGGGTGAAACGCTGCTTCAGGTGCTGCTCGACGCGGAGGCGGCCATCGACAACCCCTGCAATGGGAAGGGCACCTGCGGCAAATGCCGCGTGAAGGTGGTGGCGGGCGAAGCG
This sequence comes from Coriobacteriia bacterium, assembly GCA_030526775.1. Lineage (GTDB taxonomy): Bacteria > Actinomycetota > Coriobacteriia > Coriobacteriales > Eggerthellaceae > UMGS1519. The sequence continues at coordinate 5,168 of JAUNCA010000095.1, read as the reverse complement.
CCCGAGCCAACCGAAACCGAACGGCGGCTGCTCTCCGACCGGGAGCTGGAAAACGGGATGCGCTTGGCGTGCCTGCTGAAGCCGCAAGCCGACCTGGAAATCGAGCTCGTGCACAAGGAGCGCAAGCACGAGGTGCTCACGACGGGCATCATGCCGGAGTTCGAGTTCGCACCCGATGTGGAAAAGCGCCCCATCACGATACGGCGCCCCACGCTGGACGACCAAACGCCCTTCGAGGACCAGGCGTGCACGCAATTGGACGTGGACGCAATCTCGGCAGAGGTCCTCGCGGCGGCAGCCCTGGAGCCCGGCGAATACACGGCGGTCGTACACAACGGGCAGGTTCTCGCCGTTGAACCCGGCGACACGACCGGCGAGCTCTACGGCCTGGCCATCGACATCGGCACCACCACCGTGGTATGCGAACTCGTAGACCTCGCAACCGGCACGGTGCTCGGTGACGCTTCGCAGATCAATGCGCAGAAGGTGTTCGGCCTGGACGTGCTCACGCGCATCACCTACGAATTCGAGCACGGGGCAAAAGGCGTTGCCAACCTGCAAAAGGTCATCGTCCACTCCATCAACGGCATGATCAGCGAACTCTGTAACGAGACGGGCGTTCGTCGCGACCGCATCTACCAGATTACCGTGGGCGCGAACTGCACGATGATGCACCTGTTGCTGGGCGTGGACGCCCGTTGTATCGGGCGCGCCCCCTTCGCACCGGCATTCGCGCGGGCGAAGGACTTGCCCGCTGCGAACATTGGCATCCAAGCCGCCTTCGGCGCGCGGCTATATTGTCTCCCCCACGTTTCGGCCTACATCGGCGCCGACATCGTCGCGGGAGCCTATGTGTGCGAGCTGGACAAACAGCCTGGCAACGTGCTCTTCATCGACATCGGCACCAACGGCGAGATCGTACTGGCATCGCAGGGCAAGCTGCTGTCGTGCTCGTGCGCGGCAGGGCCGGCGCTCGAGGGCATGAACATTAGCGCGGGCATGCGCGCCGCCGAAGGCGCCATCGAAGAAGTGCGCATCACCGAAACGGGCAACGAGCTCTCCATCATCGGCGATACGGAGCCGGCGGGGCTCTGCGGCAGCGGCATCCTCGCCGTGATGCGCGAGCTCTTGCGTTGCGGCATCGTGCGCAAGAACGGGGCATTCATCAAGCCCGACAAGCTCGCCGAAGACGACTTCCGCCGCCAGGCTATCGTTACCGCTGACGATGGCAAGCGCGCGTTCGTGCTAACCGAAACCCCCGAGCGCATGCTCGTAACGCAAAGCGACGTGCGCCAGGTCCAGCTGGCCAAGGGTGCCATCCTCTCGGGCTTCACCGCGCTGCTGAACAAGGCCAGCATCGCCATGGACGACCTCGACCAGGTGATAATCGCCGGGCAATTCGGCGCGCACCTCACCCCCAGCAGCATCACGGGCACCGGCATCCTGCCGCCCGAGGTCGAAGACCACATCGTATACGCGGGCAACACCTCGAAGACCGGCGCGTACATGGCGCTGATGTCTGGCGCCGTGAAGCGCGACATGGAGCAGCTGGCGCACAAGATGGACTACATGGAACTCGGGGCCACGGAAAACTACGAGCGGCTGTTCTCGAACTGCCTGATATTCCCCGAATACAAATAGGGACGAGGAGCACCTATGCTCGAAGAGCTGAAAATTCGCAATTTCGAATGCGGCTACGCCAACGCCGTGGGGGTCAGCGCCGACGTTACCGCCGGCCTCGACCTGGCGTTTCCCGATGCCTACAAGCACTGCGACACCATGGCCACGCTCGCGAAGGCCATCCAGGAGCATGACGGGGCGGGCTTTTGCCTGTTGCCGTTTTGCCGTACCGTCGAAATCGAGGCCGTCGGCGCGAACGTGAACTTTGGCGACGCGAACACGGGGCCGCGCCCAGCCGCGCCCATCTGCGAGACGCCCGAAGATTTCCTCGTGTTGCCAGCAATCGACTTCTCGAGTGGGCGCATTCACGAGGTGCTCGAGGCGTGCCGCCTGCTGGTAGACGCCGGCGAAACCGTGTGTCTGGAGCTTGTGGGCCCCTGGACGCAGATGCAAGGCCTGATGGAAGCGCGCAAGGTCGTAAAAATGAACCGCAAGCAGCCCGAGCTGATGCTGCAGGTTATGAACAAGATCGGCGATGACCTGCTGCGCTACGTGGATGAAGCCCGGACGCGCGGCGTGCAGATACTCATGTATTCCGATTCCGCGGGCACGTTAGACATCCTTTCCCCGAAAATCATGGCGCAAACGACGCGCGAATTCACGCATCCATTCATGAAACGGCTGGTAGAGCACGTGGGCGATGCCATGGTGGTACAGCTATGCCCGAAAATCGCGTATGCGCTGCTGGATACCGGCTGCGCGGAAGAGCGCGTGTTCGAGCTGGAACGGCCAGTGGGGTTCCTGGAGGCTGCGCTGGAACTGCGCGGGCAAGCGAAGCTGCTCGGGCAGACCTGCATCATGCTGCCAGGTGTCAAGATCGCCAACGGCAAGATTCGCGAGATCGTGCTGAAGTAACTATGGCCGCACCCGCAACATACCAGACCGCCCTTATCGCGTGCGCGATGATGGAGGATGAGGTGCGGGCGGCGCTTGCCTCCTGTAAGGCGGAGGTGGGGGTGACCTGGGTTGACCGGGGGTACCATGCGAAGCCGGAGGTGTTGCGGGCAAAATTGCAGGAATGCATCGACGAGGCCGAAACGGCCGGGGCGCAAACGATCCTGCTGGCAATCGGGCTGTGCGGGAACGGGACAGTCGGGCTGCGAACCAAGCGTGCGACGCTGGCCATGCCGCGATTCGACGACTGCGTGAACCTGATGCTGTGCACGGGCGGGCGCACCACGCGCGGTTATGCGGAAGCGGGCGTGATGTACCTGACGCGCGGATGGGCACAGAATGCAACGCTCATCACCGGGCAGCGCGACCTGTACGTGCAGAAATACGGCCCGCGGAAAGCAGACCGCCTGATGAAGGGCATGTACGGGGCGTATCGGGCGGTATCGCTCATCGATACCGGGTGTTACCAGCTAGACGAGGTACGCGGCTATGCGCAGGAATGCGCGGATACGCTGGGGCTTCCCGTACGCTTGGACCCTGGCAGCAACATCGTACTGGAAAAGCTGCTCGCCGGCGAATGGGACGACGACATCTTAGTCGTCGCGCCCGGAACCCCCGTGCAGCAAGACGATTTCAACTACGAAATGAATAACTGAGAGGCTTTCAGATGATTACGGCAAGCGAGAGGTTGAACACGGTGCTCGATGGGCAGAAGGCCGACCGGCCGCCCTGCATTTGCCCCGGTGGCATGATGAACATGGTGACGGTTGGGCTCCAGGACGAGGTTTCGGTGTTCTTCCCCGAAGCGCACTGCGACGCACAGCAGATGGCCGCACTCGCGAAAGCCGTATACGACCGCGGGTTCTTCGAAAACTACGGCGTTCCCTTCTGCATGACCGTCGAGGCCGAGGCCATGGGCGCCACAGTGACGCTCGGGCGCAAGGACGTCGAGCCCCACGTGACGGACTACGCCTTCGACGACGTGCACGACTACCGCAAAGCCACTCCCATCGACCTTAACGCGGGGCGCGCCAAGGTGGTGCTCGACGCCATCCGCATCCTGCGGGAGCACAACGACGGTGTGCCCATCGTCGGCAACCTCGTTGGCCCCGTGAGCGTCGCGAGTTCGGTGATGGAGGCTACCCGCTACTATAAGCAGCTGCGCAAGGAGCGTGCGCTCTCCCACGAGTACATGGAATTCGTCACGCAGGAGCTCATCCGCTTCGGCGTGGCGCAGGTGGAAGCCGGCGCCGACATCATCGCCATCGCCGACCCCAGCGGCACGGGTGAAATCCTCGGGCCCCGGCATTTCGCCGAATACGCCGTGCCCTACATCGAGAAACTGCAACGCGCCTGCCAGGAAGCCGGCGCCCGCACCATCGTGCACATCTGCGGGCAGATGCACTCGGTATACCAGCAGATTGCCGAGGTCCACGCCAACGCACTGTCCTTCGACGCCGTCGTACCGCTGAAAGAGGCGCGCGAAAACCTGCCAGGTCGCGTAATCATGGGCAACGTGAGTACCTTCGCCATCGAGATGAGCGGCGTCGACAAGGTGCAAACGCTCACCCGTGCCTGCATGCGCAACGGCTCCGACATCGTGGCGCCCGCCTGCGGGCTCGGCATGGGCTCCCCTTCAGCCAGCGTCCGCGCCGTGCTGGAAACCGTGAGGGCCTCGACGGAGGAGTGAGCCAGGCGTCGCATGCCAGCCTTCAGGCAAGCCCCTTGCAACAAAGCATGTTATGATTCTTCAAGAGCGATGATTGCTTTGTTTTCCAGGGGATACGCATGAAACCAATCGTCTACGAAGGGAAAGAGCCCTATATATTCGTGAGCTACGCGCATCGCGACTCCGCGGTGGTGTTCGAGGTGCTTGCTGAGCTGCAGGAACGCGGCTACCGCCTGTGGTACGACGACGGTATCGCACCCGGCAGCGAATGGCCCGAGGACATCGCACAACACCTGGACGCAGCCGCGATGGTCATCGCGTTCGTCACCCCCAACTCGATGAAGTCGCAGAACTGCCGCCGCGAGATTAACTTCTCGCTCACGCGCGAGAAGCCCTTCCTCTCTATCGTGCTCGAGCCCACGGAAATGCCCCTCGGCATGGAAATGCAGCTCTCGGCGCAGCAAAGCATTATCCGGCACAACTACGACTCGTGGGATGGCTTCATCCGCAAGGTGTTAAGCTGTCCGGGCATCGTGCCGTGCCAGGTTCCGCCCGAACCGGAACCCGAGCCGACACCCCAGCCCCAACCCGAGCCCGAGCCCACGCCTTTCGTTCCCGAATCCACTGCAGCACCCGCCGTCGAGCGACCCGCCAGCACAGTTTACGTCAAGCTGGCTGAAACCGCAGGAAACACCGCAACGCTGGCCACCGCGGAAACACAGAACGCGGAGCTCGTCCAAACAGGCGAGAGAAAACTCGCGAAGAAGCCCAACCAACCCACGGACGAAGGCAAGCGGACGAAGGGCAGCCCGAAGATAATCGGAATAGCAGCAGCAGCCGTTGTGGTGCTGCTCGCCCTGTTCTTCGTGTTCGGCGGCATGGGGGGCACGAGCACCCCGGGCGCCACCACTTCCTGGGGAGGGCA
>JAUNCA010000094.1 GCA_030526775.1 Coriobacteriia bacterium | reverse complement strand
GCCACGTTGCGCCACGCGGCCGTCTCCCATTCCGTTCCATCGAGGGCCTTCGCCTGGTCGAGGCTGCGTGCGAGCATCTCGGCGCTCACGCTCTTCAACTGCTCGGACAGGTAATTCTTCTCGCACCGCTTCATGAGGTGGCTGAAATACAGGTGATAGGTGTGCATCATCGAGTCGACCGTCACGAAGTTCGGCAGCATGCCGTAGCGGTTGTGCTCGTATTGCTCGTAGAACTCGTAGTTGCCGTTGCCGGCCTCGATTACGAAGCCGTTGCGCGCCAGGTAGCTTTTCTGCTCATCGGATAGGTATACGTCGGCGAGATTCGTCACGTTCCCCAAGTCGGCATCGACCTCGTACTCTTGCACGGTCGCCTCAACCGGGGAGGCATCGACGCTCGGGGCCGTGAGGTCGAGGATGGCGGGACGCGCAAGCGCGCGGATCTCCACGCCGTTATCCATAACCGAAGGCTGCACGCCCTCGATGGCCGACTGCTCCACGCCGAAGCCGCCCGCAGCCTCGCCGGAGCCGCCCATCAGCTTGGGAAGGAAGATGATGGCCGCTGCGATGAGTATCGCGATGGCGACGATCGCGACGGCGATGGGGCCGGTTGACGTCTTGCGCGCCACGGCGGCGCCTGCATGCACCCCACTAGGTTGGACCGGGGCGGCTTGCGCCGATACGCGGCCTTGCTGGGGGACTGCTCCCTTCATCGGCAGCGCTTGACCACACGAGGCACAAAACCTACTTGCATCGTCATTCTGGGAACCGCATTGCGGGCAGAACATCGCAACCCCCTTCACGCTTAGGGAACACGCCGGGCACCTGCCCCGACGCCATGTCCATACTAGCGAAATCGACGCGCTCCGGTCAATTCAAGGTAGCGGCCATTTGGAGGTTGTCCCCAAACGATTTCTCGGCCCAACCATAGTTGGGACGCTGGAGATCCTTCGACTCCGCGCTGCGCGCTCCGCTCAGGATGACGTGGTGGGGTCAAGCCTCGGTTGGATCGCTGGAGCTTTTTGTCGCTTCTTCCTTAGGATGACGTGGTGGGGCCAAACCGTATCGGCAATTTACGCGAGGACCGAGTTATACAGGGCTATGAGCTCCTGGATGATGGCCGCCTGCGAATAGTTTTCCTCGGCGTATTGCTGGATATCGGCACGCCATGCGGCATTGCCCACCGCGCGGTCGAGCACCTCGAGGATCTTTTCGGCCAAGGCCGGCGCATCCTCCACGGGCACGAGGCCACCGACGGAATCGTTGACGAAGTCGGGCAGACCGCCCTCGTTCGTGGCCACAACGGGTGTACCACAGGCCATCGCCTCGACTGCGACCAGGCCAAACGGCTCGCGGCGCGATGGAACGAGGTCCACATCGGCAATGTTGTACAGGCGGCAGAGCGCATCCTGCGTCACATTGCCCAGGAACTGCACGTTCGGCAGCGCGAGCGCGGCCTTCTGCGCCTCGAGGTTCGCGCGCTCTTCGCCATCGCCCGCGATGGGGATGAACACGTCCGGGTCTTTCCGCGCGATGATAGCCGCCGCGTCGAGCAGCACGTCGACGCCCTTGAAATTCGTGAGCTTGCCAGCGAACAGGGCGATGCGCTGCCCCCGGTAATCGACGCCATAGCTTCCCAGCACCGCGGCGCGGTCGAGCTGCTGCGGGAAGAAGATGGCCGGGTTGTAGCCGTTGCGCATGCGCTGGATCTTGTCCACATGCTCGGGGAAGGTCGAGCGGATGAGCGCCTCGTTGTCCTTCGAGATGCAGATGACCTTCGCGCAGGCGTCCATGGCCTCCTTCGCATAGTGGCGCATCGAAGGCCACTTGTCGTAGCCCATGAGGTCGGTGCCATGTGCGGTGAGCACCAGCGGCACGCCCTTGCCGATGGCCAGGTACGGCAGGATCCACACGTGCTGGCCGTGGATGACATCGGGCTTCCATTTCGCCACTTCCTCGTTGATGGCCTGGGTGAATGCTGCCTTATAGGCCTCCATCTGCACGTCGTCGAGGTCCGAGAAGGCAACCACCGAGCGCGGGTGCGTGGTGAAGCACGGGAAGTTGAACGGCAGCGCCCCGGGGATTTCCTCCTCGTAGGTGAAGAACACGGGATGCAAGCGCACACCCTCGTACTGGGGGATTTCGCTGCGGTTCTCGGGGAGGATGACGCATACCTCGTGCCCGTTTTCGGCCAGCTGCATCGCGAGGTTCTTCGTATATGTGCCCGAACCCGAGCCTTCCAGCGGGAAATGGTTGATCATGAGGATTTTCATATGCGACTCCCCCTTCGTGAAACGGATGAACGACCGAGATGGATTGTCTCGATTCTACCAGATAGGTGCATCCCCCACGAACTGCCCGCCCACCAGCAAAGCGCGCATGTCCGGCGGCATGGGAGAGCCGAATTGCATATGCCTTCCCGTTATAGGGTGGGTGAAGGCGAGATATGCGGAGTGCAGTGCAGCCCGGTCGATATCAGCCGACGCGCTCCCATAAGCGGCATCCCCCACGAGCGGATGCCCGATGTGCGCCAGATGAATGCGAATCTGGTGCGTGCGGCCGGTCTCCAAACGCACGCCCACGAGAGCACGCGGTTGTCCTTGCGGGCCATTCCCGCGGCATAGCACCTGATAATGCGTGAACGCCGGCTTGCCATCGGGCAAAACGCCGAACACATTCGGACTCGTAGAGCGCTTTCCTAACGGCGCATCGATGGTCCCGGCATCCGTTGCGGGCCACCCAACGCACACCGCCCGATACTCGCGGACGAACGCATCGGTGTGCAGCTGGTCTTGCACGCGGTCTTTCGCGTAGGAGTTCAACGCGAACACGACGAGTCCCGAGGTTTCTCGATCTAAGCGGTGCACCGCATGCAATCCGCACTGGCGGCCGCGGTCGCGCAGCCAGCCAGCCACCCGGTTGGCGAGCGTGCCGTCGGGATGCCCCGGGCTCGGATACATCACGATGCCCGCGGGCTTTTCCACCACGAGCACGTCGTCATCGGCGAAGACCACTTGCACGGGTCCTTCCTCGGGCACGAGATCCGTCGAGCTCCCCGCCATCCCGGGCGCATCGATGACGAGGGAAACCTCCTGCCCCGTGCGAACCCGCGCTTTCGTCCAGGTCGTCTCGCCATCGAGCAGCAGCCCCGCGGGCAGATGCTTCGCGCGGCGCACGCTACCGTCGCTCGCGCCCAATTGGACGCGCAACACGTCGTACACCCGCATCCCGTCAAAGGCTGCATCCACTATGCAGGACACCATTCGCATACGGCCATTATATCCATGCCCGTTCCGCTTAAGCCCCCGTTCCCGTATGATGAATTACCGCGGGTGTTTTTCATCATCGGATGGCAAATGATGAAAAACACCCGCGGTAATTCATCATCCAGGAGGGAGGAACGATGAGGGCGTTCATCGCATTGGAACTGCCGGATGCGTTCTGGCGCGAGACCATCGACCTGGCTCGACAGCTATCGCTGCAGGTCGAGGGACGGTTCACCCGGCGCGAAGGATATCACCTGACACTCGCGTTCCTCGGCAATATCGACGACGCCGAGAAGGGCCTGGCGATGGACGCGATGGATGCCGCCTGCGAGGGGCTGGGTCCGATCGCGCTTGCGAGCGATGGCTTGGGGAAATTCGGACGAGCGCGCGATGCCACGCTCTGGATGGGCGTGAAGAAGAACGAGCGGCTCGAGGAACTGGCCAAGCGCATTCGCGCCGAACTCGACGCGCGCTCGCTAAGCTATGACGAGAAACCGTTCCGGGCGCACATCACGCTCGCCAGACGCGCGCGCCTCCCGCGCACCGAGCTACCGCCGCTGGCCTTCCCGCTCGACGACGTCGCAACCAAAGTCACCTTGTTCAAGAGCGAGCTTTCGCACGAGGGCGCCACCTACAAGCCACTCTACACCATAGCGCTGGGGTGAAACGAACCCGTCTATCTCCCCGATTATGCTGAAGTTGGCACGAGCACGCGGAGGGCGTGTTTGTGCATGGTGATGTCGTACGAGTCGGCCACGTGCGGCTCGCCGTCCATCTGGACGGGCGGGCGTTTGTCGAACTCGAGGCGGATGGATGCCGCGCACTCGAAGTGAATCTCGGGGGCATCGACGTGGTTCGCGTTCTTCGCCGAAAGGAAGAGCAGCGCAGCCCGCGGCAGCTTCACCGGGGTGGCGTAGCAGATGTCGAAGATACCGTCATCGAACGCAGCGCCGGGGCATACGCGGAACCCGCCACCATAGGTCGGCCCAATCTGGACCGCCATCATGACCATCTGCCCATCCAAGACGCGCTCGCCGTCGAGCGTCATATGGAACTCGAAGGTATCCAGGTGATTCACCATCTGGTCGACGCCGCTCGCCAGGTAGAGCGGCGCACCGGAGATATGCAACCGCTGACGCCATTTCACCGTTCCCAAGGCCACGCCCGCATCCAAGCCGAACGAGAGCGTCTCGTCGAAGTATTCGCCGTTGCAGCAACCCACGTCGATGGGCCGCTCTTCTGCCGTCAACATCGCGCGCAGGGCGGCATCCAGTTTCATGGGCGTGTTCAGGGAACGCGCGTAGTCGTTTCCCGATCCCACGGGGATCACGCCAAGCGCCGGGCGATCGGCCTGTGGGATTTGCATCAGGCCGTTCACGACCTCGTGAATAACCCCGTCGCCGCCGAGCGCGAGAACGTTTTGATAACCCGCTGCGCTCGCACCCAGCTCAATGCCATCTTTCGGCTTGCTGGTGTTCACCACGTCGACGGCATGCACACCGAGCGCCTCGCGCAGCACCCTCAGGGCGTGCCGACCCGCTTCTGCGCCATGGCCGCGCTTCGCCGCCGGGTTCACGATTAGCAGCGTCTTCCCGTCTTGTAATGGCATGCTATCCCCTTCGTTGACCGGCTCGGACGAATACCCGGACCCTAGACAAACTTAACGGCAGTGCCATAGGCAAGCATCTCGAGGGTGCCCTCCATCACGGAACCACCCGCGAAGCGCATGCAGATGATGGCATCGGCGCCGAGCTTCTCCGCCTCGGCGATCATGCGCTGCTCGGCCACGTTACGGCCTTCCGAAATCATCTGCGTGTAGCTCACGATTTCTCCGCCGACGATGTTCTTGAACCCAGCCATGATGTCACGCCCGATGTGCTTCGAGGTCACGATGTTGCCGCGCACCAATCCCAGGACCTGGACCTGCTGGCCAGGCACGACGTCGCAAGTGGTAACGATCATTGTTGCTCCTTTCCATTGCCGTTGTTGCAATTATACGCAGACTCTCGCTATGCAAGCCGGAAAAGCAGCGCGCAACGCAGCTGCATCGCGTTACCAGGGAAAATCCCGCGCATATCTCACCACAACGACAATTTTGAGTATTGGTCATAAACAAGTCGTGCGCTATTGATTGTTTCCAATGCGTTAACAGCTTTTCAACCTGGGTTTATGGAGAAGTTATGGCGCTAAACTAGGTCAGTCATGCTATTTGAAGGGAGGACTAAGCCCGACATGGCCGAAACCGATGAGCAGGATAGGCGGCAGCAGGTTCTCGAGCGGCTTCTCGCCTCGCACGAAACCTGGTTCGACGTGTACCGCGACTACGAGTTTGGAGGACGCACCTTTCCCGGCTATGCGGAGTTTCACTCGCATGGCGAACAATACGTGCTCGTCAAGCGCGCGAAACTCTGGGAGGTCGACGCGCACGAATACCTGTTCTTCACGCAGGCCGACACCTTGGACCAAGCCCAGCTCGAAGACCTCGTGTCCTTCGTCACCACCACGGGCCTGGAAAAGGTGAACCCCGAACCTAACCACATGACCAGCTACCTTTCGCTCGTCATCGTCGCAAATGACGCATCCGACGAGGTGAAGAAGGCGGCGCGCAAAACGCACTTCCGCAAGAACTTCAAGTGGGGGTTGCGCGGTTGGGCCGATTTGCGGTTGGCGGTGCTGGACCTTGCCGATAACAGCGTGACGACCAACTCCCAGGGCAAGGAGATGTTTGCGACCTTGCAGGCGAACCTTTCCCCGGCAAAGGAAATGCAGGATAAGCACTAGGAGAAGGAGGAGAGAGCTCGCATGAACGCAATGCTAATCCTGATCATCGCGGCAGCGTGCCTCATCGGAGGTTATCTGACCTACGGCCGCTGGCTCGCGAAGCAGTGGGGCGTGGACCCGAACCGTCCCACTCCCGCGCACGAATTGGAGGACGGCGTGGACTACGTCCCCGCACCTCCGTATGTCGTCCTCGGCCATCACTTCAGCTCGATCGCCGGCGCCGGCCCTATCAACGGCCCCATCCAGGCCGCTGTCTTCGGCTGGGTACCGGTGCTGTTGTGGGTCGTCATCGGCGGCATCTTCTTCGGCGCCATGCACGACTTCGGCGCGTTGTTCGCATCGCTGCGTCATAAGGGCCAGACCCTCGCAGCTGTCGTTGCCAAGAACATCGACAACACGGCCAAGCGCCTGTTCTGCGTCTTTGCCTACCTCACCCTCGTGCTGGTCGTGGCCGCATTCGCGTCCATCGTCGCCAACACCTTCGCCGTCGTGCCCACCACGGGCCTCGAGGGCGAAGCGCTCACGAAGGCCGAGAACTCCAACCTCGCCAACATGCGCACGGCCATGATCTCCTTGCTCTTCATCGCCGTCGCCGTCGTCTGGGGTCTCGCCACCCGCGGCAAGAAGCTCTCGCCGGCCATCACCGTCGGCGGTGCCATCGCCATCATCATCGCCATCGTGGTCGTCGGTTACAACCTGCCGATCATCGCCCTCGACTACACCACCTGGATGGTGCTTCTGGGCATCTACATCTTGGTCGCATCGGTCGCACCGGTATGGATTCTGCTACAGCCGCGTGACTACCTGTCCAGCTACCTGCTGTACGGCATGATCATCCTGGCCGTCATCGCGATTATCGGTGCAACCCTTGCCGGCGCTGCCGCCGCGCTCGAGATTCCGGCTTTCTCCGGCCTCTTCGTCACGAACGCAGCTATCGACGCCTCGGGTGCCGCAATCATGGACCCGAACACCGGCCTGGCCGTCGTGAACAAGGCCGCCGCCTCCGGCTGGCTGTTCCCCGCCCTGTTCATCACCATCGCCTGCGGCGCCATCTCCGGCTTCCACAGCCTGGTGGCCTCGGGCACCACGTCCAAGCAGCTCGACAAGGAAGGCCAGGCGCAGGCCATCGGTTACGGCGGCATGCTCATCGAGTCCCTCCTCGCCGTTATCTCGCTGCTCGCCGTTGGTTTCGTGTGGACGTCCTACCAGGCTGGCGACTTCGCCGCCCCCACGGCGGTCTTCGCCACCGGCCTTTCTTCGATGCTCGCCTGCATCCCCGGGCTGCAAGACGCCCAGAGCATGGCATACGCACTGCTCATCCTGGCCGTGTCCGCGTTCTGCCTGACCTCGCTCGACACCGCTACCCGTCTGGCGCGTTACATGTTCCAGGAAATGTTCATGATCAACGACACTGAACTCGACAACGCCGAGGAGCGCACCACCTTCCCCGCGTGGCGCAAGACCCTCACGAACCCGTACGTCGCAACGGTCATCACCGTATGCCTCGGCGTCGGCCTCGGCCTCACCGGCTACACCATCATCTGGCCGCTCTTCGGTGCTGCCAACCAGCTGCTCGCCGCGCTGGCGCTGCTCACCGTGTGCGCATGGCTCGGCAATGCCGGACGTAACAACAAGATGTTCTACATCCCCATGGTCTTCATGCTGGCTGTCACGCTCACCTCGCTGTGCCAGACCATCATGGCCAAGCTCGCGCTGCTCGGCGGCGACGCTGCCGTGTTGGCCGCGCAAGCCGGTGGCGTAATCGGCGTTTCCGCGCAGCTCATCATTGCGGTGCTGC
>JAUNCA010000093.1:3844-7846 GCA_030526775.1 Coriobacteriia bacterium | reverse complement strand
CCGCAAATCGTCGAGCTGCTCGGATACCGCGTGGACATGGACTTCACCGGACGCACGCTCATCTTCGAGTACAAAGACGGTCCGGGTCGTATGGGCGTTATCGGCACCATCTTGGGGAATGCGGGTATCTCCATCAACACGATGAAGATCGCCAAGAAGGATGGCGTGGACACTGCGCTTGTCTACATGAACGTCGACCAGGATGTCCCCACCGGCATCCTCGATGAGCTCCGCGAAAAGGTGAACCCCGAGAATCTCTGGTACATAAAGCTCTAGCAACGTTTCACTTATGACGTCGTGAGTCAAATACCCCTGGGGTAATTGACTCAACGTGCGCGTTAGGTTTAGCGGTTTCACTTTCCCTCACGGGAAAATCGGCCTGTGGTTGTATGGCGTGGTGTTTTATGCGGGGTTCGTGTACCTGCTCTGCAGGCAATATGGGGCATGTGTCGCCTGTGCTAGAATTTCAATTTGCAAAACCACACTCTAGAAGGGCTCCTGAATGGGCATTTTCGATAGTTTTACCAGGTCTACGGCATACGACATGGCCATCGACTTGGGCACGGCAAACACGCTGGTCGCCATATCCGGCGAGGGCATCGTCATCAACGAGCCCTCCGTGGTGGCCATTGAGAAAAACACCACACGCGTGCTGGCTGTCGGACGTGAAGCGAAGAACATGATTAACCACACGCCCGACGCGTTCAGCGCCGAGCATCCGCTGCACGATGGCGTCATCGCCGATTACGATGTCACGGAAGCCATGATCTCCGCGTTTATCAACAAGGCGGCCCCACGCAAGTATCCGTGGCAACCGAAGCCGCGCATCGTCGTGTGCATTCCCTGCGGCGCGACCTCCGTCGAGAAGCGCGCCGTATGTGAGGCGACCATCCAGGCGGGTGCACGCCAGGCGTACCTCATCGAGGAGCCGATGGCAGCTGCCATGGGCGCCGACCTCCCGGTTACCGAGCCTACGGGCAACATGATTGTTGATATCGGCGGCGGCACCACCGAGGTCGCGGTCGTCTCATTGGGCGGCATCGTCACGTCTTCCAGCCTGCGCATCGCCGGCAACCGCATGGACGAAGCCATCGCGAACTACCTGCGCGACCTGCTCGGCATCAAGATCGGCGAGCGCACGGCTGAGATCATCAAGATTAAGATCGGCTCCATCCTCCCGTTCGAGGACGGGCGCGAGCGCGACATGGTCATTTCGGGCCAGGATGTCGTGAACGAGCAGCCGAAGGAAGTCATCGTGCAATCCGAGGACGTGCGCGTGGCTCTGCAGCCCACGATCGACGAGATGGTCATCCACATCAAGGAGACCTTCAAGAAGACGAATCCGGACCTCGCGAGCGACATCATCAAGAACGGCATCCTGCTCACGGGCGGCGGCGGCCTGCTTTCTGGCTTGGACCGCTATCTCACGCAGGAACTCGAGATTCCCGTATGGGTGTCCGAGACCGCGCTCACCAATGTGGTTATGGGCTGCCTGAAGGTGCTCGAATCGCCGACGACGCTCAAGCAGACGCTCGTCCGCACGAAATAACAAGGTGGCTCATCTATGCCGCTTCGCTTCAACGAAAGGGAAACGGCGGTAAGCGGCAACGTGCTGCTTATCGTCTTACTTGTCGTATCGCTCCTCTGTGTTTTCGTGTACAACGCGGAAGGCGAGGACGGGCCGCTGCATCGCGTTCAGGCTGCCGCCGGTGTCGTCACGTCGCCCATCAGCTCGGCGGGTGTCGGTATCTCGGCGGCGCAGACCGCGGCCCAGACAACGCTTGAAGACCTTTCTGCCGATCCGAACACCGTGAGTGAGCTGAAGCAGCAAAACGAGGAGCTGCGCCAGATGGTGAGCGAGCTTGAGGAATACCGCCAGGAAGCCGAGCGCCTCCAGAGCATCCAGAAGCTCAGCGACACCTTCGGCATCGAGGGCATCACCTGCCATATCATCAAGGTTTCGGGCGATTCCTGGAACCGCGTCCTTACCATCGACAAGGGCTCCGACGACGGCATCACCGTTGGGCTTCCCGTCATGGGGACATCAGGTCTTGTCGGCCAGGTGAAGTCCGTGACTGGCGGCACTGCCGACGTTCGTTTGCTGCAAGATTCTTCGAGCGGCGTGGCCGTGCTCATCCAGTCGAGCCGCGCCGAGGGCCTGCTGCGCGGCAACATCGATGGCCTGTTGTACCTCGAGGACGTCGACGCAGACGTCGAGGTGAAGGTCGGCGACGTCATCGTGACCTCCGGTTTGGGTGGCGGCTATTTCCGTGGACTTATCGTCGGCACGGTCGTGCGCGTGGAAGACAGCAACGGCCAGGCCATCCGCAAGATCGTCGTGGCTCCGAACGACACGATTTCGGGCCTCGAGGAGGTCATGGTCGTGACGGATGTAAGCACGAGCAAGAAGACGAATGCCGCGGACGTGAGCGAAGAGCAAGCTGCCAAGCAGGCGGAAGCCATGGCGGCAACCAACAAGGATTCCAACGCGGAAAACGCCGAAACCACCGCAAACCAAGAGGGTAATGGCGAAAACGGCGAGGAACAGCAGGCGCAGGAAGAGTTCACGGAAGATGAGGAAGGGTAGCGGTTCGCGCTATGAGTGATAGGGTCATGCTCGCGATAATCGGGACGGTGGCTGCAGTGTTGCAGCTGCTGCTGACGCCTGCGCTCACATTCGGCGATGCCACGCCGGGATTCATCGCGGTTGCAGTTGTCATAACCATCGTCATGTTTCCCGATGAGCCGCATTACGTATTCGCCTTCGTCATGGGCATTGTCGCCGACTTGCTCTCGCAGTCACCGGTTGGCGCGACCGCCTTCTGTTTCCTCGCATGCATGTTCCTGCTTCCGAAGGCCGTCGAGGTATTGGGCAACGATAACTTCATCATGACGATAGTGATGATATTTGCGGCCATGATTGCGATGGAGCTCATGCTCTGCGTGTTCCTCGCGGCTTCCGGGATTCTCGGTTTCATCGATGGAATCGTGCATGTCGCGCTTCCGTGTGCCGTATACGACACCATTCTTGCGGTGCTTGTCTACCTGGTGTGCTTCCGATTCACTCGGGGCCATACGCATCGCGGCACCAGCGGGGTCACGATGTCCAACGTCCGGTTCCACTAGGGTCTGCCCATGCTGGAAGCAATCGTTGCCTTCATCGTCACCATCGCCATCATCGCGCTAGGCGTGTACGCGTTCGTCCGGTATCGCGCGGGCACCCTGCCGTGGCAGGGCAAATCCGAGGTGAAGGTGAAGCCGGATATCAACGCGATTAAGACCGTCGGGGTCGAGGGCGAGGGGAAGGGCTCGATCTTCGCTTCGGGCAGCGGACAGACCGTGTCTTCCGACGGGCAGACGGGTTCTACGACCCGAGGCATCGATGCTCGTTTCACCGCGATTGGCGTTCTCGTGGCCGCCATATTCGGTTCGCTCACCATCAAGCTCTGGACGCTGCAGATCCTCGAGGGTGGACGCTACGGGCGCGATGCTCAAGAGAACCTATACACCACGGTGAGCACGCCGGCGCCGCGCGGAATTATCTACGATGCCGATGGCGCGGTGCTCGTGAACAACCGCAACATCCTGACCATCCTCGCCGAGGGTGCCGTTGCAGACGACCGCGACGTCGTGAAGCGTCTTTCGGTTCTGCTCGGCATTCCCTACAACGTCGTGCGTCAGCGCATCCAGGACACCTCGAACGGTGCGCAGAGCCAGCGCGTGGTGGTGAACGACGCGTCGCTGCGCGATGCCGCCTACATCGCCGAGCACCCCGAGGCGTTTCCCGGCGTGCTCACGCAGACGCGCACCGAGCGCAATTATCCGATGGGAGCGCTTGCCGCGCACCTGCTGGGCTATACCGGCACCGTCACCGAGGAGCAGCTGAATTCGGTCGCAAAGGGCCGTTCGCTCGTTTCGGGCGATTTCGTCGGACAGACCGGTGTTGAGGAATCGTACGACGCGCTGCTCGCGGGAGACCACGGCGTGCGCACCCTCATCGTC
>JAUNCA010000093.1:0-3834 GCA_030526775.1 Coriobacteriia bacterium | reverse complement strand
TTCCGGTGGTTCTGTGAAGCAGGTCGTGAGCGAAACCGAGGCGACTCGCGGGTCCGATGTGTATCTCACCATCCGCGAAGGCGTCCAGCATGCCGCCGACCAAGCGCTGCGGGACCTCATCGCACCGAAGGGCGTCATCGGCCAGGGCATCGGCACCGCCGGTTCCATCGTTTGCCTGGACTGCACGAACGGCGAGGTCATCGCCATGGCGAGCTATCCCACCTTCGACCCCGGCAAGTTCGTCGGCGGTATCTCGCAAGAAGTGTGGGAGCGTTTCAACACCGAGAAAAGCCGGTATCCCTTGATGAACCGCGCGATTGCCGGCACCTATCCTATGGCCTCCACTTTCAAGGCCTTCACGGGTTTTGCCGGCATGCACCATGGTTTCGTCGACAAGAAGAAGACGTGGGAGTGCGGCGGCACCTGGACTGGCTTCGGCGAGGCATACCCGCAGAGCTGTTGGAATCTGTACGGCCACGGCAGGCTGGATTTCGAGACCTCGATCTTCGAATCCTGCGACATCACGTTCTACGAGATCGCAAAGGATTTCTGGGACCACCGTGCCGAAATCGGCGAAACCGCCATGCAAGACTACATCAAGCTCTTCGGCTACGAGGCGGCTACGGGCATTGATATAGCGGGCGAGGCCATCGGGCGCATTCCTACACCCGAATGGAAGGCCGAATACTTCAAAGATGAGCCCGAGGAAGCCCAGTGGGTGCCGGGCGACATGTCCAACATGGTTATCGGCCAGGGCTACGTGCTGGGAACCTGCCTGCAGCTCGCCGTTGCATACGGAGGCGTTGCGACGGGCGGCAAAATCGTGAAACCTCACTTGTTGCGCGAAGTGCGCAACTCCGAGGGCACCACGGTCATTTCCAAGGAGGGCGGCATCGAACGCGAAATCGACATTCCGGCGGATAACGTGAAGCTCATGCACGCCGGCATGAAGCGCGTTGCCACCGAAGGCGATGTGGCCTCGTTGTTCCTGGACATGGATGTGGCCGCCAAGACCGGCACGGCAGAAGTCGCGGGCAAACGCGACCAGGGCGTCTTTGCTTGTTGGGCGCCCGCCGACAACCCCAAGTACGTTGTGGCGAGCATCATCGAGGAAGGCGGCGCGGGCGCGCAGTCGGCTGCGATACCCTCGGCAACCGTCATGCAGGCGGTCCTCGACTATGCCGCCGGCAATCTCGAGAGCAATCACACGCGTATCTCTGCCGACTATTCCGTTACAGAGCAAAGCGGCTCGACCAATGTGGAGAGGACCGACTAATGGCTCGGATGACGACGATATCTCAGATGCGCCGCCCCGATGCGTCCATGAACCGGGCTGCGCGAATCCGCAAGCAACGCGAGCCGTACGTGCCCATCCCGTTCGTCTTGTCCATCGTGCTGGTTGCGGCCTATGGCCTTGTTGTCTCGTTCTCGGCCACGTCGGCCGATCCGGATTACAGCTTCACGCGCCAGCTCGGCGGCGTGTTGGTCGGCGCGGTTATCATGGTGCTGCTGTGGCGGTTCGATTTCCGGCAACTCGGCGATTATGCGGGCGTATTCCTCGTGGTGAATGTCCTGCTCATCCTCTCGCCGCATTTCCCGCTCATCGGCGTGGAATCGAACGGTGCGCTGTCGTGGGTCCATTTGGGACCGTTGCGCTTCCAGCCCGGAGAGTTCGCCAAGGTGACGGTTATCCTCATGGATGCCTGTATCATGGCGCGCTATCGCGGCAAGCTCGATAACCTGCGCGATTATCTGAAAGCGCTCGGCCTCATGTCGGTGCCGTTCCTCTGCATCATGACGCAACCCGACCTTGGCACGGGCCTCGTGTATCTGTTCATCGCAGGCATCGCGCTCATCATCGGCGGGGCACGCGTACGCTATATGGCCTGGACCGTGGGCATACTCGCTGTGCTCGTGGTAGCCGTGTTCCTCATCGACCCCGTGCTGGATGCGGCGATGGGCAAGGACGTGCTGCTGAAAGATTATCAGCGAGCCCGCCTGCTCGTGTTCATGGACAGCACCTATGACACATCGGGCGATGGCTACAACCTCACGCAGGCGAAAATTGCTGTGGGTTCGGGCGGCCTGCTCGGCAAGGGCTTCATGAATGCCACGCAATCGACGCTTGGCTTCCTGCCCGAGGCGCCCACCGACTTCGTGTTCTGCGTCCTAGCCGAGGAATTCGGCTTCGTCGGTGCGCTGGCCTTGCTGGCCCTGTACCTCGTGCTCATCATCTCGAGCCTGCGCATCGCACGCCGCAGCCAGAACCTCTTCGGAACCATCATGGTTGTGTGCATCGTGGGCATGTGGTGCTTCCAAATTCTCGAGAACATCGGCATGGACATCGGCCTCATGCCCATCACGGGCATTCCGTTGCCTTTCGTTTCGTATGGCTCGTCCTTTATGGTTGTGAACTTTATTTGCCTGGGGTTAGTTGGCTCCGTCTGGGTGCATAATGGTGTTGGCTTCGGAAAAGGAAGGAGCGAGTAAATGAACTCTCCGGTTGATATCAAAGCTGTCTTCGACGCGATGGGCGATGCCGAAGAAGCACGTTCGCTTCCGATTCGCGTCCATGTGTACCTGGACGATAACGCCTCTGCGGACATCGCGAATATCGCGATGGCGGCTACGCGTACAAACGCGCAAAATGCGACCGTGCTCTACGATACGTATCCGCCCCAACACGCGGTGCCCGATGCGTCTGCCGACCTTGCGGTGCTCGTGTCCAGCGGCGATGCGCGCACAGGCAAGCTCTATACCGACCTGCATGGGTTCGGGGTTCCCGCGGTCGTATTGGCGGCGAACCGCGAGGCCGTGTGCTCCAATACGAAGGCTGCAGGCTACATCGTAGCGCCGGAAGACGTCATCGCCCCGGGTTCGCAATCGACCCCGCTCGCGCTTTCCGACCGTACAACTGGTGCTCCCATCGAGCTGGATACCAATGATGCGCAGGACATGCTGAAGCAGTTCGGCGAATGGATTATCAACACCTTCAAAGATAAGCGCCTCGCATTTGCCAACGCGTTCTCATGCGTGCGCCGGCCGCTGGCCCTCGAGAAGGTGCGCGAGACCGCCGTTCAGAATGCAGGCATCGGCGTCGTCGTGATCATCCCCGGCGCGGACATGCCGCTGATGACACTCAACCAGGTGAAGATGCTGCTCGAGATTGCTGCAGCCTATGGCGAGGATCTCTCGCTTGGCCGCATCAAGGAAATCCTTGCAATCGTGGGCGGAGCCTTTGCTTGCCGTGGTATCGCCAGGCAGGTGCTCGGCGTCGTTCCGGGCGTTGGCTGGGCCGTGAAGGGCGGCATCGGTTATGCCGGTACCATCGCGATGGGCCATGCGCTGCTCGAGTATTTCGAATCGGGCGCCGATGTGGCCGCATCTGCCCGTTCGATTGCGGAGTCGGTGAAGAATGCGCCGTCGTGGGCGGGTGCATCGCCGGATAAGAGTCCTGCAGAGAACGTGGCGCTTATCGCAGACGCTGCGCGCGAGAAGGTTACCACCGCGGTGGGCAATGCCGCACGCAACCTTGCGCCGACCATCGCTTCGGTTGTTTCCGCAGCAGGGGAGGCCACTGGCTTCACGCAGGATGATATTGCGGGCATGGCGAAGAAGGCCCTTGGAGCCGTGCGCGAGAAGGTGGGAAAATAATTTTTCAAATTCCCCCTTGCGCGGATGGGGGATAACCGCTAATATACTTTTCGCTGAATTCACGGGGTGTTAGCTCAGCTGGTTAGAGCGCCGGCCTGTCACGCCGGAGGTCGAGGGTTCAAGTCCCTTACATCCCGCCAGTTTATCAACCAAGGAGCCCTGAGCTCCTTTTTTTAGTAG
>JAUNCA010000237.1 GCA_030526775.1 Coriobacteriia bacterium | reverse complement strand
GGTGGCCCCACCACAGCTGGCGCGAGATGCACCAGTCCTTCAGGTTCTCGAGCCAATCCAGGTACACCTGCTTCCAGCGGGGCGGATGGAACTGCACGCTGCCGTCCTCGACCACGCGGGCTGCGGGACCCTTCAGGCGCTCGACGGCCACGAACCACTGCTCGGACAGCCACGGCTCGAGCTTGGTATGGCAGCGGTAGCAGGTCATGACGGAATGCTGATGCTCCTCGATGTGGTCGAGCAGTCCGAGCTCCTCGAACGCCGCGACAACGGCCTCGCGGGCTTCGTCGCGATCCATGCCGCTGAACTTGCCATAGCCTTCAACCACGTGCGCGGTCTCGTCGAAGATGTTGATCTTCTCCAAGCCGTGGGTCTCGCCCATCGCCCAGTCGTTCGGATCGTGCGCGGGCGTGACCTTCACGAAACCGGAGCCGAAGTCTGCATCCACGTGGAAGTCGCTGAAGATGGGAATCTCGCGGTTCACGAGCGGCAGCATGACCTTCGCGCCGATGAACTTCGCCTTGTCGGGATCTTTCGGGGAAACCGCCACGCCGGTGTCGCCGAGCATGGTCTCGGGACGCGTGGTGGCCACGACGATGTATTCCACGCCGTCCACGGGCTCGACCAGGGGGTAACGAAGGTGCCACAGGTGACCGACCTCGTCCACGTATTCCGCCTCGTCGTCGGCGATGGCCGTCGTGCAGTGCGGGCACCAGTTGACGATGCGCTTGCCGCGGTAGATGAGGTCGTCGTGATACCACTCGACGAACAGGCGGCGCACTGCGGTGATGTAATCGGGGTCAAGCGTGAAGTGCTCGTCGGAATAGTCGCACGAGCAGCCCATTCCCTTGATTTGCTCGACAATCGTGTTGCCGTAGTGCTCGCGCCACTCGTAGCACGCCTCGATGAACTTCTCGCGGCCGATCTCCAAACGGCTGATGCCCTCGTCGGCGAGCTTCTTATCTACCTTGGTCTGAGTAGCGATGCCGGCATGGTCGGTGCCAAGCACCCAACGGGCCTGATAACCCTGCATGCGCGCATGGCGGATAACGGCATCCTGAATGGTATCGTCCAAGGCGTGGCCCATATGCAGCATGCCCGTGATGTTTGGCGGCGGAATGACAATGGTGTAGGTATCGTCAGCATGCTCGCCAAAACCAGGCGTGCGCTTGAAGTTGCCCGATGCCATCCAGGCATCGAACAGCGGCTTCTCATGCGCCGCGAAATCGTAGTCCACCTTCTTCTCTGCCATGTCTTCCCTATCTCGTAAATCCTTGCAATTCGCCTGCCCATGATAACCATTTGGGGACTATCCCCTCTTGGTTATCGAATCAGGCGACGTTTTCGCCGTCCAGCGGCACGATGGCCGGGGCGGTTTTGTTCACGATATCGTCCCTGGTCACCGTCACACGCGTGGGAACGCGGTATTCGGGCAGGTCGTACATCACGTCGATGAGCGCTGTCTCGCAGATGGAACGCAGGCCGCGGGCGCCCGTGTCGCGCTCCACCGCCTCGTCAGCGATGGCCTCGAGCGCCTCTTGCTCGAAGACGAGCTCGCAATCCTCGTACGCGAACATGCGCTTGTACTGCTTCACCAGGGCGTTCTTCGGCTCGGTGAGAATCCGCACGAGGTCGTCGCGCGTAAGCCGGTCGAGCGTGCGGATAACCGGGATGCGTCCAACGAACTCGGGGATCATGCCGAACTTGTTCAGGTCCTCGGGCAGCACCTTGTGAAGCATCTCCGCTTCCTCGTGCTTCTTGCTCTCGGGCATGTCGGACGTGAAGCCGACGGCCTTCTTCCCCACGCGGTCGGCAACGATGTCGGCCAAGCCGACGAATGCACCGCCGAGGATGAACAGGATGTTCGTCGTGTCAATATGGATGAGCTCCTGCTGCGGATGCTTGCGCCCGCCCTGCGGCGGCACAGCGGCATCGCAACCCTCGACGATCTTCAGCAACGCCTGCTGCACGCCCTCGCCCGAAACGTCGCGCGTAATCGAGAGGTTCTCGGCCTTGCGCGCGATCTTGTCGATCTCGTCGATGTAGATGA
>JAUNCA010000092.1 GCA_030526775.1 Coriobacteriia bacterium | reverse complement strand
GCAGCCCAGCAGGCGGCCGACAAGCCCAAAATCGAGCTCGTCGTGAACACCGTCAAGAGCCCGGTCTTCGCCAACACGCTGCAGTCGAGCGTTGCAACCATGCTAGCTCAGCGCGGGGTCGAAGTGGAAGTCACTTCCATCGGCAAGTCGGCAGAAGACGCCAGCCCGCTTTCGGGAATTATGGGCGTGCAGATGATGGTGATGCCGCTGTTCATCATGTCACTCATCATGTCGCTCATCGCGATGATCGTCACCTGGCTCCCCGCGCAAGCGGAAGGCCGCCAGGGCAAAACCCGTGCAGCGGGTAAGCAGGTCGGCTTCGCGGCCATAGCCTCGCTCGTAGCCGCAACGCTCGCTTACGGAATCGTGGCTTGGCTTGGCGGCGTCGAGGTTCCCGCCACCGCCATCCTGTTCCTCTGGCTCGCAAGCGCCTGCATCATGCTAGCTAATCTTGGCCTTCTGGACCTGGCATTGCCGCTCGGTGTGCTCGTCATGATTTGCACGTTCGCACTGGGCATGGGAACGGCCATACTGCCTCCCGAGATGCTGCCCGACTTCTGGGCGAACTGGGTGGTGCCGTGGGCCCCGCAGGTAGCAATCGGCGACGGCATCCGCAACATCATGTACCTAGACGGAGGTGCTTTCGACGTTGGCGTGACGCGCCTGCTCGCCTGGGGTTGCGTAGGTATCGTCGCCCTTATCGTTGCCGTATTCGCCCCTTCCCGCAAACAGGCCGACTAATAACCGAGCACAATTTCGAGTAAGCCCCAGGTGAGCGGCTTTCGGGCAATTCCGTTCACCTGGGGCCATTTTTCGCATTGCACAAGTGAACATCCAGGAAGAATCAGCGTTATGCGAGGCCGGTATCAATTGCCTTTCTCGTAAGCTCAGCGCGGTTGTTCACGCCAAGCTTGTCGAAAACGCGGGCGATATGGTTCTTCACCGTATTCTGCGAAAGGCGCAATGACGTTGCTATCTCGCCGTTCGTCATGCCGGCAGCAACCATGCGCACGACCTCGAGCTCGCGGGGGGATAGATCGGCTTGGCGCCTACGCGCAGACAAGCCCGCGTCTTCCCTACCGCGAGCAACCGCCCTGCCCGGCGATACCAGGTTCCAGCCTTTCTTCAAGCAGTTTGGCGTAAGATCGTTTTTCGCGAACGAGGCGATGTTTACGCGTACGAGCTGCAACGTTGCCGCTTCGAGCGCGGAAACCGCTTGGTCCCGCGCTTCCGTGTCACCCACGAACCGCCGCCAAATAATGGGCGCAAGCGTGCGAGCAATGAAAAGCCGCGCCTCGACGAAGGTGGCGATTGGCTGAATCACCGTATCGACCCCCAAGCCCATATCCCCCTCGAACGAGGAATGCGAGCGCGCGGCGGGTTCGCCGCCAGAAAGGGCTTCGAGCAAATCAGCCAGCTCTCGTTTCGTCCATGCATACAGGCTCTCGTTGTCGAACCCGGCGCTTGCGACGCCTTCGGGATACTCGTTCAGATATGCATCCACGATGAGCGGCGCAATCGTGTCGAAATCGCGCTCGATGAGTTCCGCCACCTGCTTGCCATTGCCCGTTTCCACATCCATCGTCCGCTCCCTGTTCGCGTCCGTCAAACGCACAACCACTTGATACATAAGCACTAGTGATATCTTACCAGCAATTTATACCAAGTCCGTTGGTTATATCGCATCTACCTGCGAATACGTCCCCACAGTATCTTTCACCTATCCCATAAATCTAGTTTGGCGAATCAATTTGGAAAGGACGGGGTTATGGACTACATGGCATATTTCAACAACATGCCGCAGCAGATGATCGACGCCATGTCGCTTGAAGCGTTCCCCGAAACGCTGCCGGCGATTTTCGCGTTCCTGCTGTGCTCCACGTTGGGCTTCCTGCTCTACATCTGGGCGCTGCGCGTGATGGCACGCGAAGGCCAGGACGTATATCCGCTGTACATGCACTGCTGGATGCTCTCCATCGACTTCATCGGCACAATCACGTTCTGGACGCTCATGTTCCAGTACGACTTCTTCTGGATGTTCACGCTCTACGGAATCTGCCTGCCCATCTGGATGTGCTTGGAACTGCGCTGCATCTATTTCGCGATCAAGGATCCCCAGAGCCGCCAAGACGAGTTCGGCCTCATCACCAAGGAGCCGGTTACCACCAGCCAGGCCCTTTTGTATTGCGCGGGCACGTGGGCGGTTTCCTTCACCGTGAACATGTACATCCTGTCCTGCCTGGGCGGTTTCGATAACTGCGCAATCTTCCTGCTGTACATGATTACGAACAACGTCATCATCTACTGGTCTTGGCGCTACTGGCGCGAGCATGCCACCATGGACGGCTACCGTTCGCACAATGCCATGGGCGTGCAGATCATCATGCTCATCCAGGTGACCATCCAGTGGATCCCCGGCCTGTCCTGGTACCTCGCGGTATCCCCGTTCTTCAACCAGCCGTGGTTCTATGCGATGGGCATCGTCTGCTCCCTAGTGCAGGCCTATAACTTGTACATGACGATGAAGACCCCGGCCAAGCCGGACAGCGTCAGCATCGTTCCTGGCAAGAAGCCCATCTGGTAAAGGTTGCGACATAGACAATGCCACGGGGCGAGTCAGATTGGGCTCGCCCTTTTTTACTTGCGGTGGAAGAGCTTCTTGACGCAATACGACAGAACTTGGGCATCCCGGCAGATGCCCGCCGCCGCATCCTATTGAACATGATTTCCGGTCGAATAGAATAGGGTTCGCAAGCAAACGCCTACGAGGAGAGCGAGCCATCATGGCGAACGGACGTATAGCGAAACGCGTGGCAATTGGTCTTGCAATCGTCATCGGGGCCGCCTTGTGCGCCGCCATCGTCGCACTGGTGATGCTGCAGGCACGAACGGCCGGGCTGCACGACGACTGGCAGGCGCTTCGCGACGATCCGCAGTATGCGACCGCGGTGCACGTTGACGGCGTCGAGCCGATTACGCAGGACGTGTCGTGCGGGTATGCGGTCATCCAGATGTTCTCGACCTGGGACGGCGGCAGCATAACCGAGCAGAGCCTGTACGACGAGTACGGCAGCGTGGTCACATCCACCGGGCAATCGTTCTGCGACGAGATGAACAAGCAGTTCCCCGCCTACACGACCACCTTCCACAAGTGCCTGCCCGATTCGGAGCTCATTATGCGGGTGTACAACTGCCTTGCCGACGGCATCCCAGTGCCCGTGGAATGGGCGGCTAAATTCGGCGATGAATGGACCTTGCACTATTCGCTG
Source organism: Coriobacteriia bacterium (assembly GCA_030526775.1). Lineage (GTDB taxonomy): Bacteria > Actinomycetota > Coriobacteriia > Coriobacteriales > Eggerthellaceae > UMGS1519. The sequence continues at coordinate 4,642 of JAUNCA010000092.1, read as the reverse complement.
GTTACGGGTATGGATGTTGCGGGCAACAAGGTTATCGTGGCAAACCCATACGGCTATGTGGAAGAGCTGACGCTCGACGAGTTCCTCGCACGGACGAGCTTCGAGGCGTACGAGAACATGCCGATCTACCTGAAGCTCGGCTTCGCGTTCGGCATCTTCGAGGAGAACGCCATCTTCACGGTTGAACGCGCTACTTAGGAAGTCTGGTTTAATCTGGCAGCCCCTGTTGAGGTAGCTTGCGTTTGCAAGCCCACACAAGCAGGGCCACACCTGCAATTATCAGCGGGAACGATAAGCACTGCCCCATGGTGAGCCAGCCGCCCCACAGGTAGCCCAGCTGCGCATCGGGCTGGCGCACGAATTCCAACGCGAAGCGGCAGATGCCGTAGACGATGAGGAACACCCCGAGGAACGTCCCGCGCGGACGGGCTGGAACCTTGCGCGACAGTGCGTACAGCAAGATGAACAGCAACAAGCCCTCGAGCACGGCTTCGTAAAGCTGGCTTGGATGCCGCGGCAAGTCACCGGCGGCTCCGCCGAACACCACGCCCCAGGGCAGGTCGGTAACCGCGCCCCACAGTTCTCCGTTGATGAAGTTCGCACAGCGCCCGAAGAACAAGCCGATCGGCGCGGCGATGGCGCCAAGGTCGGCCAGCGTGAGATACGGAATGCCGGTAACCCGCGCCGCCACGATGCCGGCAACAAGCGCACCGATGAGCCCGCCGTGGAAACTCATCCCGCCCTTGTTCACCGCGAGGATCTCGAGCGGATTTTCCAGGTAATAGCCATTGCCGTAGAACAGGCAATAGCCCAAACGCGCACCCAAAAGCACGCCGAGCATCACGCACACCAGGATGGTAAGCACGGCATCCGCATCGATCCTCACCTTCCACCGACGCGAGACTTTCACCAGGATGAACGCGACGGCGGCGAAGCCGATGAGATACGCCAGGGAGTACCACCGGATGGGAAGCGGCCCCAGCCAAAACGCCACCGGATCGAGCATCTGGTAGATATCGTTGAGCATAGGCTAGATATCCCGCCCCATGCCTGCGCCAAGCTCGACGGCAGCCGAGCGAACCTTCTCCAGCAAGGGCATGGGAATCGAATAGAGCGATGCCGAATGCGAGCCACATCGCGGGCACGTCATATGGAAGAGCGCCTTGTCAGCGCTTACGACCATCATCGAGCGGTATTTCGTTAAGTCGAGTGCAGCTTTTCCGCATGCTGGGCACTTTTCGAGCTTCAAGATCAAACCACCTTTGCTTTCCCATTGCGGATGCAATTGTACCCCAAGCGGCTCGGGGCAACCGTTATGGGGACGCAGCGTTAAATGTCTCAATGCTTTCCCGGCAGTCCCATAAAAACATTTACACATAGCAAGGGGCGAGCCTTGTGGCTCGCCCCCAATTTCGCTCATAGGACGGACTACCGAAGCGTCTACTCCGTTATGCCAGCCTCGTTCGGCCTACTCCCACTTGCAAGGAGCTTCGCCGTTCACCTGGCGCTTGCTCTTCAGCACGGGTACGACGTCCTCATCGAGGTTCTCGCCATGCCAGCAGCGGATGGCGCCCTTCTCCTCCCGGTCGGCAATCTGCTCGTCGGTGTAGCCGCGAGCCTTAAGGAGACGCTCGGTATGGTAGCCGATAGGCTTGCCCAGGATCAGCGGCGGGTCGCCCCAGCTGCCGAAGCGAATCGGCGTCGTGTTGAACACGCGCGGGCCGAAGTCGATGCTGTCATAACGACGCAGCAGGTCGTTGTCGTAGCATTCCTCGTCGGCCATGATGTCGTGCATGTCGAACAGCTTCTGATGCGGCACCTGTTCCTCGAGCAGGATGCGGTCCCACTCCTCGTAATCCCTGGTCGCGAAGCCCGCTTCGATCTTGGAGATGACGAACGGCTGCAGCTTGTTCTCGGCAACGCCGTTAAGCGTGGATGCCTGCTCGTTGTCGAGCATGTCCTCTTGGCCGAGCATCTTCATCATGGACGGGTAGTAGCGGTTGTAGTCGGGCATGCAGATAAGGAACCACACGCCGTCCTTGCTCTGGTAGGTGTTGTTGAACGGGTTGTTCACGCGCGTGCGGTGGTTCGGATACTGTGCGCCAAACTGCGCGGACTGGATACCGAAGGTCTGCGCCCAAACCGCCACGTGGTACAGGTTGATGACAACCTTCTCGCCCACGCCCGACTTCTCGCGGCCGTACAGCGCAGCGCAGATGCCGCCTGCGAAGATGGAGCTCGCGTTGAAGTCGCCGAAGGCCTGCGGAGCAGTCGCGGGCGATTCACCGGCCTGACGGAACGTCGCGTTCACGCCGCCGCGGGCGCCCCAGCACACCGCGTCGTAGCCCGGCTCGTCCTTCATCGCGCCCCACTCGCCGTAACCGCGCATCTGGCACCAGATAAGGCGGGGGAACTTCTCGTGCAGGGTCTCCCAGTCCAGGCCCAACTTCACCAGTGCCTTGTTGCGCAGGCCGTTCACGAACACGTCGGCTTCGGCGAGCAGTTCCATCATGATGGCCATGCCCTCTTCGGTCTTCAGGTTCAGCGAGATCCAGTCCTTGTTCGCGTTGACGTTCTCGTACGTGGGGTCACAACGCTCGGTGTTCTTGCCACCGAAGCCCCAGCACTGCGTACGCTGCGGGTCGCCCTTGGGATTCTCGACCTTGATGATCTCGGCGCCAAATTCGCCGAGCATACGCACGCCGGCGGGTCCTGCGACCCAGTCGGCCAGCTCGACGACTTTCACGCCGGCCAGAGGTCCAAATCCATTCATAATCTTGGAAGCGAACATATCTCTACTCCTTTTCGGCTTTATGTCCATCGGAGAATTTCATTAGGCAGTAGTATACGCCCCAAACGCGCACTCGCGGCCGCAACTCTTCCCAACAATTTTCCTATTCCTGACCAAATATAAGCTCTCGCGGACAAAACATAACGCAATCGGCTATCGGTCAGACTAGCGCGGCGATTCTCGTTTGGGCAAATTTCTACCTGCAAATTGACAAATTTGAACTTTTTTAACAGGTCAAGAATCGTCTTTAGCATCAAAAGCTGCGCTAAGCCGACAAACGGACAGCCCAACCAACTAATTTCCGGGATTCACAGCGCAAATAAGCCGCTATTTCGCAGACCAAGTGTTAAATATCTTCATTTTTGTCAAATTCGACCGCGCTTTTTGCCCGATTCGACGAAAAGCCGTCTCCCACAAGCGTCGGAATCCTCAAAACGCACTGCCCAAAAACGCTAGTCGGAGATCTTGGAGAGGAAGGCCTTAGTGCGGTTGTGCTGCGGGTCGTTTATCACCTGCTCTGCCGGGCCCTGCTCGACGATCACGCCGCCATCCATGAAGATGATATGGTCGGCCACATCGCGCGCAAAGGTCATCTCGTGCGTCACGATAACCATGGTCATATGTTCTTCGGCCAGGTTGCGGATGACCCTCAGCACTTCCTGCGTGAGCTCGGGGTCGAGTGCGCTCGTGGGCTCGTCGAAGAACAGCACCGAAGGCTTCATCGCAAGCGCGCGGGCAATGGCCACACGCTGCTGCTGACCGCCCGACAGGTCACAGGGGACGAAATCTTCCTTGCCCTCGAGACCCATCTTCGTGATGAGTTCTTTCGCCTCGGCAAACACTGCCACCTTGTCGCGCTTTTGCACGCGCAACGGGGCCTCGGTGATGTTTTGCATCACCGTGTAATGCGGGAAGAGGTTGAAGTTTTGGAACACGAGCCCGAAACGCTGACGGGCTTGCGCCAGCACCGTCTTGCTCACGTACGACCCATCGAGGTTGGTCACGCGTAAATCGCCATACGAGAGGGTGCCCCCATCGAGTGTTTCGAGCAGCGTACAGCAGCGAAGCAAGGTCGACTTCCCGCCTCCCGACGGTCCGATGACGGCCATGACCTCGCCCTTGCGCACGTTAAACGAAATGTCCTTCAAAACCTGGTTGCTACCGAAGCTCTTCTGCCCGTGGTCAAGCGAAACGAGCGACTCGTTTTTCTCGCTGTCATAGATCCAAGCCAATGCCGATTTCCTTTCGCAAAGCGATATCGAAACGCCTCGTGCAGGCGCAAGCCGATACCGCGAACCGCCTAGTCGTGGTAGTAGTTCAACTTCTTCTCGATGCGGCCTAGGATGAACTCGACCAAGATGGTGAAACCCCAGTAGATGCCTGCGGCAATAACGTACGGAAGCATGCTCACCTGGCTTGCGGCGATAGCCTTGGCCTGCGTGAACATCTCCATGACGCCGAGCACGAATGCAAGTGACGTATCTTTCACGAGCGTGATGACCTCGTTGCCCATGGCGGGCAGGATACGCTTGATGACCTGGGGCAACACGATCTGCATGAACGTTTGCGCTTTCGTATAGCCCAGCACCTCGGCGGCTTCGTATTGGCCGCGCGGAATCGATTGGATACCGCTGCGGTAGATTTCCGCGAAATAGGCGGCGTAGTTCAGGATGAAGCCGATGTCGCAAGCCCAGAATTTCCAGTCGGCTCCCAACTGCATGCCGAACAGGTAATACGGGCCGAACATCAGCGCCATCAGCTGCAACATGAGTGGCGTTCCGCGCATGAATGAAATGTACGCCCGCATCAGCCATGCCAGTGGCGCGAACTTGCTCATGCGGCCCAGCGCTA
>JAUNCA010000236.1 GCA_030526775.1 Coriobacteriia bacterium | reverse complement strand
CGCGCATTGCGCGCCCTTCCCCGCCTGTCGATACAGGCCGAATTACTCGAGTACCTCATCACCACCGACAACGACGGCCAAATGGCGCAGGAGAAATACGATGTGATCGAAGGCATCTGCACCGACCTTATCGATGAGCTGATCGACCAAGGCCTGACGCAAGCTAATTGCGGCGATTTGGAGAAGCACGCCTATTCGGTGAACGACGGCATCGCCGACGGAGGCATCCGCAACATGCATGTGCTTGCAGGGGTATAGTGGTCGGGTAGGCGAACGCAGGAACAAGGGGCCGCTATGAACATTCAGGGTTTGCAGAAGATGACATTGCTCGACTACCCCGGGCGGGTGGCGTGCACCGTGTTCCTGGGCGGATGCGACTTCCGCTGCCCGTTCTGCCACAACTTCGAGCTCGTAGTGGGGCCGCTTCCAACCTATATGGAAGACGATGAGTTCTTCGCGTTCCTCGACAAGCGGCACGGGTTGCTCGATGGCGTGGCGATAACCGGCGGCGAGCCCTGCCTGCGCCGCGACCTCCCCGACTTCATCGCGCGCATCAAGGACGCCGGATTCCCCGTGAAGCTCGACACGAACGGCTCGCATCCCGCGATGCTGCGCGACCTCCTGCAGCGGGGCTTGGTGGACTATGTGGCCATGGATGTGAAGAACTCCCCCGCGAAATACGCGCACACGGTCGGGCTGCCGCATATCGACATCGCCCCCATCGACGAGAGCATCCAGATGCTGAAGGAATCCACCATCGATTATGAATTCCGTACGACGGTAGTCCGCGAGCTCCATGATGCCGCCGACTTCGAGGAAATCGCCCGCTGGATTGCGGGCGCCCGCCAATATTTCCTACAACCTTTCACCGACCGCGATGCGGTGCCCGACAAAACGCTCTCGGCTCCTAACCCCGCAAGTCTCCATCAATTTCGGGATATCGTGGCACAGCATGTAGGGCTTTCCGCCATCCGCGGACTCGACGAATAAGGCCGTTGAGAAAAGCTCTAAGCGTCACCAGCAGGCACTTTGCAAACGCCTTTCTGAGGGTGTCCGTTTTATAATCCTTTTTCAAAATTCAGCATTTTTTCCACAACATATTGTATCTACAATAATTCCATGCCCACATGTTGATACCGGGAAATGTTGGTGGTAGAGTAGTCGCGCTCGTGGGAACGGGCATGCACAAGGGTATGCATTGGATACAGAAGGATATAACGAAGAGGAGCTTCCATGTACCAAGTGGTTAAACGCGACGGCAAGGTCGTTGACTTCCATATCGGGAAGATCAGCGCTGCAATCACCAAGGCATTCGACGCAATCGAGAAACAATATCATCCGAGCGTCATCGACCTTATCGCGCTGCATGTAACCTCCGATTTCGAGGACAAGATCGTCGACGGCAAGATCACCGTCGAAGATATCCAGGACTCCGTCGAGAAGGTTCTCTCCGAGTCTGGTTATGCGGATGTCGCCAAGGCGTACATCCTGTACCGCCGTCAGCGCGAGAAGATCCGCAACGTCAACTCCGCATTGCTGAACTACCAGGAGCTGGTCGACAACTACCTGAAGATCAACGACTGGCGCGTTAAGGAGAACTCGACCGTCACCTATTCCGTCGGCGGCCTGATCCTCTCCAACTCCGGTGCCATCACGGCCAACTACTGGCTGTCCGAGGTGTACGACGACGAGATCGCCGAAGCGCACCGCAGCGCGGCCATCCACCTGCATGACCTCTCCATGCTCACCGGCTACTGCGCCGGCTGGAGCCTGAAGCAGCTCATCCAGGAAGGTCTCGGCGGCGTTCCCGGCAAGATCACCTCCTCGCCCGCATCGCACCTCTCCACCCTGTGCAACCAGATGGTCAACTTCCTCGGCATCATGCAGAACGAGTGGGCCGGCGCGCAGGCGTTCTCCTCCTTCGATACCTACCTGGCTCCCTTCGTGAAGATCGACAACCTCACCCAGCGGGAAGTCAAGCAGTGCGTGCAGTCCTTCATCTACGGTGTGAACACCCCGAGCCGTTGGGGCACGCAGGCGCCGTTCAGCAACATCACGCTCGACTGGACCGTGCCCAACGACCTGAAGA
>JAUNCA010000235.1 GCA_030526775.1 Coriobacteriia bacterium | reverse complement strand
TGCGATTGCGCGTGCAGCGACTCGCCGCCGTAGCTGTCGATTACGCGCCGCCCGCCGCCGCCGGAATCCAGCTCCTCGATGTTCGTCGCGACGTTATAGAAGCTCTCGGCGCGCAGGAAGAAACCGTCGCGCCGCTGCCGCGCGCCGCGGATCACGCGCAGGTACTCGCTCAGGTTCGAGTGGCTCGCCCGGGTCGCGAAGTTGAAGTTCACGGTGCCGCCCTCGGGGTTGAAACCCATGCGAACGGCGATGGCCTCGACCAGCGTGGATTTCCCCACGCCGTTCTCGCCCACGAAGATGGTCACAGGCTTCTCGAAGTCGAGCCCACCCGCCGCGAGGCTGCGAACTACGGGCAGCTTGCCCACGTAGTCGTCCGCGGGAACGGGTTCCGCCAGCTCGATGCGCTGCAGGTACAGCGAGGTGCTGTCGAGCGCGCCCATGGGCTACCTCCTATCTCGGGTTCGTGGTTCTGCCACTCCCATAGGATAGGCGAATCAACAGAATGGGCAACCAGGGGCGCGGGCTGAGCCTTGAAGGCGCCCGTACACGTGTGCTTTGGGCGACGGGCCACCATTTGGGACAGCCCCAAATGGTGGTCCGGTATTGCCCAGATGATGAAAAATACCCGCGGTAAATTATCATGGGGGCGCTAATATGCTCGTAAGGCCTGATGGGTTTAGAGTTTGCGTTCGCCGACGGGGGCGCGAGGAGGCTGCATGGAATTGCTCGACTACGAGAACGACCACTTGGCGCGCGTGCGCGCGGGGCTGCCGGAGTGCATGGTGCTGCTGCGCAAGAATGGCGCGTTTCCCCTGTCGGAGCCGTGCAGGCTGGCGGCGTATGGCAACGGCGTGCGCTGCAGCGTGAAGGGCGGCACGGGCTCGGGCGACGTGAACGCCCATGTGGTGGTGAACGTCGAGCAGGGCCTGCGCGACGCGGGTTTCGAGCTTGTCGGCGATTGGTGGTACGACGACTACGACGTCCGCCGCGAAAAGGCGCGCAAGGCCTTCTACAAGCAGCTGCGCAAGGATGCGAAAGCGGCTGGCCAGAACCCGGTCTTCTACGGCTTGGGCGCCATCATGCCCGAACCCGAGTACTCCCTGCCCATGGATTTCTCGGCCGATGCGGCCATCTACGTGCTGGCGCGCGTGGCGGGCGAAGGTGCCGACCGCAAAGTCATTCCCGGCGACGTGCTGCTGACGCAAACCGAGATCCGCGACATCCTGCTGCTGAACGAGCGCTACGAGCGCTTCATGCTGGTGCTGAACACGGGCGCTCCAATCGACCTGACCCCCGTGCAGGAGGTGGGCAACATCCTGCTGTTATCGCAGCTGGGAAGCCAGATGGGCAACGCCCTGGCCGACGTGCTGCTGGGGCGCGCGAACCCGTCGGGCAAGCTGGCCACCACGTGGTCGGCTGCGGCGGACTACTGCCCCGACATCGAGATCGGCGACCCCGACGACACGCGCTACCGCGAGGGCGTCTACGTGGGCTACCGCTATTTCGACACGGTGGGCACGCGCGCGATGTACCCCTTCGGGTTCGGGCTCACGTACACGGAGTTCGAGCTCGACGGGGCATGCGTCGAGCTGGAAGCCGGGCGCGTGCTGGTTACGGTCGACGTGAAGAACACGGGCGCGGTGGCGGGCAAGCAGGTCGTGCAGGCGTACGTGACTGCGCCCGAGGGTAAGCTGAAGAAGCCCTGGCAGGAGCTTGCGGGCTTCGCGAAAACGCGCGAACTGCAACCGGGGGAGGCCGAGCGGGTCTCGATTGCCTTCGACATGGCCGATCTGGCCTCGTTTGACGAGGCGGCCGATTACGTGCTGCGCTTGGGAACGAGCAGCGCCGATGCGGTCGCCGTGGCCGCCGTGGAGCTTGACAGCGACGCCACCGTGCGCGAGGTGCGCCCCGTTGCGGGGCCTGCGGCGTTCGAGGATCGCGTGTACGAGCGGGTGGCGCGCAACGAGAACCTGGACGAGCTGCCGTGCCTGTTGCTCGACCCGGCGGATGTGGCGATGCCGACGCCGGTATACGACACCGAGCCCGATGTGGAGCCCGCAGTCGCGGCGCTTACCGACGAGCAGCTCGTGTAC
>JAUNCA010000091.1 GCA_030526775.1 Coriobacteriia bacterium | reverse complement strand
CCGGGATAAGCCATTAGGCCGAACCCGTTGGCACGACAGGCGCGATGGCATTTTCTCATCCTACCATCTTGCCGCCATCGATGCGCAGGGTGCGGTCGGCAAAGGGTATTGCGGCTTGGTCGTGCGTTGCAACGAGCACGGCCGCGCCCGCATCTGCCACATCGCGCAGTTTCTGCAAGACGATTTGGGTGTTCTCGTCGTCAAGATCGCTCGTGGGTTCGTCTGCGAGCACCACGGCCGGGTTGCATACCAACGCTCGGGCGATGGCCATGCGGCGCATCTCGCCACCGGAGAGTTCAGACGGATACGAATCGGCCAGATGGCGAATCCCAAGCGATTCGAGCAGTTCGAGCGCACGAGCTTCCACGCCATCGTCGGCGCGATACATCAAGTATGGCAAGGTCACGTTTTGAACGACGGTCAAACTGTGCAGCGGTGTCTGACCTTGAGGCACCACGCCGATATGTTCGTTACGCAACCACGAGAGTTCATCGTCGGATAGCGCATACAGGTCCTGTCCGTTCAGCTGCACGCACCCTTCGTTCGGCGCCAGCAATCCCGCCAGCATATTCAGCAGCGTCGACTTTCCACCGCCGGAGCGACCCATCAGCACAACGAATTCCCCCGGCGCCAGCGACACATCGGCCCCCGACACCGCATCAAACCACTGTGCCTCCTCGCGCCCCTTCCGGAAAAACTTCTTCGTCACGCCCTGCGCAACCAGCATCGTGCCTCCATTCAAGATTTCATAAAAAGGGACAGTCCCTTTTTATGCATTATTCCTCTCGTAGGGTTTGGCCGGGGTCGACCTTGGATAGGCGGGCTGCTGAAGCGTAGGACGCTGCACAGCCGGCTATCAGGGCCAAGGCAAAGGTCGCAGCCGCGATAAGGGCCATGGTTGGCACGCCGGGCAGCAGGAATGGCAGGCCCAGAGCACCCTCCAGTGCACTGTTGAACGCGATAACGGCCACAAGCGCGACAGCGATTCCCACCAAGGCGCCGCCTGCACTGATAACGCCCGCTTCCTTCACGACGATTCCCGAAAGGGCCTTCTTCGAGGCTCCCACCACACGCAATACGGCGAACTCGCGCGTGCGGTGGCGCCCCACCACGACGAATGCGACTACCAGCGCAATAACCGCAAACACCGAAATCACGCCGAAAACGACCTGCAAGACGCCCGACATGGCCGCTACGCTGTTCGCAACACCCGAAGTCATGGTGCGCGTGGCCACCGCCGAAACGCCGCGCACGTGCAGCTTGATATCGCCGAGCACATTCTCGACGTTATAGCCATCGGCGACTTTCACCATTACGGTCGAAACCACCTGCTGCGGGTCCTCGTGCGCAAGAGGAGAAAATCCCAGGTCAACAGCAGCAGAAACCAGATGTGTCACAGTCTCGTCCGTGGCATACACCGCATTATCCATCGACGTGCCCGTCTCGGCCAACTTGCCCACGATCCGGCAATTCTCACCGTAGAACTGAATCTGGCCGCCCACTCCACCTGAAATGTTGCAGCCCACGATAACGTCGAGCAATCCCAGCTCACCGCCATAGGTGCGAGCAATCCAGGGCTTCACGGTGAAATCGGTTTCGGGGTCGAAGCCGATTATCTGCACGGGCATCGCACAGCAACCCGCCTTCATCGTCGCGAGGAAATACTGGGGCGTCGCAATCTCCACGCCCTCGCGCTCAGCCACCTTGGCCACGTACTTCTTGTCCATGTAGAAGCTCTTCGGCACGCCCTCGAGCAGCACTTCGTCCAGGTCGTACTGCGTCCGCGCCTGCGCCGGCGCGACGATGATATCGGCCCCCAAACGCGCCTCCAGGCTGTTCAGGCCGCTCTGCAGGCTCGACACCACCAGCGCTCCACCGCACACCGCACAGGTGAGCAGCGCCACGATAGCCGCCAAGCCCAAGGTCCGCCCGGCATGACGCGACAGGTTTTGCAGGGGAAGCCGCTTAAGGTCCATCGGCTATGCCCTCGCCTGCGCCAAGGCATCCTCGACCGCTTCGCGGAATTGGTCGTAGTTCACCGTCGCGCCGGAAATCGTGTCCACACCGTCAAGCGAACCGGCATCAACCAGGGCCTTCGCGTATTCAGGGCACGCATTCACGGCATTTTGGGCCTTCGTGTACTTGTTCCTGTTCCCCGCCAGGCTCTTGCCGTAGTTCTCATCCTTCTTGTTGCCATCCAGCTCGAAGGTCTCGAACGTGCACTCAGTTATCACGCCGTCTTTGATGGTAATCGTCGCCACACCGTAACCCGCGCCATCAACCGCATCGCCTTCGAACTCGCTCGATTGGCCCGTGTAGGTGCCGTCTTTCACCTCGCCACCACCACCGCATGCCGCAAGTCCCAGGCAGCACAGTGCCAGGCACGAAACAAGCAACGAACTCAAAATCTTAGAGGCCAGTCTCGACGTCATGCTAAATCACGTCCTTTCGTGCGGCCTTGCCGAACTCGGTGCCGCCATGTTCACTTGTCACCTTGCCGTATTCCAGGGTTATCACGCGCTCGGCCGAAGCGCCCACCTCGGCGTCGTGCGTCACGACGATGAGCGTCGTGCCCTCATCGTGCAGCTGACGGAACAAATCGAGCACGATGCGCTCGTTCGTCTCGTCAAGGTTGCCCGTCGGCTCGTCGGCCAGGATAAGCTCGGGATGGTTGATAAGCGCCCGCGCGACGCACACGCGCTGTTGCTCGCCGCCGGAAAGCTGGCTTGGCAGGTGGTGTGCGCGATCCGCCAAACCCACGCGCTCGAGCGCCTCCATGGCCTCTTTTTCGTCGGGCATGGAGTGGTAATACTGCGCCACCATCACGTTTTCCAAGGCCGTGAGGTAGTTGATGAGGTGGAACTGCTGGAAAATCAGCCCAATCTTGTCGCGGCGGATATCGGTGAGGCCTTGGCTCGACTCCTTCGAGATGTCCTTGCCGTCGAGCAGCACCTCGCCCTTCGTCGGCTTGTCCATGCAACCGATAATGTTCATCACCGTGGACTTGCCCGAACCGGACGGGCCCATTATGGCCACCCACTCGCCTTCCTCGATCTTCAGGCTCACGTCATCGAGCGCATGCAGGTCGCCGTAAATCTTGTATACGTTCTTCAGTTCCAAAAGGCTCATATCGTCACGTCCCTTATCTCTATTCGCCCTTGAGGACCAAGGCCGGGTCGACCTTTGTGGCATTGCGCACCGGCATGACGCAGGCAAGCGCGGTTACCGCAAGCGCCACAAGCACGGTTGCCGGAATAAGCGCCGGAAGGAAGGTAATCGTCGAGTTGAACACGTTCGTGCTCACCAGGTAGGCGAAGCCGAAACCCAAAAGCGAACCCAGCAAGCCGCCAACCAAACCGAGCATCATGCCCTCGCCCATGAACTCGTACATGATGGACCTGTCCGACGCACCCAACGCCTTGCGCAAGCCAATCTCGCGGCGCCGCTCGGTAACCACGGCGGTCATCGTTGTCGCCACGCAGATCATCGTCAGCGCAAGCGTGATGATGGTCACGAGCAGCACGAGCGCCGAAAGCTTCGAGAGCACGGTGGTCTGCGACTCCGTGATGCGCTTCACCAATTGCGGGGTAACACCCGGCACCTGCTGCTGGATGTGCTCGACGCTTGCGGCAAGTGCGTCTGCATCGGCGTTCACGCGCAGCTCCGTCACATCGTAGGTCAGCGTCTCGCCCGTCAGGCCAGCCATGTCTTCTTCCGAGATGAAGAAGTAGTCTTCCTCGGTGCTGCCCGTATCGAGGATGCCCGATACCGTGAAATCCTTCTGCACCTTACCCTCGACCTCGCCGTTGAGGTTCTCGCCCTCGATAGCTGCCTTCACGTCGGAGGGAATGTACGACACCGGCACGGTATCGCCCACCTTCAACGAGAAGAAATCGGCCTGGTTCAAGCCAACGAGGATTTCGCCACGTTTAGCGGGCAGTGCACCGTCGATCTGCCAATAGGGGCTGGTCTCAAGCGTCGCCGCCAAGTCGCAACCCGCGATGACAACCGGCGCATCGTTGATGGTGGCCGACTCGTAACAATACGAGATGACGCCTTCGACCTCGCCGTCGATGTTGCTCACAGCCTCATCTATTTCCTCGGAAGTCATGCCATCGGAATCGGAGCTTGGCACGAAGATCATGTTCGCGCCATAAGCCAGGAACTGCTCGCCCATCTGACGCGGCATGTCGTAGTACACCATAACCAGGCCGGCTAAGATGGTCGAACCCACGGTAACGGCGAGCAACGCGACGAGCATGCGCGACTTCCGGCGCGCCAACGACGCGGTAATCATCCGCAGATACATGGTCGAACGCTTCATCGCGCCATCACCTCCTTGCACATCTGCTTTTCCCTAGCGGCCATGGAGCACCTCCGCAGGGTCGAGGCGCAGCACGGTGCGGATAGCGGGAATGGAACCCGCCAGCGTTACCAAGATGACGAGCGTCACCACCAGCGGGATGACCATCGGCGAGAGGTTAATGCTCGAATTGAATACGGTATAGCCGATGACCTGGGCAAATCCGTATCCCACGCCAAAGCCCACCGCACCGCCGAGGATGGCGACGATAATCATCTCGACAAGCAGGAGGCCCGAGATGGCCCGATCGTGCGCACCAATCGCTTTCAGCAGGCCAATTTCCTGGGAGCGCTCCATCACCGATGCGGTGATGAGGTTCGAAATGCCCAAAGCCGAGCCGATAAGCGCCAGAATCGTGATGAGCACCATCAGGAGCTGCGTCTTGTCGAGAATCGCGCCCTCGGATTCCGCTACCTGGCGCACAGCCTTCGCAACGGCATCGGGAATGGCCTCCTGCAGCTGGTAGCAGATGGAGCTCACGTATGCGGTGCAGTACCACGTCTCGTACTCGGCCACGGTAAGCTTCCCCGGGTCCTTCGCCGCCTGGCGCGAGAGCTCGTTATCGGGCGTCGTAATAGCGCTCACCTCGATGCTCGTGATAAGCCCATCGGTACCGGAAAGCTCCTGCACCAAGTCGAGCGGCGCGAAGATCTCGTTGTCCTCGTCGCTGCCCGCGTTATAGACGCCAGCTACCTCGTACGTGCCGGAGTTCTTTCCGCAGGATACCTTCACGGTATCGCCCGCCTTCACGCCGAGCTCCTGCGCGAACGTGGTGCCGAGCATAATCTTCTTTGCGTCGGCCTCCTGAGATTCGTCGAGCCACGCGCCATCTTCGATAGTCCACCATGAGCGCATGCTCACCACGCCCGCATCGAGCTCTTCGCCCGTATCGAGCGACAGGTGATGGTTGAACCACGAGCCGACCATGATCACGTCCTTGCCATCGACGCTCACGTGCGTTTCGATGAAGGGCGCGAAATCAACGATGTTGAAGGCCCAGAAGATTTTCTTCACGTTGCCCACATCGGCTTCCTTCAAATACGACGTGGGAATGGAAGATGCGCCATCGACCTCGTAGAGGCTATCGACAACGGAAGCTTCCTTGGCAACCACCGTGATATTGGCACCGTAGGTCTTCAACTCCTGGTTCACCTTGTCGCCCACATCGAACATCACCGCGAGCATGGCGGTAGCCAGCGAGGCGCCGAGCGCAATGGTGAAGGCAATCATGAACATCTTGCCCTTTTGGCGTAGCAGCACGCCTTTTATCATCCTGAAGAACACGTCCGCACCTCCTTACCAGCTCGAACCGGGTATCTTCTCGTATTCCAGCAAGGTCTCCCGGGCTATGTTGATGGAGCCATCCGAAATGTCGTAATCGATTACCAACGGGTTGCAGCCGCCCTTGAAACCGATGGTGTTGATGTTCATCACCACGTCGCACTTGCTGCAAACCACTTGTCCATCGCGTTCGTAATAGCCGGTCGTACCGCAGATGTCGCAAGCGTCGAGGCCAACGCCATAGGCGTTCGAATTGGGCTTCTTGATGACGATGACGCGCACGCCGATGCCGCCCTGCGTCTCGTAACCCGTCGAGGTGGTATAACCTGCCTCCGTCTCGTAGGTGAAGCGGTGCAGATGCCCATCGTCCACCTGGTCAAGCGAGATGTGCATGCCCGCCTCGTCGATATCGCACTGCTCGGACTCGGCAATCTCGGGTCCGCGGAACGCGTAATCCTTCACCACCGTGATGGTGATGAACGAGAACACGAGGCAGACGATGAGGCAGATAGACCAGCGGCGACGGTTGCGCCACCGGGCTTTGTTCTTGCGATGCTCCGCCGGATTCTTGTACGGCTCGTCGTCGCGCAGGCTCAGCATGATGACGATGGCGGCCAGCACGATGGTTACGACGATAACGCCCAAGGTGAAGAGCGCGGCATTGTTGTTCACCCACGAGGTGAGCGGGAACATGATGCTGTAAAGCACGGTGCCCTTCGTGATGATGCGGCGAGCGATGAGGATCTGGAACAGCGACATCGATTGGACGAAGCAGATGATGCCCACGATAATCGCCGTGGCTACACCAAGATGACGTCCCTCGAGCGCCTTGAACGCTTTTGCGACCGCAACGCAGACGACAACGCATAGTACGATGCCGAACAGCCACCCGACGATACGGTAGGCAAAGTCGGTCGATATGAGGTTATCGGTGCTGATGCCGAAATTCGCCGGGTAGTTGATGACGTCGGGCAACTTGTAGAAGATGCGCAACAAGGTGAAGGCAGCCAGCGAGAACAACACCACGAGCTGCGGTACCTTTGCCGTGCCTTCCGTTGGCCCAGCCACCGGGGCCTTGCGGCGCTGCAGCGCCACCACAATTACGCATACGAGCATGAGCAGGCATAAGACGAGCGACAAGCCGAATATGCCCAAGTTCCAATCGCCCGTGGCAATGTGGGCGGTGTTCTGCTTCATATAGGCCATGACAAGCGAGAACACACCCGCAGCTGCAGCGGCAACGATTACCGTGCGCGTTCCAAACCGGCCCCAAACCGATCTGGCATAGGCATACACGATGCCCGCAAGCACTGCCGTCACCACCAGGTCTTCGACGACATATATGAGATAAGTCTCCATTGCTGTCCCCAAAAAAACGCTTCGCTTAACCAAGCTTGGGTCGCCCGAAGAATCGGACGACCCAGTTAGGTTAGCATAACTAGTTAGTCTTGTCTAACTATTCTCAGTATTAGTACTCCAGCGGCACGTAATCCCACTCGCCCGTCACAGCGAGAGGCCACTTGCTGCCGTCGGGCAGCTCGTCGAAGCTCGCGGCACCGGGGCCGGTCTCCTCGTCGGTGTGCAGCAGGTAGTTGTTGTCGGCCGGGCTGCCGATGGTAACCTCGAGCGTGTAGGTGCCCTGCTCGGGCATCGCGATGTTGGCACCGTAGTGCGGGCCGTCAGAGGCGCTCATCTCCATGAAGGTGCCCTCGGCAACAGCCTTGCCGTCCTTGTCCATAACCTTGTAAGCCACGTTCATGTACGGGACCCAGTCGCCCTCGCCGAAGCCGAACTTGTTGCCGGCCAGTGCATGGATGTCGGCCTCCAGGTGGATGTCTTTACCCTCGATGGTGGAGCCATCCGTCATCGGAACCGGCTGGAAGTACACGGCGGAGACGTTCAGCCAACCGCCAGCGGTCTGATCCTCGAAAATCGGGGTCTCTTCGAAGCCGCCACCGACCTCGGGAGCGTCCGCTTCTTCCTCAGCCGCAGCGGTGCTGCTATCGGCAGCAGCGCTCGAACTGGCAGCAGAGTTGCCGCCGCAACCGGCCAGGCCCAGGCACGCCACGAGGGCTGCGCAGGCGAGCAGCGCGACGAGCCACGAAGACAGGTTCTTGGTCTGTTCCATAATTCCTTCCCTTTCTTGCGAAACTTGCTATTGGAATCGATGGGCGTTTCCCATCGTTGTTCCCGGTGTATTAAGCCGTGGCGGTGGGGTCGATCATCTCCTGGCCACTGGCCTTGCTGTTCTTCTCCTTGCGGAAGTGGATGATGTAGATGACGACCGTCACGAGTAGCAGCAGGATCTGCGGGACGATGGTCTCGACCCACGGGTTGATGCCGAGCACGGTGAGCACCTCGTTGCCAGTGGGAATCCACGGGATATAGGTGCCGGTGATGACGTTGCCCTCGATGAGCTCGGTGATGCCGCTT
>JAUNCA010000090.1:7328-8125 GCA_030526775.1 Coriobacteriia bacterium | reverse complement strand
CATCGCGGTAAATCATCATCGGGCGGACGAAAAGATGTCCCTAGGTGCAAACCGAATGTCCCCTGGGTGCGAGGATTTGGGATAAAAAACCTCGCACCCAGGGGACATCCAGTTTGAAAAACCATGCACCTAGGGGACGTTGCAGCAGCAACCTTCGCACCCGGGGACAATCGGAGCGCCAAACTCCCGGGAGCGTGTCAACATCGTTTCCTAGAAGTGATTTTCGAAGCTCCCACCGCAGTACGAGCAATGGTACTTGCCATCTTCGCCGGGCTTCAACGCGTATTCACGGCAATACGGGCAAATGTAATTGCCATTGGCATCCGGGCCGGCGCCGCCGGCAACCGCATTCAGCTCATCTTCGGAAATCTGGGCGCCTTCAAGGTCCTTCGTCTCGTCGTTCAGGCTCATTGCATCCTCCTCTGTTTGCTTGCACCTGTTGTTTATTGCACGCAGAAAACCGCAAGTTGTCCTATGTTCAGGTTCCGTTTCACAATGCCGCAGACCGCCGTGATTATGTGTGCCTCTCAATCATCATGGCAAAACCGAGCTACTTGGTGGATAATGCCCGGGAAGGAGGAAACGTGAAGACACCCGATAAGAATCCGGTCATCACACCGGCAGAAATAGAGGAACCAGAAAAGTATCCGCTGCTCATCCGCATCTTCGGCGTACTGAGCATCATCGCAGGCGGCGTGCAGATCGTCGCCTTCGTATTGTTGCTGCTTGCAATCTTTTTCGGACGCATCGACTTTACCCAGCTCGAAGCAGTCGGCCATGGCTCCATCACCACGATT
>JAUNCA010000090.1:0-7318 GCA_030526775.1 Coriobacteriia bacterium | reverse complement strand
TCGTGGCACTTGCGCTATCCACGATACTGGCCGCGCTGTTCTTCGCACTTGGCATCCGTTTGGTCCGCGGAAACCGGAAGCGAGCGGCGCTCCTCTGCAACATCATGATTGCGCTCGAATTCGCAACGCTCGTTTGCCAATTCATGCTCACGGGCTTTAACGACCAGCTTATCGCACCGGGCGTGAACATGATTATCCTCGTGTTCCTGCAATCCTATTCCGACCCGGCTCTCGCCCAAGAACGAAGGCTGCAACGTCATCTGCAATCGCTCCAGTGGAAAGCCGAAGCCGAAGATGGCACGCTCGGACGCGACCCCACGGGCAAGGGCTATATCACCCTCAACTTCTTCAACCTGTTCTGGGTGTTCGTCATCTGCTGCTTCCTGGGCCTGCTGGTCGAGATTGCCTACCATATGGCCGTCGTCGACCCCGGCGTCTATGAGGACCGCGCAGGCCTGCTCTACGGTCCCTTCAGCCCCATCTACGGCGTGGGAGCCGTGCTGATGACCATCGCGCTCAACCGCTTCCACGACAAGAGCCCGGTCCTCATCTTCGTGATAAGCGCCATTATCGGCGGAGCATTCGAGTTCTTCGTCAGCTGGTTCATGGAAACCGCATTCGGTATTGTGGCCTGGGACTACAGCGGCACCTTCTTGAACATCGGCGGGCGCACGAACTTCATGTTCATGTGCATGTGGGGCGCACTCGGACTTCTGTGGGTACGTTTTGCCCTGCCGAAAATGCTGGAATGGGTGAACGTGATTCCCTGGAACTGGCGCTACGGCGTGACATCCGTGTGCGCGGTGCTCATGTTCGTCGACGCCGGCCTGACGCTGGCGGCGTTCGACTGCTGGTATCAGCGCGAGGCAAACGAGATGGATTACGCGAACGCCTCGGCCATCGTGGAGTTCTGCAACGAGAACTATGACGACGATTTCATGGAGAACCGCTTCCAATCGATGAGCATCGACCCGTCGAACGCCTCCCGCGCGTAGCGCCGGTTGGTTCGAACGCAGGGTATGCGGCCTACGCAGGCTGCATCCCGCGCCATGCCCGGCACGGTGATGTGACACATCGGCTGTTTTGTTCCCCCCATCTGCATTGGAACTCGCAAAAAGCCGCGCTATCTGGGAAAATGCAGGCAACCCTCCCATCATATGTGCGAAAGGGGCGCCATGGATGCGACTAACCCGAAGCTCACCTCCGAAGCACGCGAACGCCTTATCGCCGCATTTCTTGAGCTATATCGGAGTAAGCCTTGGCATAAGATAAGCGTAATGGAAATCGTGCAAGCCGCCGGATACGCACGGGGAACGTTCTATCGGCACTTCTCGGGCGTCGACGACCTGTTGCGCCAGGTGGAAGCCGAAAATACCTGCACAGCCGTGTGCCGTCACATCATCGTCAACGCACCGGCCATTCCGCTCGAGGATGCCACCGACGCCATGGCCTCGTTCTACGAGAACCGCGCCGAAACCGTGGCCGTCTTGGCCGCTGGCAGCAACGGGAACAACTACCTGGATGCGCAGCGCCCCCCGATGAAGACCATGTTCGCCGCACTGCTTACCCGCGGTTTCGTGATGACGCCACTGCAGCTCGACGTGGCAAGCGAGTATATCGCGTCGGCCAAGGTGGGCATGGTGCGCCTGTGGCTCGGAAAGCGCGAGCACATGAGCCTGAATCAGATTAACAAGATGTCCGAATGCTTCATCGAATCGGACCTGTGGAACTTCGTGGCGCGCCAAGCCCCGAAGCACGGCGGCCCACAACCCCGCAAGGTCATCGACGACAAGCCGTTTGATTACCCCTGGCTCGGATAGCCAACGCGCAACGCGGCCTACGCACGCTCAACCGCGACGCCGCGTATAATGAAAGGCGAAGCACACCCCCAGCAGGAAGGATTGCAATCGCCCCATGGCAACGCGCATGAGCGACAGGAACACACGGCGCGCGCCCAAGTACACGCAATCCGTTCGCCAGCAACTCGAGGTGGCTGCCATCGAGGATCTCGTGCCGGGCATCCGCCGCTACACCCTAAAACCCGCCACAGAACAGGATCTCATTCCATTCGAAGCAGGATGCTCGCTGCCCATACGCCTCGATTACGCAGGCAAGATGGTCGAACAAGGCTATGCGATTTCGTCGTCTCCCCAAGACGCGCTCAACAACGCCTACCAGATTGTCGTGAAGCGGGATGCCGGCGGTTACGCTTCGTCACACATCCTGGCTACCTGGGTAGAGGGCGACCGCATCGAGGCGGGCATGCCGATGGAAGACGACGCCTTCAGCCGTTTGGACGATGGCGACGAGCTCGTCGCAGTTGTCGGTAGCGTGGGAGTCGTTCCGCTCCATTCGATTGCAAAGGCAATCGCCGAAGGCGACGCCACATACCGCCTATCGCTCTTCTATGTCGTGGATACCCCCGATGACCTGCTGTATCGCGATGAATGGCACCAACTCGAACAGCAATCCGAGGGACGGCTCACGGTTATTCCAGTCGTTACCGCATGCGATGCGGGTACCTTCGAACGATGGCCCGTGACCCGCGACATGATAGCGCGGTATGCAGACACCTCGAACGCCACGTTCCTCATCCGCGGACCGGGTCCGCTCGTCGCAGCAATGCGCATGGAGCTCTCGCCGCTGAACCTCTCCCGCCGTCGGCTCCGTTCGGCCTTCAGCGGAGACAGCGAGAACCGTCCTGCGGGATTCGGCCACGCCACCCACAAGCTCGTCGTCCGCATGGGTGGCGAAATCCAAACCCTTCCAGCCCGCGAAGACGAGACCGTTCTGTATGCCCTTGAAAAGGCGGGGTTGCAGCCTCCAGCCGATTGCCGCACCGGCATCTGCGGCTTTTGCCACACGACGCTCATCTATGGCGAATACTTCCTCGCAACCGACGAGGCGGGCGAACGTAAGATGCACGACCGCTCGAGCTTCTTTCACCCGTGCTGCAGCTACCCCGCCAGCGACATGGAAATCGTGATGCGCCCCGTGAAAGCTTGACGGCAGCCGCCGGTATAACAAGGACGCCCCGTCAAGCGGGGCGTCCTTTGCTTGGTGCTTTGAATCGCGTTACTTGCGCTTCTTCGGGATAATCCCGCGGTAATGGATGACATGCGCGAGCGCGGCGGCGGCGATGATCACGACGCCCGGATGCTCCTTCGCATAGCCCTTCGGCCCCATCTTCTGGATGTCGCCGGGCATGGCGGCCACGAGCTTGCCCCACTTCTTCAGGCCGGGGCGCTCCCACTGGTAATCCGGCACGGGCGGCTCGAGCGTGCACTTTTCCATGTTCAGGTCGATGTTGCCTTCCTTCAGGAAGTACTCGTGGATGCTCTCGCGCATCGGCATGGTCTGCTTCAGCTCGAGCGCATCCTCCTCGCACACGCTCTTGCAGCAGCCGCAACCCAGGCAGTGCTCCTGGTCGATGGCGATCTTGCCGTCTTCACGCACCGTGATGATCTCCTGCGGGCACTTCTCGACGCACTTGCCGCAGCCGATGCACTTGTCGTGATTGGCGACCATCGTGAAGCCAGAACCGGAGAAGCGGTTCTTGATGGTGCGGTTTGCGTTGCGGCACACGTCCATGGCAACGCAGCAGCAGGGGCAGCAGAAGCAAATCTCGAAGAACTCGTCCATCTTGTCGTTGCGGAAGCCCCAGATGAGCTGCTCAACCTCGACATACAGGGCATGGCCGACGAGTCCGGCATCGCGGCCCTCGTACACATGCGCCTTCGCTTCTTCCTTCGTCACCGGCCGCGCCAGGCCGTTCTTCACGGCCGTCACGCCGGCCATATTGAAGAAGAGGCAGCCGATGTGATTGTCGTAGTTCTCGCATTGGTGCGCGCTTCGGCAGATGCACTTGTCCATCTGGCCGATGTAATCGGCGCGGTCGATGGCCTCCATGATGAGGTCGATGGGCAGCACCGCGCTCTTGGCGGCTTCCTCGACGCTCACGTTGAGCGGCATCACGTTGCCGTGGGTGTGCGTGGAGTTGTCGGGCTCGAAATTCATAACGGTCTTGTACGCCTTGGCGGCAAGCGTGTCCTTGCCGGTGAGGTTGGCGCCCGCGACGATGAGCATGAAGTTGCGCAACGTCTGCTCCCAGGTGAGGGGCGTGGTGGCCAAAAGCTTCGTGGCGATGAAGTTCTTGATGCCCAGGCCGTTCGGATGGTTCTTGTACGGCACGCGGGTTCCTTCGCGGCGCTTCATGCGCTCCTCGTCGAGGAAGAGGACTTCGCCCGACGGCGTGATGTTGCCGCCATCAGCCGGGTCGAGCGTGGCGATCACATCGTCGGGGACACCAAGTCCCTTCAGCTTCTCGTAATCGATTCCAGGTTTGACATCAGCCATCTCGGGTCTCCTTCCCTTGAACCTAACGCGTTTCTAAACTACTTCCATTTCCTTGATCATTAATTCGCCGCCGGTAATCATGTTGTACTCATGGCTCCCACAGCCGGGGCATTTCATGCGCAAACCAATGCTGGGTTCCAGGGGAAACGTCTCGCCACATGCGTTGCAGTAGAACACGATGGGCACATACTCGATATCGAGTTGGGCGCCTTCGGCGATAGTTCCCTTCGCGAATCGGTCGAAGTAGTTTTGCACCCACTTCTGCTCGAAATTGCGCATCTTCCCCACGATAAGCCGCACGCGGACAACGCGCTGCGCGCCCTGCGTTTCCGCATTGCGCACCACCACGTCCACGATGTTGCGGGTTACCGCCAGCTCATGCATGAATACAGCTCCTTTTGGCAGGGTCTCCAACCCGCCTGTTCACCTAGCGCATATTCTAAACTTCCAAACCCGGACGTCTTGCCAACAGTGAACGATTCTGATGATTTGTCGCGTCTGCAACAACACGGGAAAACAACCGGAAAGGAACTGCCGCCGGCATGTTCCGCTCCGCGGAGCAGTTTTCGAACTGGTATTCTAACGGGAGAAAACCCGTTGGAGGCCACACCGAGAGGATTCGCCATGCCGCAGAACATCACCCCGAACCCCGAGCATCTGGAAGTCGTTCGCAGCTTGTGCAACCGCGGACCGTTCCTGGAATTGCTCGGTATGAACATGACCGTTCTTGAGCTTGGCCGCTGCCGTATCGAGATGCCCGTGGAGCGCAAGCACCTGAATCCCTTCGGGGGTTTGTGCGGCGGCAGCATTTCAGGCTTGGTCGATGTGGCAACCTACTGGTCCATGTATCCCCAGCTTCCCGAGGACATGGGCGCAACGACGCTCGACCTGCAGGTGAACTACCTGCGCGCCACCGACAAGGGCCTTCTCATCTGCGAGGCGCGGGTGAAGAAACCAGGGCGCTCCATTTTCCTCTGCGAGGCCGAGATTTTCGACGAGCGGGGACATTTGATGGCGACCGGAAACTCCAAGATGTTCCTCTCCCCCAACATCCAGCATGTAAACGCCGCTGTAGCCACGTGCTTCCCCCCAAATTCCTGTAGGCAAAATTGCATAAAAAGGGACAGTCCCTTTTTATGCAATTTTGCCTATTGCGGCTTTGCGGGAATCCAGCGCTTGGCGGGAGCGAGAACGCGACCCCACACCTTCACGATGGGGCCGGTGAGGATGGCCGTGGCCACCGTCCCCTCGCGCACGCCAACGAGGCCGCCGAGCGCCACGAGCGAGATGGCGGCAGCGATGACGATGCACGACACATCGAATGCCACCTTGCAGCGCGGGAAGGGCTTCTTCGAGACCATCGTTATCGAGAGCACGATGCCCTCGCCCGGCATCATCACGGAATCGGCTAGCAATTCGAGCGACACGGCGAATCCCAGGATGATGATGGAGAGCGCGCACCATCCCCATTGCATGAGGTACGTGTCCACGGGCAAGCCTGACAGCAGCCACACGTTGAGGTCGACGACCATGCCGAAGATGGTGGCGGGAATCATCTGCCACAGCTCCACCGGGCGCCGCCAGCTGCGGTTAAGCGCAATCTGCCCGAGCACCATTACGAGGTTCATGAGTATCTGGAACTGCCCGATGGTGATGGGCGCGAACACGAAGCTCAGCACGTTGGGGATTGCCGCGATACACGAGGTTCCCAGCTGCGCGGTGCGCGCCATGGCGATGGCGAACGCAAGGCCGTACACGCCGAACGCGAAAATGACATAGCGCAGCGTCCGGTTATGCCCCGGTGTGGAAAAGAACGCCATCCAGCGTTCGTGGAAAGTGGTGTTAGCGCGGGAAGCCATTCTGGCATTGTAGCTATTTCCTACCCACAACCCCACTTGATGATGAATTACCGCGGGGATTATTCATCATTCTCGCTGATGATGAATAATCCCCGCGGTAATTCATCATGTAATGGAGGCACCCATGATAGACTTTCCTTAAACGACTCGAAGGAGTGTGGCGGACGTGACCGATATCGCAAAGGGCAGGAAACTGCAATCGTGGATTACGCGCGAGCAGATGGCCGGGGCGCTCTTCGAAGCCGCCGTCACCATCAAGATTCGCACGAAAGACTTGATGAAATGGCCTGATGACGACGAACACCTGCACCAATACCGCATCTCGGTACGTGTGGCACGCTCGCTCGTGAAATTCATCAAGCCCTACCAGAAGCGTCTGCAAAACCAAATGCTGAAAGACGTGCTGAAGGAACTGCAGGACCCCACGTCGCGCATGCGCGAACTCGACGTGCTCGTGCCCAAGCTCGCCGACGAGCCCGAACTGCAGGCGATGTGCCGTGACGCGCAGCTCGCCCGCCGCGCCGAATTCATGCGCACGCTCGAGCTTCCCGAAACCCAGGAGAAGCTCGCGCTCGTGGAAGAACAGCTGAAGCACATCCTGTGGAAAAACAGCGTGCACGATAACGGCATCGACCGCGATGCGCTGGCAAGCCGCATCGACGCGCGCCGCGAGTATTGCGAGACCACCCTGGAAACCGTGGACTTCGATGACCAGGAAGCCGTGCACGACCTGCGCAAGCAAGCGAAGGCGCTGCGCTACATCACACGCGAACTAGCAGCCTGCCTGCCCGAAAACGCGGGAAACGTGAGCGGCGATATGCGCAAGATGCAGGACAAGCTCGGAGAATGGTGCGATGCCCGCGTGAATGCCGCCCTCGTGACCGAAATCTGCGGCGAAGCCGGAGCAGCCCGCGCCGCCGCCTTCCAAGCCGAAGCCGAAACCATCATGCAGGAGATGAAGGCCTCCCGCGCTTAAAATCGACGCTCGTAACGAATTAAGCTCATACGTTTACTGGTTCGGAATGCAGCCTTTACTGGCGGCACATGCTGCATTCGGGACCAATCCGCATCCTGCGTGGATGGAATGCAGCCTTTGCTGGCAA
>JAUNCA010000234.1 GCA_030526775.1 Coriobacteriia bacterium | reverse complement strand
GCGGGAATCAAGCCGTCGCCGATACCCATCTGCAGGTGGCTGCCGATGCCGCCGCCAGAAAGGATGGCCGCGTTCTCGGGCTCGACCGCCCAGATCTCGATGTCGGGATACAGGCGCTTAAGCGTCTGGCCCACACCGGAAATGGTGCCGCCCGTGCCGATGCCAGAGCAGAACCCGTGGATGTGGCAGCCCGCATCCTCGGCAATCTCGAGCGCGGTGTGGTTGCGGTGCGTGCGCAGGTTGTCGATGTTCTCGAACTGCTGCGGAACATACACACGCGGATCCTCGGCCGCCATGCGATTGGCAATCTGGATGCACTCGTCGATGGCCTTGCCGATGTCGCCCTCGTCATGCACGACGATGACGTTGGCCCCGTAGTGCGCCACGAGCTTGCGACGCTCCTCGGACACGCTGTCGGGCATGATAATGCGGGCCTCGTAACCCTTCACGGCGCACACAAGCGCCAAACCGATGCCCTGGTTGCCGCTGGTCGGCTCCACAATGATGCTCCCGGGACCGATGTCGCCGCGCTTTTCAGCCTCGGAGATCATCATCGCCGCGGTACGCGTCTTCACCGAACCACCGACGCAAACGCCCTCGTATTTCACCAGAATCTCAGCCGCATCGGGCTCGGACATCCTGCTCAGGCGAACCAGCGGCGTATGTCCCAGCGCCTGCAGCACGTTATCGTAAACCATGAATTAGTCTCCCGTTGTTAAATTTCCAACCGGAGCATTATAGCCCATCGTACCCCTCACGGAGTCTGCGCCTCTCGTGGAGACGACGATGAGACACCCGCCCTCAGGGGAGAAGTGTCTCGTCCTGACGATGTGCTCCATTGCCCGAGCCAGTACTTGCGGATTAGCGTTCGTGCGTATCTATATGAATCCTTGTGAATCTTTATGAATCTCAGCTACTATCAAGTTTGACGAGAAAGGAGCGCTCATGGCAGCCACAGCCTCGAACCCGTTCACCCCAACCTTCGGCAAGGTGCCGTTTGCGCTGGCAGGACGCACAAACTACATAGGTGATGTCATCGGTGGGCTCGCCAACCAACCGGGCAATCCTTACCGGTCGGTGATCTTCTACGGGCCAAGGGGCTCGGGCAAGACCGTTCTCATGGAATCGATAGCACGGGAAGCATCCGGGATGGGATGGATCTGCGTGGATTCTATCGCACGTGAAGGCATGCTCAACGAACTCTATTGCCTGCTACGCTCTAAAGCACGCCATCTCATCGATACCGGCAAGCCCTATGACGTTGTTTCGCTACAAGCCGGACCTATAGCCATATCACGAGAAATGCACCACTACGACGAACCCTGGCGTTTGCAAATAGGAAGCATGGTCGAGAGCCTGAACGCCTTAGGCGTTGGCGTCCTCTTTTGCATTGACGAAGCGGATCCAGAGTGCGAAGAGTTCCAGGAATTCATCGGAATCTACCAGGCGTTTGTGCGCGAAGACCGCGAGGTCGCGTTGCTTATCGGCGGACTGCCCGGCAAAGTCTCTTCCCTGCTGGTCAATGAGAACATCTCTTTCATTCGCCGCGCGTTCCAGCGGCCGCTTCGCCCTATAGCCGACATAGATGTGGAGCAAGCCCTGCTTACCACTATCGAGGGGAATGGACGCGGCATCGATTCGGATGCACTTTCCTTCTGCGCCGAAGCCACAGGCGGATATGCATATGCCATCCAGGTTGTTGGCTACTACTTGTGGCGCGATGCTCCAAAAAATCGCAACTTCAATACGAAAGACGCCGAGCACGCCGTGCAGATGATGCTGCGCGAAATGGAACGCTCGGTGTTTGTTCCCACACTTCTTGACCTGCGCCAACGCGAGGAAGACTATTTACGCGCCATGGCCGAAGATGAGGGGCGCAGCTCCACGAGCGAAGTCGCCAAGCGCATGGGCATCAGCATGACCAATGCCTCGAACCTGCGCCGCCGTCTCATCGAACAAGGCGTCATCACGGAAGTCCGCATGGGCACCGTAGACTTCGACATCCCCCTCCTAAAGGACTACCTCCGCTCCAAACTCGAACGCTGAGACGCCCACCCTCGGGGAAGGGTATCTCACCAAAGGGTTCGCATATTCCGATAACCGACCATCGGAAAAAAGTGCTAGC
>JAUNCA010000233.1 GCA_030526775.1 Coriobacteriia bacterium | reverse complement strand
CGCTGCCGCCGAAGCCGCTGCCGCTGAGGCGTTTGCCGAAGCCCAGCCCATGCCCGAAGATGATTCGGCAGCTGGTGCGGGTGCGCAGACTCAAAGCGGAAATGTTTCGGGCGGTTGGCAATCCGGCGTCGCGAGCGCCTATGGCGGATCGTCCGACGAGACCGACGACCCGACGGTGCCTACGGCAACGGGCGATTACGTCGACGATTACTCGATGGGCGTTGCGGTCCCCATGGCATGGGGCGCCGAGGACTATTACGGGCGCAGCGTCGAGATTACGTATAACGGCCATACCGTTATCGCGACGGTTAACGACTGCGGCGGCATGGGCGACGGCTCCCGTTCGCTCGACCTGCAGCCTGGTGTGTTCAAGGCCCTCGGCTATGACGAATGCGACGAGTGGGGTCTGCGCGAGGTTCAGTACCGTTTCCTGTAAGGACTAATTCGGCTTACTTTTCAAGCTGGCGCCCTCCCGCGCGTTTCGCGCGGTATTTCACCTCTTGCTCGGCCACGATGGCGTCCATGGCCTCGTCGACTGCACTGGGGATACCGAAGAGCGTGCGCGTGGAGGAAATCCGCGGCGCGGCTTTCCCCGTGCCTTCGGCTATCAAAACGTCGCGGATGCGTTGCCATTTTTGCTCATCTTTGTCCATGGGGAAATTGTAGCATGCGGTTCGAGTGTGGAGACACCGTGGCATCCGCGCAGCCGTTCGATAGCGCGCCTATAATGGCCTTTGGCAATCGATGGGTGGGACTGCTAAGGCAGCCCGCCCTGCTTTTATAGGACGGAAAGAGGGAAGGCCCTATGCGCAAATTCAAGACAGAGAGCAAGAAACTGCTCGATTTGATGATTAACTCCATCTATACGAATCGCGAGATCTTCCTGCGTGAACTCATCTCCAACGCATCGGATGCCAACGACAAGATGTACTTCACGGCGCTGACGGATCCGGACATCCCGACGCTTGGCAAGAACGACCTGAAGATTCGCGTGGCTTTCGACAAGGAGGCCCGTACCATTACCGTTTCCGATAACGGCATCGGCATGGATGCGGATGCGCTCGAGAAAAACCTCGGCACCATCGCCCATTCCGATTCGCTCGAGTTCAAGACGGGCGAGGACGCAGCTGCCGACGACGACATCGACATCATCGGCCAGTTCGGCGTTGGCTTCTATTCCGCTTTCATGGTGGCAAGCCATGTGCGCGTGGTGTCGCGCGCCTATAACTCCGATCAGGCCTATGCATGGGAGTCGGATGGCGTCGAGGGTTACACCATTTCCCCCGCCGAGAAGGCCGAGCGCGGGACCGACGTTATCCTTACGGTGAAAGAGGGGACCGACGACGACAATTACGACGAGTTCCTTTCCGAGTACGGCCTGAAGGACCTTATCAAGCACTACAGCAATTACGTGCGCTATCCCATCGTTATGAACGTGTCCAAGACGCGCGAGCTGCCCAAGCCCGAGGATGCAGGCGACGACTACAAGCCGCAGTTCGAGGACTATCGCGAAGACGAGACCATCAACTCGATGATTCCCATCTGGAAGCGTCGCAAGTCCGAGGTTTCCGATGAGGAGTACAACGAGTTCTACAAGTCGCAGTTCCATGATTTCACCGACCCGGTGCGTGTGGCATCGGTGCATGCCGAGGGCGGCATCTCCTACGACGTCCTGTTCTTCATCCCGGGGCGTGCTCCCTTCGACCTGTACAGCAAGGAATACAAGCGCGGCCTGCAGCTGTACAGTTCCAACGTGCTCATCATGGAGCACTGCGAGGATCTCGTACCCGAGTGCTTCGGCTTCGTGAAAGGCGTCGTCGACAGCCAGGACCTGAGCCTGAACATCTCGCGCGAGACGCTCCAGCAGAACCGCCAGCTGCGCGCGATTGCAAACAAGGTCGAGAAGAAGATCAAGAGCGAGCTTGCGAGCATGCGCGATAAGGACCGCGAGACCTACGAGAAATTCTATGAGAACTTCGGGCGCTCGCTGAAGTTCGGCATCTATTCCAGCTACGGCATGCGCAAAGACACGCTCGCCGATTTGCTGCTGTTCTACTCCGCGAAGCAGCAGAAGCTCATCACGCTCGACGAGTACCTGGCCTCCGAGTCCGAGGTCGTCGAGGTTGTGGGC
>JAUNCA010000232.1 GCA_030526775.1 Coriobacteriia bacterium | reverse complement strand
GAAGGCTCTTATTCCTGCCGCTGGTATGGGAACGCGGTTCCTTCCGAATACCATCGCCGTGCCCAAGGAGATGTTGCCGGTTGCCGATAAGCCCGGCATCCAATACATCGTGGAAGAGGGTCTCGCATCGGGTGCCGATGAGGTCGTTATCATCAACAGCCGCGAGAAGAAGGCAATCGAAGAGCATTTCCGACCTCATCCGGAACTAGTGGCGCATCTGCGCGAAAAGGGCAAGAATGACTTGGCCGATGCCGTCGAACATGCTGGCTCCCTGCCCGTGAGCTATGTGTACCAGGAAGAGGCGCTCGGATTGGGGCATGCGGTTCGTTGTGGCGCCGAGAAAATCGGTGATGAGCCGTTCTTCGTCATGCTGGGCGATGTTATCGTACCCGACAACCAGATGCTCATCCGCATGCGCGCCATTTCCGACGAGCATGACGGCGCAAGCGTCATAGCGGTTATGCCCGTCCCCGAAGAAGAGGTGAACCGTTTCGGCGTTATCGCAGGTGAAGAGATTGCGCCGAACGTGTGGCGCATCAACGCGCTGGTGGAGAAGCCTCCGGTGGAAGAGGCGCCTTCTAATTTGGCCATCTTCGGCCGCTACCTCCTGTCGCCGCGTGTGATGGAGCTGCTCGAAGATGCCCAGCCTGGTGCCGGCGGCGAGATTCAGCTCACCGACGCGCTCGATGCCGTGCTGCGCGAAGAGGAGATGTACGCGCTTGTCATCGATCCCACGGAGGGATACGACGTGGGCACCATCGAATCGTGGCACGAGGCGAATGTGGCCATGATGGCCCGCCGCGCCAAGTAGCGCACAACACGAGAACACCTCGGTAGCCCGTGGGCTGCCGGCCCGTTATCCTAAGCCGCAGGTGAAGGATCTCCCACGTTGCGAGGGGGAGTGTTTCCTCGCAGACAGGTGAATGGGATTTGAAATGGCCGACATCGCATTACGTTTCCACAAAGACCCGCTGGTGCTTTCCGCTCCAATTGACGAGTTGCTGGAGCGGCAAGGCATCGAGGATGCCACAAACCAGCGTGAGTTCATGGACCTCATCGAGCCCGAGACCGTGTTCGAGGTACAGAAGCTCGACCATATGATGGGCGCGCAGTGCATGGTTACCAACACGTATGACATAACGCGTGCACGGTTGGCCCATTCCCGCTTCGAGGAGCAATCTTCCGAGATAGCCCGCGCCTCGGTAGAAGTGCTGCGCGACCTGAAGCCGCAGCACATCATCGCGAGCATCGGGCCCACGCGTTTGCCCATCGACCCGGAGAGTAAATCGTCGCTGAAGCAGAACCGCGACCAATATGCCCGCGCTGTGCAGGATTTCGGGGAGGACATCGATGCCGTCTTGCTCGACGGTATGGTGAGCTTGGTCGACCTGAAATGCGCGATTACCGGCGCGAAAAAGGCCACCGACCTGCCCGTGTTCGTAAGCGTTAACCTCGATGCGCAGGGAAAGCTGGCGGGACGCGATACCACCTGGGAAGAGGCCCTTGCGGTGATGCTCGAGTTCGAAGCCGATGTCGTGGGCTTTTCCACTGCGGCGCCGCTGCCCGAAGTGCTTCCGCTCGTGCAAGCTGCCGCGCAGGCCACAGATGTGCCGCTGCTCGTGCAGTTGCAGGTGGGCGAGCATGACCCGCGTGACGTGAATCCTGGTTTCCGCCCGGTGGAGATCACGCCCGACAACCCGTATCGTACGTCGGATGCTATCTTCGATGCAGGCGTGGCATTGCTGGATGCCGGCGTGCAGTTTCTGCGAGCGGTGGGGCATGCCACCCCGTCGTATACCGGGGCGCTTGTTATTGCTGGCGACGGGCGCGATTGCGTGCGGTAAACGCGCAAAAGAGACGACCCCTTCTATGGTGAGGAGGAGAACATGGCAGGTGTGAAACGCAGCCCGCATTATGGCGAGCTTCAGGTCATTGTCGACAAGCTCTTCCGCGACAAGAAGGCTGCGAATTCGCTTGAAGCGCTCGTTTTGGCGGAATCGTACGACCTTCCCGAAGACCTCATCGAGGTCGTGGAGCTCGTGCCGCCGGGAACCTATACCCGTCAACGCTTCTGCGACCAGCTGAATTCCATCATCAACGGCCACGCCTGGGGCTTGGTTTACGGCACCGTGGAGTAGGAGGCAAGAAGCCTGTGGAACGGGGGACGGGT
>JAUNCA010000089.1 GCA_030526775.1 Coriobacteriia bacterium | reverse complement strand
TGTGGTTCACCCACGTGCCGCGGTAGTGCTGGTTCACGCCCATCGTCCAGAAGCTTGCGATTTTCAGGTCCGGATTCGCGAAGGCCTCGCACAAGGTGGTGAGGTCTTCCTCGGAAACGCCGGAGAGCTTCGAGGTGTACTCGATGGTGTAGTCCTTCAGGCGCTCGCCGTACTGCTCGAACGTAATCTCCTGGACCTCGTCGACCAGGCTGCCCGGCTCGGTGACGTCGTAGTCGTCGGCGAAGGGGTAGCCGATGTTCTCGGTGCCCTGCTTGAAGACCAGGTGATCCTTCACGAAGCCCTCGTCGTACTTCTTGTTCTGCACCAGGTAGTTTGCGATGCAGTTCGTGATGGCCAGGTCGGTGCCGGGTTTGAAGATCATCACCTTGTCTGCCGTTTCGCTTGTGCGGGTCTTCAGCGTGGTGATGTCGTAATGCAGCACATCCGGGTTCAGCTGTTTGTGCGCGGTGACGCGCGAGTACAGCACCGGATGCGCTTCGGCCATGTTCGCGCCCCAGGTGAGGATGAGGTCGGCTCCCTCGATGTCGTCGTAGCAGCCGGCGGGCTCGTCAGTCTGGTACACGTTCATGAAGCCCACGACGGCGGAAGCCATGCACATGCGGGCGTTCGGGTCGATGTTGTTGGAGAGCAGGCCGGCCTTCCAGAACTTGCTGGTGAGATAGCCCTCGCAGATGGGTTGCTGACCGGAACCCCAGAAGCCGATGCGGCTCTTGTCGGCCTTCCAAGCGGTCTTCAGCTTGTCGGCGACGAGGTCGAGCGCCTCTTCCCAGGTGGCTTCGCGCATGCCCTCCATGCTGCCCTTGGTCTTCGGGTCGTCGCGGATCAGCGGTACGGTGAGGCGCTGCTCGCCGCGCAGCATACGTGCCAGGTAGTAGCCCTTCACGCAGTTCAGGCCGCGGCTCGTCAGGTTGTCCGGGTCGCCGGTGACGCTGAGGAGCTGACCGTCCTTCGCGTGGATAAGCACGCCGCAGCCGGTGCCGCAGTAACGGCATACGCCAGTGTATACTGTCGCGCCGTCTTCATCGGTGGGGTGATCGCCCGAGCCGGGGGTTACCTTGCTGTCGCCGCTCGAGCAGCCTGCCATCGCGGCGAGGCTTCCACCGGCGGCGGCCATGGCGGCTGCAACTGCCGTGCTCTTGATGAAAGTCCGTCTGGTTACATCCATAATGTCCCTCGTCTCTCCCTCTTCGCGATGCTCCCCGCATCGCGTCTCTCCTGTCGTTCTACCGTTCCGGTTCCGGTTAGTTGTTGCTTCCGCGCTGTTCGAACAAGCCCACGGCCGACGTGTCGGCTCCCGTGCCGCCGTTCCAGGCATCCAGCGCGCCCTTCGCCTGCTCTTCGTCGATGCGCTCGAGCGCGGTGTCGAAGTCGCGGACGATCTCGATGGCGACTTCGGGGTCGTCCACGACGCAGCGCTCGACGCAGATGCCACAACCGGTGCAGTGCACCGGATTGACGATGGGCTCGAACACCGCGTGCAGGTCGTCATGCTCGCGCATGTGGTAATCGATGGTGATGGCTTGGTCCATGAACGGGCATGCACGATAGCATACTTCGCAGCGCAAGCCCTTCACCGCGATGCAGAGGTCGCGCTTGATGACGGCGGTGCCGATGCGCGCGACATCACGGGATGCTACGGGCAGCAACGCGCCGGTGGGGCAGGCTGCGATGCAGGGGAAATCCTCGCACATATGGCAAGCTTGCTCGCGCATGTCGAACGTGGGTGCGCCGACAGCGCTGCCGATGCCATAGGTGCCCTGCTCGGGGATGATGGCCTTGAACGGGCATGCCTCGATGCAGCGCCCGCACTTGATGCACTTGGCCAGAAAGTCCTGCTCGTCAGAAGATCCTGGTGGGCGAAGGGAATCGTCGGTCGTGCGCATTGAGGCTCCGACGAGGCCGCCGGCAATCAATGCTCCAGCCGCGACCTTGGCGATATTTGCTCCTACACCCATACGTCCCCTATCTTCATCTCCTAACTTAATAATTGTACTGGTGGAGCACATTCCGAAACAGGGACGGTAGGTCGGTCAAATAATCGGCTGTGTCCATTCGACATGGAGAATAAACAAGCTTTGTGAGCCCTTCTCAATCCGCTGGGCTTGACGCGCATGCGGGTGTTTTATCCGAACCAAGCATGCGCGAGCGCCGCGATTCCAGGCTCGATGTCGTCGAGCGGGATGCCAGCATAGCCAATCATGACGTAGTTCCAGTCTGCTGGCGCTGTGCTTGTCCAAGTATCTGCCGTGGGATACACCCGGACGCCCTTCCGCGCGGCGAGTTCTACCAACTCGGATTCGGGGCGGCCGTCTTTCACGCGAATGAGCATGTGCAGGCTGCTTTCCTGTTGGATGAATGACGCGGCGTCGCCCATATGGGTCTCCAGGGCAACGGCCATGGCGTGGCGCTTGTTTCGCAGGCTCGTCTGTAGGCGCCGGAGATGCGCGGTCCACAAGTCTTGGCGCATGAATTCGGCGAATGTCGCCTGTACGTGCCACGGCAGCTGCCCGGACTGCCCCCGTTGCTTCAACCAGCGAATCATCAGTGAAGGTGGGAGTACCAGGTAGGCGATACTCATGCTCGGAGAAAGCGATTCCGCAAACGACCCGACGACAATGACGCGTCCATCGGTGCTGAGCGCATGGAGTGTGGGCACATGCGCACCGCCGAATCGGAATTCGTGGCAATACGTGTTTTCGAGCAGGAGCGAATCGGTTTGGCCTGCCCAGGCGACGAGTCGTTTACGCTCGTCAAGCGACATAGCGGTATTCGTGGGGTAGCGGTTTTCGGGCGATACGCACACGACATGCGGGTGTCCATGGGCAGTCCGGACCGCGCCTCCCCGGATTTCTCTGCGGTTCAGGATGCTACCCACTGCTGGAATGCCGCTTTCCCGTATAGCGCGAGACACTTTCGGCTGGCAGGGATCCTCGAATACGGCACCGTATCCATTCTCCGCGAGCAACCGCAGCACCGATGCCATTGCATGGCCTACCGATGGGAAGATGGCAATCTGCTCGGGTTGTGCGACGATGTCCTGGTCTTTTGCAAGGTGGCGTGCAATCTGCTCGCGGAAAGCGCCGAGGCCCCGAGGATCCATCGGCTTACAGGCCCCCATGCGTCCTTCGTCGAGCATCACGTCACGCGAGATGCGTGCCCAACGGTAGAAGGGAAAGGTGTCCGGGTCTACGCCCTCGACGTTGAAGTCAAAACGTGGTTTTGCAGGCGTTTGGGCACGATCGTGCGCCTGCAGCGCAGTTAGGGCCTGCCGGTATTCGATGCCGAACGACTGCTCCGCGCGCCGTGGCGTCGCGGCAAGGCTCACATAATAGCCGCTGCCCTGCCGCGAGTTCACGTACCCCTCCTGTACGAGTTCCAGATACGCTTGCTCCACCGTGTTGCGCGATACGCCTAGCTGTTGCGCGAAAGGTCGGATGGAGGGCAGGCGATCGCCCACGCGATACAAACCGGATTCGATACCGCGGACCACCTGGTGGTGAATCTGCTGGTAGAACGGTGTCGGGTCGTTTCGGTCGATGGCGATCATACTGCGCATATCCTCGGTCTTCTATAGACGGCTCGTCTGCGGCGGCAAGCCGCCTTGCCATCCTATTGAGCGCAGCCGGAAATGTATGTTGTTTTTCCAACGTGACCCGGACATTTTCCGTGGGCGGCGCATTAAAACTGACCTTGTAACTAAATGGCGCATTGCCACTTTGCGGGATGAATTCGGTGGGGTAGGTTACTGGCAAGCCCATCATTTCAAGGAGATTTAGCTCGTGGAGACAGCTGAGTTTTTAGTGAACACAGCCCTGTTCCAGGGAATTAGCGCGCAAGAGGCGTGCAGTATGCTCGGTTGCCTCGGCGCTCGTGAGAAGTCGTATCTCGCGGGAGAGTACGTGTTCCACATGGGAGATACTACCCGCAGCTTGGGTGTCGTGCTCGAGGGGCGTGTGCGCGTCGAGAACGTTGACGTGTGGGGCAATGTGAGCATCGTCGGATTCGCGGAAAGCGGCGAAATTTTCGCTGAGCTGTACGCGACGATTCCCGACGAGCCGCTGATGGTGGATGTCGTGGCGAACGAGTTCACGCGGGTGCTATTCCTCGAGACCGCCAAGGTGATGACGACCTGCCCCAAGTCGTGCGGCCACCATAATCAGATTGCCCGCAACCTGAATCTCATTGCGGCGCGTAAGAACCTTATGCTTACCCGACGCATTTTCCATGGCGCCCCGAAGAGCATCCGGGGCAAGGTACTCTCGTACCTGTCATTCGTGTCTTCGCAGGCGGGCAGCAGCGAATTCGATATCCCGTTCAACCGGCAGCAGCTTGCCGACTATCTCGGGGTGGATCGTTCGGCACTCTCTGCGGAGCTTTCGCGTATGCAGCGTGAGGGGCTTATAACTACGAAGCGCAGTCATTTCGTGCTGCACGACCCGTCCCGATAGGGTGGCTGCGGCGCACGTGCGTCATTACCCGACAGGTTGTCGGTGCTGTCAAGTGTCCTGTATAAGGTTGGTCTAACTGTCAGGAAATCCCAGCATGAACAGGGGATACTAGCAAAACTGTCAGGTAACAAAGGTGCCGATTGAACCTTCTTGAAACACGAAACTTTATATAGGGTAAAGAATAGATTCATGTGTTTAAGAGGGAGGCGAACCATGAAGACATTCAGAACCCGCAAGAAGCTATTCGTATGGGTGGCGGTTGTGGCGCTCGTCGCGATGGGGGTGGCTATGACAGCCTGCGCCCCGAAGGCGAACCCCGGCAATCCGACCCCCGAGCGTGTCGCACCGGCGACGGTGCCCGAGGCCGATGAGTTCGGCGTCGTGAGTTCGGAGGCGTGGGGCGAGATCTACCCGAACCAGTACCGCACGTATCTGGACAACAACAGGAACGTGCCCCCGCAGCCGGAATACAGCGAGAAGACGGCTGAGAACCCGGATGCCACCACGCCTCATGTTGACGAGTACGCCGAGTACACGACCTACGATGCCGACAACCCGAAGAACAAGCTTGACTATCTGGAGATTAACCCCGAGATCAAGATTCTGGGCAAGGGCTATGGTTATGCGAAGTACTACACCGAGCCGGCTGGCCATACCTACGCGCTGTGGAGCAACCGGACGAACGGGCGCATCTCCGATAAGTCCAAGGCGCAGTGCATCACCTGCAAGTCCGCGCAGTTCCTGAATGATGTTCAAGGATACACGGATGCCAAGGGCAAGAGCGTGGCTGCCCAGATTGCTTGGACCGACCCCTTCATGGAGACCATTGCCAAGTACAACGACAACATAACCTGTCAGAACTGCCATCAGGCCGACAATCCGGCCGAGCTGCGCCCGCTGCGCAACGACTGGGTCCGGGCGATGGGCGAGGATGCCGACAAGGCTTCCAAGGAAGGCCAGGTCTGCGGCCAGTGCCATTGCGACTACTCGATGGATGCCACCTGGGATAAGGACGGCGAGCCCACAAGTCCCTACTATGGCGGCCTCGACTCCATGGTTCCCGATAAGGCCATGGAATTCTATGACGAGTACGATTTCGCCGACTGGACCTATGCGAGCACCGGTGCCAAGATGCTGGCCGTGCGCCATGCGGAATACGAGTTCTGCTACGGCGGCGAGGGCAACCACATGACGAACCTCGGTTACGACTGCAGCGATTGCCATATGGCCGTCGAGGTCGACGAGAACGGCGAGGCATACCACAGCCACTACTGGAATACCCCGCTCGAGAACGAAGAGCTCATCAAGAACGACTGCTCCAAGTGCCATAAGGACATCAAGGCCGAAGTGGCTGCCTGGCAAGAGGATATCGACGGCCGCACCCACGAGCTTGGCCTGCGCGCTGCCGACTTCATCAAGAACTTCGAGACCAAGGTCGCGACCGAGCAGGACGACCCGAACAACCCGGGTGAGAAGGCCCTGCTGTTCGATGCCGAGTTCGCCAAGAAGAACGGCATCGAGGGCGAGACGCTTGAGCGCCTGCAGTGGATCCAGCGTGCGAGCGCTTACTACTGGAACTTCATCGCCGCCGAGAACTCCGAAGGCGCCCACAATCCGACCCTGTACAACTACTGCATCGACAAGGGCAATGAGCTGCTGGACGAGGGCGATAAGCTTCTGGGCATGACCTCCGAGCCCAAGGAACTTCCTGCCGAGCAGAGCGCCGGCGGTGTTTCCTAACGCTTCGCGCGTGGGAAAGAGGCGATTACGATGAGTGAAGAGAAGAAGAAAAAGGAGCGGAACCCGAAGCGCCTATGGACGACGATCGGTATCGTGGCTGTGGTGTTCGCAGTGGCGGGGTTCGGGTTCTACCAGTGGCATGAGCAACCAAGTTTCTGTGCGTCGTTCTGCCACAACATGGACGAGTATCTTGAGACCTATTCGCAGGAGCAGGGCGTTGCGGGCGTCGATAAATACGGCAACGAGGTGTCCAATACCAATGCGATGATGGCGACGTTGCACCGCCAGAACCAGACGACGGCCCTGCCAACCATCACCTGCCTGATGTGTCATGTGCCGACGATTCCCGAGCAGATGGACGAGGGCATCAAGATGGTCACGGGCAACTACTACGACCCGCTTGACGAGCGTTGGGGCGATGGCCTGACCCACTGGCGTGAGCTGGAGGGCACGCAGTTCTGCGCGAACGAGAGCTGCCATTCGTACCTGCTGGGCAACGATGGCCTGGTGGATCGCAAGAAGCTCGAGCATGCCACAGCCGATATGGATTTCAACCCGCACGACACCTACCATGCCGGTCAGCAAATGGAGTGCACGAACTGCCATAAGGGACACCGTGCATCCGTAGTGCAGTGCACTGCGTGCCACGAGCACGAGAAGGAAGCCGTGCCGGATGGCTGGCTGACCGCAGCTGAAAGCGATGCCCTGGTGGAGGCGAGTTTCAACCAGGCGGCATAACCGGCTAGATTCTGCCTCTCTTTTGCGCCCCCGCAGTCTTTCACAGCTGCGGGGGCGTTTTGTGTGCCCGTTCTCCTGGAAGCGGTATGGCTATTAGACTTCATGAACTATAATGCTGCGGGAGAGAAAGGCACGGTATGCACGAACTGCTTCACAGCACCGCCATCGCATTTGTCGGTCGGCACAATTCGGGGAAGACCGCCATCGTATGCGCGGTTATCGAGGAGCTCACTCGACGCGGGTTCGACGTGGGGTCCATCAAGCATCATGGACACGTGGGCTTCGAGATCGATGTGCCGGGGAAGGATTCATACCGTCATCGTCATGCCGGAGCCACCGAGGTCGTGGTGGCATCGCCGGATGCTGTCGCGCGGATAAAGAACATGCCGCAAGAGGTTGAATGCAGCCAGCTGCTGGAGTCCATGCCGGGTCACGACATCGTCGTGGTCGAGGGATATCGGGAAAGCGGTTTGCCGTATATCGAGGTGATGCGTGCCGCGAGCGAGCGCGATGTGAAAGCTGCTGAGAGCTTGTTGGCCGCCGACCCGCCCGAGGCGATGGTGGCGGTCGCGAGCGATATTCCCGACGTTATAGCGTACGCAGAAGCGCACGGATTATCTGCGTTCGAGATTCCCGATGTTGCCGATGAGGAAGCGTTTCGAGGCCTTGCCAGCTGCGTCGGCGATTTCATCGTGGCGGGCTATGCGCGTCCGCGGGTGACGTTGGCGCTGCAAGCGGGTGGGGAATCGCGGCGCATGGGCGAGTCGAAGGCGCTCGTGACGTTCCGGGGCCGACCGCTTATCGCGCACATGGTCGAGCGGCTGTTGCCGGTTGCCGACGAGCTCATCATTACGACGAACGAGGCGGACAAGCTGGCGTTCCTACTTGACGAGTTTCCCGATGTGGGTATCCGGCTGGTGGCCGACATCTATCCACAGCGCGGTGCGCTTGCCGGATTTGCGACAGCGTTCGAGGCTGCGAGTCATCCGGTTGTGGCTGTGGTTGCCTGTGACATGGCCTTGGCATCTGCGAACCTGCTCGCGCACGAGGTGCAGTTGCTTCAGGAAACGGGGGCCGATGCCGTGGTGCCGGCCAACCGCCATGGGTTCGAGCCGATGCATGCCGTGTACCGGCGGGATACCTGCCGCGAGGTTACGCGCAATCTGGTTGAAAATGGCAGCATGCGCATTCGCGATTTGCTTGAATCCATCGAAGTGCAGCAGCTCACCCCCGCCGAGGTGCGTGCAATCGCGCCCCTGGGAGGCCACTTCGCCAACGCGAACACGCCCGAAGAGCTTGCAAAGCTGGAGGAACTGTCGCGCCGCTGAACGGGGTGAGACGGGGGGGGGGGGGTGAACGCGCGGTTTGGGGCCCCAAAAAGAGACGGGTAGGCCGTGCCCCCCCGGCCGACGGG
>JAUNCA010000088.1:492-8420 GCA_030526775.1 Coriobacteriia bacterium | reverse complement strand
GCCCGTATCGCCCGACTCGATAATCGCATTGACAATCTTCAACGTGCGCATGCCGTCTTCGCCCGTGCAGCGTGGAACGGTCTCGCGGCCCTGGCAAAGATCGATGAAGTGATCGACCTCGGCCTGCAGCGGGTGGTTGTACTCCACATCGAAGTGCTCGTACACCAGCGGGTAGAACCAGCCCTCGTGCTCTTCGTCCTCGTAATGGTAGAAGTCCATGTTCGGGAAGCCGAAGGAGCCCTTCGTGCCGAACACGTACAGGTTGTTCTCGCCGCTGGCCTGCGCGAAGCGCTCGTCGGAACGCGCCAGCAGGTCGAAGCAGTATGGGCTGGGCGTGCCATCGGACACGAAATAGGTTGCGGTCGGGCCCTCGGCGAACTCGATGAGCGCCGAGCAGGAGTCCTCCGCTTCGTGGCCGCGGATGGTGCTGCGCTTGGCGGCATAGACCTTCGTCGGCGTCATGTTCATGATGTTGTTGATGTCGTCGATGTCGTGAATCGCGTTCACCAGCAGCGGGCCGCCCGTCGGGCGCTGATGCCACTCGTCATCCCAATAGCCGGGGTTCTTCTCGAGCGCGTAGCTGCTGTGAAGGCTTACGATGTCGCCGAGCTTGCCCGATTCGATGAATTCCTTCGCGAACAGGATGAGGCTCGAAGAGCGGCGCTGATGGCCCACGAGCAGGGTCACGCCGTTTTCGCGGCACACGTCGATGATTTCCTGCGCCTCTTCGGGAACAGGTGCGATGGGCTTCTCGACCAGCACGAACTTGACTCCGGCCGCAACAGCCGCCTTCGTGGCCGGCAGGTGGAGTTCGTTGGGAAGCGCGATAACCGCGGCGTCGATCTCGACGTTGTCGAGCACGTCCTGGTAATGCGCATACAGCGGAGCACCCAGCTCTGCGGCGGTGTCCGCAGCCTTGGCATCGAAGCCAGCCACGGCCACTATTTCGCAATCGGGGTTATTAAGAGCCCGGCGGCCAAAGCGTCCGCCCTGATTCAAGCCGAAAATAGCAATCCTCGTCTTAGCCATGTCGTTCCTCTCATCCACTTCCTGCCGCAACTGATGATGATTTACCGCGGGTGTTTTTCATCATCGCAACTAGTATAAGATGCTTTACCCAGCTAAACCGATTCAGCCAGCCGCTCGTTTCATGCAGTGAGTAAATGAATTGATGCACAGCTCCCCGGCAACGATTTCAGATGATGAACATCGTCACTATCGGGATGGTGACAATCGAGAATATCGTCGTGAGGAACATGCCCTGGCTCAGCGAGAGCAAGTCGCCGCCGTAGATGACGCCCATCATGAGGCCTACCTGGGCTGCGGGCATGGCGGTGATGAGCGTGAGCGATGCCAGAACGTACGGATCCGAGATGAAAAGCCCGCCGAAGAAATACACGAACGCGGGAACGCCCAGCAGCCTGATGGCCGTCGTCACGTACGCCCACACGTTGTTCACCATGTCGCGCAAGCGGTAGCGCGCCAGGGTCGACCCGATAATGAGCATCGTGGCCGGCGGGGTCATGGCTCCAATGAGATTGCAGGTGTAACCAATGATGCCCGAATCGGTTACATGGAGCAGGGCGAGAACCAGCGCCGCGACGCTCGCAGCCGTGGTCGGGGTCGCGAGGTTCTTCTTCACGTACGCGAGTTGCTCGCGGCGCGAGAGCTTCACTGTTCCCGAACGCGAGATCATCCACGCCCCCAACGTCCAGATGAGTATAGTGCCGAGCAGGTTATAGATGGCCAGGTAAAGCAGCGATTCGCTTCCTAGAATAGCCGCGCACACCGCAAACCCGATAAACGCCACATTGCTGAACGTGATGGTGAATGCATGGCTGCTACGCTGGCCTTCGAGAATGGGATACAGGCGGGTGATGCCCAACGCGATGGCCGCCACGGCAAGGTATAGCAGCAGCGATACCCCGAAAACCTGCCAGATAATATCGTCCGAAGGCAGGTTCTTGTTGCCCAACACCGAATCGAGGATGAGAGCGGGGCACGTAATAAAGACGACGACCTTCGACAGCGTGTTGTCGAAGGCATCGTCAACCAGATCCGTTTTACGCGCGATGTAGCCCAGAGTAACCGTGATGAATAGAACGACCATCATCGAACCCGCGTTCAGGAAGGTTTCCACCGACCCTCCTCCCGGTCCGGCTCGTCGCTTCTTTCCGCTAAGTATAGGGGCTTCAACGAGGCGGACCCATGCAGGAACGTACGGGTTTCATGCAGGAGGCAAATCAATCGATAAGCCTCCTGCCTGGTGAAACGCTAGCTACTGCTGGCTGGAGGAACCATACATCGCAACGCCGACGTGAACCATCTCGTGTTCGTGCTCGAGGCGCGTGGAGGTTACCTGTTGCGTCTGCGTCGGGCGTCCCCAGTCGGTGTACACCGTGAGTGTGCAGCTTGCGGGGCCGAAGATGGTCTGTTGATGCGACGCGTAGTAGTGCGCGCGAATAACGTAGTCTCCGTCGAACGCATGGTGAATCTCGTACAGCTCGGGGCCATAGCCATCGGTGATGTCCTCGGACACGCGGCCGCCGTCGTGCGTGAGCCGATTGCCATAGTAAGCTTCTTCCCCGCTCGGCTCGGTTACATGCAGGTCCACATCGGTCTCGTCAGCATCCCAAGCCAGGGTAATACGCAGGTCACAGTCCAGAACGCCTTCAAATTCCGCTCCGAGCGACTCCAGCTGGGGCGCGGTTTCCCAAGTTTGCGCATCGGCCCATGCCCGCAAGACGTTGTACTCCTCCACGGCGAACAGGCCGATGGACCGGGCACGGCGCTGCCACGGGGTAAGGGCGATCTTGCGATAGAAGGCGCCAGCTTCCTCCGCGCGTTGCCGCGCCAGACTCTCGTCGCCTTCGCCAAACGCCTTCCGCGCAAGCTCGTCGAGCACAAGCGCAAGGTCGCGATGGCTTTGCGAATCCTCCGGACGCAGCTTCAGCACACGCCGCAACACGGTAAGGGCACGTTCGAGCTCGCCCGCCTCGCGCAGACGCCAAGCCATCACGCGCAAAAGGGCCGCATCCTCGATGCGCAGCTCGGCCAGGTTGGACAACACGCGCAGGCCGAACGTTGCATCGTCATGCTCCAGGAACCAACCAGCACAATCGATGAAGAACGACGGAGACGTCGCATGGGTGGCGCGTTGCTCGAAGTAGGCACCGCGCGCCGCTTCGAGACCATTGTCAAATGCATCATCGAGGGCAATCAGGTAGTCTGCATCGGGCATCCAAGGCTGCACCTTCACGGTAGCGGCGGTTTCGTCGGCGGCATCCGGTTCCTCCCAAGCCATGGCACTATCGCTTTCATACGCGCTCTCGACGGCGCACGCCACCGCAGGCGAACTGTCGGGCATGGCTTCCGTTCGCATGGGAGCGCTGTCCGCCATGAGGAACATCTCCCGATCGTCGAAACCAGGCGCTCCGCCGAACGTCGGCGAAGGGTCGCGAGCCATCCGCGGCATAATACGAGGCGCCACGTCCGGCATCGACCTCCGGTGTACTTCCTCCTCCAGTCGCGCCTCCGGGACCCGCACGCCGCACGTGGCGCAGAAGAGGGAATCGGCATCCAACTGCGCACCGCACCGATGGCAGAACCTCCGCCCGCCTGGTCGGACGGGCAGCTCTTGCCGGGTGAAATCGCGTTCCCACCATTCCTTCAGCTCCGCCCAGGCGCGTTTGAGCTCGTTAACATGCGCGCGCTTAAGAGCTCGCTCCGAAGACACCCGCATACGCCCTTCGCGGTTCATCTTCCAGGCGTTGTGCATCGACTCCCAGGTTGCGGGCGGCTCGATGTCGTAGCGCAGCCATTGGTCGAGGGTCTCCAGCACCAAGAGCGATGTCGCGGGCGAGACCACGCCGAAGCGCCGACCGAGCGAAAGAAGCTCGTCGGTATGCTCATCGGCGCGCGACGACAACTGGGCCACGCGCATGGCTGCCCAAGCACGCGCAATCGTGCCGCCATCGCGAGCGCTCTCCTTGGCAAGCGCGAACTCGGTTCCGGTATTGGCGAAGGCAATGCTGGCAGACGGGGCCAAAAGCTTGCCCACGACCGAGAACCGCCCGTCGGCACCAGATCCGATGCCGAGCACTTCCGCAACGCCTTCGCCCGTTACCCCAGAGAGCAAATTCGAGCAGAACAGGGCCTTGACCAGGGCTTCGGCGCCCTTCGGTGCCGCGGTGACGTCGAACACCAGCCCACCGCACGCCTGCCGCAGCGCTTCCGCATCGCGTTGCCTGCCAGAAACCACCGCCAGGACCTTGCGCTCGGCCGGAAACGCGACCACCTCGGACCCGAGGGTGTCCATGCCATCCGTGAAGAGCACGCACGCGCCCGCCCCGTCGTCGTCGGGAAGCTCAGCCAGCGCTTGCACCAATGCCTGGAAATCCGACCCGCCGTCGTAGCGCAGCGTGCCAATATGCGCCAGCAACTCATCGGCGGTCGCGAATTCCCGCACCTGCTCGGCCGTATCGCCAAACACAAGAAGACGATACGACGCGATACCCTCGGCCGCGCAATACCCGCGCAGCAACTCGAGCTCGGGCTCGTGGTCTACCCCCGCACGCGAACCAGATGCATCCCACAGTACCGTAAGCGACGAAAGGCCCGGCACATCGGCAACCTCGACATCGGGCACGCACTCGGATGCCTCAAACCATACATCGCCCGCCTCGTCGCGTTCCACCAGCGCGAACGACGCGGGCAGCTTCGGCAGGGTCACGTAGACATTCGACTCGGGCGTCACGCCGCGCTCGTGCGATTCCGCCTTCCAGAACACGCCGCAATCCTTGAATTGCGCGTTCTTCACACCGGAAAGCTCCGGCATCGGGCAGTCGAGCAGCTCCACGTCGATCCGCACCGTGCGTTCGCCGATGAGCTCGGCCGGCATCGGCACGTCGAGGAACGCGCCCGTGCCATCCTGAACCAGCAATGGCGCAATATAGCGCAGCTTCACCGTGCGCGACTTGCGGCGCGGAACAGGGTACACGCGCGTTCGGTAGACGTTGCCCTTCACGGCCTCCACGAGCCCGGGGTCGGCGCCAATGCGCTGTTCGGTCTCGAAGGCGATGCGGGCTTGT
The DNA here is from genome assembly GCA_030526775.1 of Coriobacteriia bacterium. GTDB lineage: Bacteria > Actinomycetota > Coriobacteriia > Coriobacteriales > Eggerthellaceae > UMGS1519. Next base: position 3,330 of record JAUNCA010000088.1, on the reverse strand, counting down.
TCCTTGGGCACAACCACACCGTCGACCATCTGGCCGTCGATGTCCAGTCCATACCCGCTCACGACCGCGCGATTGGGCATCGGAATTACAATGTCGACGCTGATGTCGCGGCGATTCGGGTTGTACAGGACGATGGTTTCGGTAACTTCCGCGTACAACCCGCTTACCCGCACCTGCATGTCGAGCGAGGCAAGGTGGCACGGCTTGTCCGTGGATTCCACCGGCGTCGTGTCGATCCATCGCGTGGGTATCGCAAACGGGGGAAGCGTCCACCGTTCATCCTGCGTGTTATGCCTTGTCCAACCGAACATATCCGCTCCTTCCACTGGCGCTTTCGAGTTTCACGATGCAATCGTAGCGCCCAGCCGCCAGCCAGATGTCAACCGCCAAACGACATTTGCGTAGGCCAAACGGTTTCGCCGTCAAATCCTACGTCGAGCCGAACCTCTTTGTCCTGCGACTCGAACAACACGATGCTCTCCCCCATATCAACCACCCTTTTCGTTTGGAATATGTTGATGTCCTCTTTGGTTCAGGTATCGGTTGCCACCGAACACGGCCTCCAGTTGCTTGAGCTGCGGTATTCCAGGCGCCTAGTAGAACTCGGATTCCTCATAGTACCCGTATATCAGGTTGATGTCGGGCTCTTCCCTCCAGGAGTTTCGCCTTTCCTGTTCGTCCTCATCTTCGATGTTCCAGGGAAGCTGCGCCCGCTCCTCGGGACTCAGCTCCTCTTCGTCGATTACCTGGAGATCCCAAAAGAATTGCACATCGTTTTCCATGGCGGCTCCATCCCTGCTATCTAAATCGTCACGGCTTGCCGAGATGCGCTATCCAAAGAGCGCCCCTCCCCATCAGTCTAGCAAAGCTCTTCGGCGCCTTTCTGCGCTTCGGACAGATACGCAAGCATGGCGTGGCAGAAATCGGCCACGCTGTGTTCGCCGCTGCGGATCAGGGCAAACTGGTGCGACGCCTTTATCCTCCCGAGCGTGAGCTCGTTGGCGAAGCAGAACAGGGTCGGAAAGGAATATCGCCCCTGGACCATGGAAAGCAGCAGCATCCTGCCCGTGTGCCCGTTCCCGTCCCCAAAGGGGTGGGTGAACTCGAACGAGAGGAATCCGCACGCCGCCCGGACCTCGGGTGCAAGGGCGCCGTCCGCAAGGAAAGACCCCAGCTGCGCAAATTCCGCTTGCACGTTATCGTGGTGCGTGGATACCTGCACGACCTTCTTTTCGAATACCGACGTGATAATCGCGCTCGTCTTCGTGCGAAATGCCGATGACGGGAAGTCGGGGCTCCAGCGGGGCTCCCCATCGTGGGACCGAGAAACTTCCGCGCAAAGCCGTAAGGATTTCGTCTGTGCGGCACGCAATTTCGGTTGGCAACCAAGAGAAAGGACCGGACATGAACTTCTCGAACCTAACCCCCGAACAGCAGAGCAAGGCGCTGGCCTGCAAGACCATCGACGAGCTGAAAGAGTTCGCAAAGGAGGAGGGCTTCGCGCTGACTGACGAGATGCTTGAGAGCATTGCCGGCGGAATCGGCGGAGGCGATTTCATTTCGGACGTAACGATATGCAGAGTTGACCACCGCTGCACAACGAAGAAATAAGCCTGTCGAAGTCGACCTGCCTGGAATTGCCCTAATGCACAGAGCTGGGCAATCGCCCGACCGACATCGCCCCCTTCCCGTCCCCAGCCCCAATGAATAGAGCGGGCAAACGGAGGGGATCAGATAGTGATATCCACCGGCACTCTAGGTGGTGTTTCTACTGATACCACAATGAAGGGCCCTGACTCTTTCTGGGTCAGGGCTTTGTTGTTGGCTGTGGAGCCGAATCCTAACCCGCCACCCATAAATCATGACGGCTAAACGCTGCGCATTTGCGCATATCTATGCGTCCTTTTGAGTTAGTGGGGATATATTGATAAACAGCATGCGCAGAGATCGGTTTACGAAAGGCTCCCGGTCTCCCTCAGCTTCTGAAGCTGTTCCAAGCTTATCCAATCGGTGCTGTACCCGTTCTCTTTTGCGAATTGTCGGGCATCATCGGTCGACCAGAAACGGCGAACCACATTTCCCTTGTCGTCGACAACCTCAAATGGTTTCTGAAGCGTCGTATAACCGCCGTTCAATTCGTATGTGTCGAAGAGGTAGCCTCCCGCTACGTCTTCGACTTGCCCATCATCCAGCGGCTTCAACGGGTTGTCGCTCATCTGTCGTTCCTTTGGTCGCGTGTTGACGCCGAATCCTACTACGCCGGTCCATATACGATGTCTATTACGACATACATGACATACGATGGTACTTGCGCGGAAATGTGTAGTTGATGCAGCATATTGCGTGATACGTAATCTGGACCGTCGAGTTGTAAGCGAAAGGAGCATGACGAATGGCAAAATGCTTGAATAGACACTTCTGAAGTGGATTTGCCAACGATTTGCCTAGCACTATGCATCGCAAGTGAAAAGGCCTGTTCTTTACCGCTAAAGCCGTATTGCAGAAACAGGTCCCTGAACATGAAAAACGCCCCTCGAGAGGGGCGTGGATTTCGATGGTGGTCAGGGAGGGACTTGAACCCCCGGCACGGGGATTTTCAGTCCCCTGCTCTACCAACTGAGCTACCTGACCAGTTGCGAGGAATCATTATACCTGCCACCTAACTCGGGTCAACAATTATTTTTACCTTCGCAAAGGCTTCACGAAAGGCCACCTTTGACCTGAGAACCGGTAAACGACCACGCACCCCTAAGGCTTGTAAGTATTCCAGGAATAAACGCCGCGATTTTCCCATCGTGCGCAAATTGATGCCACGATTCTCCCTTCGTGCGCAGCTAA
>JAUNCA010000088.1:0-482 GCA_030526775.1 Coriobacteriia bacterium | reverse complement strand
CAGGATGGATGCCTTCCAACCCCCACCCATACGCGGGGCGCCAGCCGGAGCGCAATTCATCGCGACGGTCGCGTCTGCCACGGATTCGTACATGGCCCTGGCACCGGCGCCGTCGTTGAAATAGCTCTCGGCACGGTCGGCCGCGATGCCGATGCGGCACGCTTCGGCGGCAGCATCGATGTTCGCGCCGAGGAACAGGAATTCCCAACCATCCTTCGTGCGCTCTTCGATCAGACGCTTCACCGCTTCGTAGGAGAACTTGCGGCTCGCGTTCTCGTAGCCGTCGGTCGTGATGACGAAGATGGTCTTGGCCGGACGGATTTCCTCGGGCAGGTAGCGCTGGATCTTTTCGGTGAACTGCACCGATCCGCCCACCGCATCGAGCAGCGCCGTGCAACCGCGCACCTGATAGTCGTCGCGTGTGAGCTTGGGCACCTTCGCGATGGGCACGCGGTCGCGCAGGACCTTGGTCTCGTGGTCGA
>JAUNCA010000001.1:13383-60098 GCA_030526775.1 Coriobacteriia bacterium | reverse complement strand
CCTGGGGGACAAACGGCTCCCCAGGTGCGCACCTGGGGGACATTCGCTTGGGGCGTTACGCAAGCGCGAGGTAGGCGCTGCCGTAGAGGGCGGCGTCGTTGCCCAGGGCTGCGGGCGCGATGCGGGCGGGCGTACACGATTTGAAACAGTACGTCTGGAATGCGCGCTGCAGGGCATCGCCGAACAAATCCCATCCCGCGCTAACCCCGCCACCGATGAGGTACAGCGACGGGTCCGCCACAACGGACACCTGCGCGAGGGCATAGCCCAGATAATCGGCCATGGCGGCAATCGCCCGCTCTGCGGCCTTATCGCCCTCACGGCATGCCGCGAACACCGACAGCGTGTCGGTCGGCCCGTCTAGCGACACGGGTGCTACACCAAGCTTCTCGCATTCCCGCAGGTAGGCGCGCACGATGCCCGTGGCGGAAGCATACTGCTCGAGGTGCCCCGCTCGTCCACATCCGCACAGCTCAGTTTCCTCGCGGTTCACCACAAGGTGCCCGAATTCGCCGCCCGCGCCAAACGCACCGGCAACCAGCCGTCCGTCCGCAACCAAACCGCCACCGACACCGGTCCCGATCGCTACCAGCGCGAAGCTGTCGACATCACGAGCCGCACCTTGCCAGAGCTCACCCAGCGCCGCTGCGTTCGCATCGTTCACCACCACAAGATTAGCCTGCGGAAACGTGATTTTGGCTTCCCGCTGCAAGGCCTCGACATCTAACTCGAGGTTGGGTAGCACCCCCGCATGTCCCGCGCTATCGACCGGCCCGGGGACATCGATGCCGACACCCAAAACATCCTCGTCCGAAACACCGGTATTCGCAAGAAATGCATCGACACCCCGCGCTATTCGCAAGTTTGCGGGCTCATCTGCAGGCTCGCGGGAGGAAAAGCTCGTCTTCGCAAGCAGCGCGCCCTCAACCGAGAACACGCCTGCCTTCACCGCGGTCCCCCCGATATCAACGCCCAGCGCAACCTTCATGCTAGCTCCTCCCTGCCGCAACTCCGTATTATAGTTGCCCGACCACCCTCTCGGGCGGAGCAGACAACCCGGTTAGCCGTTACATCGGCTGCCTTTTCTGGCATGCTTTTCGGTAATCGCCCGATTCTTGTCAAAGAATTACGATAGTACAGCACCCACACCGCCACCGGTCTTCTTTAGTGTAATCCCGACGCGCATAACCCCAGCTCGCGTTTTTCAGGCAACCGGAAACGCATGGCTAGCAGCTCGAAAGTAGGCTGGATCACGCATCTTTTGCTGCACTATCGCATTTCTTTGACACGTTTTCGGGTTTTTGCGAAAAGCACGCACATCCCGAAGGTTTACGGGCGGGATGCTGCAAGGTTACCTATAATATCGCCCGATGTAACCACGCAACCAGCAAGGACCAGGCATGACGAACACAAGCGGAGCCCCATCCCGATACCTCATCCTCATCGCGGGGGCTTTCACCGCCATGGGCACCGGCGCCATTTACATGTGGAGCATCTTCAACAAGCCGCTTATGGCGCAGTTTGGCTACTCCACTTCCGAAGTGTCGCTGGTCTATTCCCTATTCATGCTCGCGTCGCTTGCCGGAAGCATCCTCGCGGGTTGGCTGCAGAACCGCCTTCCGTCGCGCATCATCGTGCTCGGCGCCGGCGTGCTTTTCGGCCTGGGGTGGTTCGGTTCCGGCTTCGCCGACAGCATCGGGCTTTTGTACCTGCTGTTCAGCGGCTGCGCGGGTTTGGGAAACGGCGCGCTGTACAACACCATCGTGGCCGTCGTCACCAAGTGGTTTCCCGATAGGCGCGGCTTCGCGAACGGCGTGTGCATCGGCGCCATCGGCATGAGCTCGATCATCTTCGCGCCGCTCGGCAATTTCCTCATCGAATCGTTCGACGTGCAAAGCGCGTTTCGCATCGTCGGCGTAATCTGGCTCGTCGTTTACCTGGTGTTTTCCTGGCTGCTGCACACGCCTTCGCCCGATTGGGCGCCGGAGGGCAACGCCGAGGCAAGCACACAGAAATCCCGGGTGAAACGCGCGCCCGTCTCGCAGCGCAACTACAGCGCCGGGCAGATGCTGCGCACGCCCCTGTTCTACAGCCTGTTCCTGGCCTTCATGGTTGCCGCAACCAGCGGCCTGATGATCACCGGGCACGCCTCGAATATCGGCCAGGAGCTGGCCGGGCTCACCGCAGGCGAAGGCGCCATCATGGTGGCGGTGCTCGCGCTCGGCAGCACGGCGGGCCGCTTCGGATTCGGATCCATTTCCGACTACATCGGGCGCTACAACACGCTCTCCATCGCGCTTGCCATAAACGCGGTGGTCATGCTGTTCGTCTTGCCGCAAGCTACGTCGTTCGTGCCGTTCCTGGTGGCGGTGAGCATTGTGGGAGCCTGCTTCGGCGGCACGGTCACGCTGGTTCCGGCTATCGTCGGCGACGCCTATGGCTCGGCAAATTTCGGGCAAAACTACTCGTTCGTGTACGCGGGCTACACCGTGGCGTCGTTCCTCGGCCCCAGCGCCGCGGCCTTCGCCATCGAGTCGGCCGGCACCTTCCTGCCCGCGTTTGCCGTCGCCGGCGTGCTTTCAATCGTGGGCATCGCGCTGCTGTTCGTGTGCAAGCGCTTCGACACCGCCCTGGGATAAGGCGAATCGAAGATACGTTCTCCGACTCATCTTCACGCGCGCACGCTGCTCGAGGAAACGGGGAACGCGAAGCTGCGGTCCGGAAACGGCTCGTCCGCGAGCGTGAAATGCCACCATTCGCATTCGTACGGCTCGAAGCCGCTGCGCACCATGGCCTTCTGCAGCAGCATGCGCATCTGGTACTGCTCGTCGGTAATGGCCGTGTACGAGGGATGAGACACCTCTCCGAACAGGTCGAACGGGCTTCCCATGTCCACCTCGCGGCCGGTGGCCATATCCAGCAGCGTAAGGTCGACGGCGCTGCCCCGGCTGTGCGCCGAACGCGCTGCGATGTAGCCCAGCCGGAAGGTATCGGTCTTGTCGATGTCGGGATAGAAGTATTCCTTCATGCGTTGGTCGGTTTCCTCGATGCCCCAAAGCACGAAATGCTTCACCGCCGTGGTGGGCCGGTACGCGTCGAATATCTTCAGGCGGTACCCCTGCGCGGCCAGCTCAGCCGCCACGCCCTTCAACGCACGGGCGCACTCGCGCGTGCACAGGGCAACCGGCTCCTCGTAGCCGTCGATGCGGTCGCCGATGAAGTTATACGTGGAGTAGTAGCGGATCTCCTGCACGACGCTCGGAATGAAATCGCCAAGCAAAACGAAATCCGACGCGTCCATCTCGGGGCTGGGGTGTTTCAATGCATGCTCCTATCTATAATGCTCGCAGAAAGGGCTCCCGTTAATAGGCGGGCTCGGCGCGACTGTAGAACTCCGCGTCCGCCTGTGCCAGCTTGATGGCTTCGGGCAGCGCCTGCAGGAACTCCTCCACCTCTTCCTCGGTGTTGTAGATGCCAAAGCTCACGCGCAGCATACCAGCCGTATTCACATCGACGCACTCCAAGAAGCCACGCACGTCGTTATCGGGAATGTTCATGAGCCGCCACACATACGGATGCGCGCAGAATGCACCCCGTCGCGTGGCCACGGCGTAAGACGATGCCAGACGCTTCGCCAGCACATGCGTGTTGATATCGGGCGTGTTGAAGCTTACGACGCCCACGCGGTCGGTCGTGTCTTCGGTGTCGCCGTAGATAACGATGTTGTCGATGGCCAGCAGACCGTCGACCATCTTGCGCACCAGCGCCTGCTCGTGTTCCTGAATGGCGTCGAACCCCACCTCCTGGAGCACCTCGATTGCCTTGCCCAAGCCCACGACCCCGGGGTAGTTGGGGGATCCGGCCTCGTAGCTCTCCGGCGGCTCCTTATACGTTACCCAGTCGTCCGCCACGATGCGCACCGTGCCGCCGCCGTAAAACTCGGGCATGTGCTCGTTCAGAACCTCGGTAAGGCCCACAACGGCACCGCCGCCGAAGGGCGAATACATCTTGTGCGCCGAGAATGCGAAGAAGTCGATGTTTTCCTCGGGGGTTTCGCCAACCATCGAAAACGCGCGGTGCGCGACGATTTGCGCCCCGTCCACAACTATCTTTGCGCCGTGCGCATGCGCGAGCTTCGCCACGCGATGAACGTCGGTAACGTAGCCGGTGACGTTTGAGGCGGCTGTGACGGTAACGTAATCGACCTTGTTCTCCTTCAGCTGCTTCTCGAAATCCTCGTAGATGATGCGGCCCTGGTCGTCCATCTCGGCGCATATCACCTTGCAGCGCTCGCGCCACGGCAGCAGGTTGGAATGATGCTCGAGCCGCGTGGTAAGGACGACAGTCTTCTCGCTTTCCACCAGCGCAGACGCCAGCTTGTTCAAGCCATCGGTCGCCGAGTTCGCATAGAAGCAGGTGTAGGTTTCGGGATCGGCGCCCAGGAACGACAGCGCCTTTTCGCGCGTGGCCTCGTAAAGCTCGGTGGAATGGTCCGACTTCTGCGAGAAGCCGCGGCCGATGGAGCCGTACATGCGCAGCTCGTCGGCAACCGCGTTCATAACCGGCACCAAAGCGGGCGTGGTGGCCGCGTTGTCGAAGCAGATGGCCGTGCGCGTGCTGCCGTCTTCGAGCTCGACGGGCTCGTCGATGCCCACAACGAAATCGCGGATGTTCTCGAGGGTAATGGGACCGGTCGGGTTCGCGCTTCCGCCGCCCGAGCCGCCGCCCGGACCACACGCCACAAGCTGCGCGAGCACCGGGGTCATCGCCGCCACAGCGCCAAGCTTCAACGCAGAGCGCCTATCCATCGCCTTCATACGCGCCCCTTCCTCCATAATGATGATTTACCGCGGGTGTTTTTCATCATTGAGCCTTGTCCGTATTGTACCTGCGGCGAAGGGCCACCAGGCAGCCGTTGTCAGATTTGCAGGCGCTGGCTTCCGCTATTGAACGCCCGCGATTAGGTACGCTTTCGCATCGAGGGGAACGCCCGCTCGCCAGCGCAGCTTCACGAAGGCAGGATAGCAATACAGCAGCGCGCGCTCGCCGCCGAAAGACACGCTTTTTGCGAAGGAGCACTCGGGGAGCAAACGCCAACGGCTATCGGCTAAGCCCCACGCTTCCACCTGCGTCATCAGGCGCTACGTTGCGCCGTCTGTGGTGAAGGGCTGGCTCTCTTCCGCCTCGGAAGAGTTCGAAAAGCGCACGCTCGCCCCAAAGGTCGGGCCAGCCGTGCCATCGGGCTCGACATCGAACTGGAACTCGAGCTGGAACGGCGTGTCCGCGAGTACACGGCATGCGGAAACGAGGTCTTCGGTTGCGTCTACCCCCATCTGCCGCAGGTGCTCTTCCAACAACTCGGCATCCTCTGCATACGCGCGCTGCAGTGCCCTAGAGGGAATGCATTCAACCCGCAAATTGTGACCGGGCCGATGCGGGAACACACCCGCATAGCACGCATACCAATCGTCGGGCAGCTGCTTCCAGAAAGTGCGGTACGCACCGACCGCATCAGGCCTGCCCGCCGCCTCGAGAAACCTGCAGGTGACATCCGGATCGTCGTGCGCAACCAGCAGCTGCACGGCCGGTTGCTCGATATCGCCCGAGCTCACATCCCAGCTCAGGGCCAACTGCCGCACGCTCTGGCCCTGCGCTGCAAACTAGGAAAACGCCTCTGGGTTGCCGCCGGTAGTCTGCGGATCGAACGGCATGCCGGGTTCCACATCCGCGCTCGCGGTAAGCGCATGCAGGTCGAACCAGGGCTCGCCCGCAAGTAGCAGCTCGAACCAGAGTTCGGGGAAGGCGCCGCATGCGAGGCTGCGCTCGAACGCTTCTCGCGCAAGCGGCTGGCAGCTGCCGAACAGCGCCCTCTCGCGCCCATTCACTGCCGCCAGCGCATAGAGTATGTCGTAGAGCATCGAGCGGCTGAGCATTCCCGTTCCCCATCGTTTCGCCATGATGATTTATCCCCGCGGTGAATCATCATCCAGCAGCATGATAATTCATCCCCGCGGTAAACTATCATTTTTGCGGGCTAGGCAAACTTCACGACGCACAGGGCGACGAAGGAAACGACCGTCGTGACGGCCACGGGCCAGCCCCAGCGCTCGGGCACCTTGCTCACAAGCTTCACCAACGCGGGATACAGCGCCCAGGTATAGAGCGTGAGGATGATGCCCAGCAGGAAGTCGTTCACCAGCCATGCCTGTCCCAGCACGTTGAACGGCAGGTGCGAGTTGTCCCACAGCGGGTAGATGCCGGTAATGGGGTCGGGCTGGTTCAGCAGCAAGCCCATGATGATCTCGCCCGCGCATGCGGCGGCCATGCACAGCAGGAAGAACCGCAGGGTTGCCTGCCAGCGCGGATAATGGTCCTTCAGCCAATCGCGCTGCGGCACCAAGAGCAGGGCTCCCAGCACGGCGGCAATGCCGTACACCAAGAACGGGTACATCGGGTCGGCGAAAACGAGCGAATCTGCCTCCACGATGCCGAAGAAGTACTTGTTGAACAGGCAGTACGGGATTTCCATCCAGTGCCCGACTATGGAGAACACGCAGAACGAGATGCCCATGCACCGCCAGAAGCGAACACTCCACGGCGCCCAGCCGGCGGCTTCTGCCTGAACACGGCTACGCTCGAACCGAATCGCCTTCCGCGGCGTTATCGGCAGGCCGAGAAGGCCTTTCCTGCAAGTTGTGTCGTTGCTATTAGTCGCGTATGCCATGGCTGAGCCGCCTTTCTTCGCGTACCCCTTCTCAATTGGTACGCAAGGCGGGCGTGGTCCATCCCAGGGTTTTCTTCCGCACGCCTTCTCCACATTGCAGAGGGGCGGGAAAGCCCTTGTGGAAGACGAAAGCCACGAGCTGAACGACGAGGCAAGCGACTGGTGCGCATGCCTCGTCGCATGGCGGTTACAGCTTGTTGATGTCCGTGAGCTTGAAGGCGGGGATGCGGCGTAGCGCTATGAGGCTCATGACAAACGAGAGAACCGCGGTCACGGCAGTGCCGACGAGGATAGCCGTCCAGTCGATTCCCTTGAAGAAGAATGCGGCCACCGGCTCGATGGTCCCGACGGTGATCGACCCCATGATTGCGCCTACCACCAGGCCCAGGATAATGCCGAGGACGGTGAGCACGATGGTGTCGTTGTAGATGTACTTCTTCGCGTCCTTCACCGAGAAGCCGTTGATCATCAGCACGATGAGCTCGCGCTTCTTCTCGTCGATGAACATGAAGTTCAGGTTCAGCAACACCACGATGGCCATCAGCACGGCAAGCGCGAGGTAGATGAGCACCACGGCCTGCGACACCTTCGAGAAGGCCGCGAAGTTGCCATACTGGTTGGTCTTGTCGTCGATAATCTGGCTATACCCGTCAACGCCCGCGAGCTTCGCGTTGACCTCGTCAAGCGATGCATCCCCCAGCTGGGAATACACGGCATTGGGAACATACTTCGCCTCGAAAGCCTTCTCGTAGGCGTCGCGTCCCATCACCAACTCGTTATAGGTGAGGTAAAACTCGGAGAAGCCGGCGATGGTAAGGGTGCGCACCGTTCCGTCGGAAGCATTGATCGTCAGCTCGTCGCCAACCTTCGCCCCCAGGTGAGAAGCATAGGCTTGCGATATCCACACGCCGTCCGACGACAGGTCGACATCGCTGCCCTCCACCGCATTCACGTGATACACCTGCTGGAACGTCTGCTCATCGGCGGGGACGACTATCCTTACGGCGCCCTGGCTTCCATCCGGCTGCTGGATAGCCTGGCTCCGCCGCAGAACCACGGCGGACGTGCAGCCATCGTCCTCGAGCGACTTGGCAACCGCGTCGGCCGAGCCCTCGACCTCCGAATCGACGAAGGCGATGGCGTTGAACCCGTACACATCGTCGTAATGCATGTCGTAGCTCTTCATCACGTCGTTGTTCAGGGTAATGGCCGTAACAACGAGCGCGGTGCAGCCCGCGACGCCGATAAGGGTGCTGAAAACGCGCTTCTTGTCGTTCATGCAATTGTTCACCATGGTCTGGGTCATCAGCGGCAGCTTCTGCCAGATTCCCCACTTCTCGTAGAAGCGGGTCTTGCCCTCCGGCGGCTTCTCGCCCTTCAGCAGCTCGACCGCCTGCTGTTTCAGTATGGTGCGGCACGAAAGCCAAGCGGCACCCATCACGAGCACGAGCTCGACGGCAAGCGCGATAAGCGCAAGCCTGATGTCGAAGTACGGCGGCAGGGCATCGAAGGTGAAGCGGGCCGAAAGGGTGTTGCCGATGATGGCTTCGACAGCGAAAACCGCCACGACCAGGCCCACGAGGACGCCGACGATAACCGCAAGCCCGGCATACAGCAGGAAGCTCATCGTGATCTCGCGTTTGCGCAGGCCGAGCGCCTTCTTCGTGCCAATCTGCGTAATCTGCTCGCGCACGATGCGGCCAATGGCCGAATAGCTCACCAGCAAACCGACGATAAGGAACAGCGCCGCCATCGAGAAGCTCAGACGGTTAGTAACCCCAGCAAAGGTGGAAACTTCGATGGAGCCGCCATTTGTGGCACGATCGGCAATCGACCAATCGTACTTCTTCAGGGCGGCGACTTTTTCCTTCGCCGCGGCAAGGAGGGGCTTGTTCTTCTTGACTTCGGCCTTGGCTTCCTTCACCTGTTTCTTGGCATCCTTGAGCTGGGCCTCGCCATCGGCAATCTGCTTTTCGCCTTCTGCTTTCTTGGTCTCGAGCTTCTGTTGACCGGCGTAATACTGCGCCCAGCCGTTCTCCAGCTGTTTCACCTTCTTGTTGTACGTCGCTTGGGCAGAAGACAACTGCTTCTCGTACTGGGCCACTTTCTTGCGCGCCTGCCCAATGGTCATCTGCTTGCCCTCGACCACCACCGGTATGCTCTCGGCGTTGGCCTCGACGGATGCTATCACCTGGATCGATTCGCTGTAGTTTGCATGCGTGATCTTCGGCACGCTCACGCCGGCCTTCTTGGCGTACGGCTGTATCCTCGACCGCATCTTCGCGCCGTGGTTGTCCAAGCGCGCGTTGTACTTATTCTGGGAGATCTTCTTCTGCTTCAGCAGCTTATCCTGAGACTTCTTGTACGCCCTCATCTCGCTCGCAACAGCCCGAGCCGTCGCTTTTGCCTCGTCGACTATCGCCAATGCCGCTTTGGCCTTGCTCAGCTTCGCTTGGGCCGCGCTCAGCTTCTTCTGCGCCGAAGCCTTTTGGGACTCGGCGGATTGAAGCTTGTTGTAGGCATCCGCAAGCTTCGCCTCGCCGTCTTTCACGGCCGCATCCAAATCGATTCGCGCCTGCTCAAGCTGTTTCTCGCCGTCCTCGATTTGCTTCTCGCCGTCGGAAATCTTCTTCTCGGCGTCTTTCAGCTTCTTCTCGCCCTCTTCGACTTGCTGCTGCGCCTTGTCGTGTATGGCGTCGTAGCGGGCAGGCGCCAGCGTTGCGCCAAGCTCGGCGATGCGCGCCTTCTCTTCCTCCGACATCGCGTCGTATTCGTCGGTGAACGCGCCGACGCCCTCAAACGAGGCGCAACGGATGTTCACCACCGGATACCCTTCCTGGAAGGCTTCGGCGTCGAATGCGGCGGCGGGAGCCCAGGCAACCGCGTCGACCGCGCCCGTACAGGAAGTCGAGAATCCATAGGTCTGGCTTGAAAGGGCCATGTACTCCGAGCTTTCCACAAGCCCCGTTATCTTGTAGGTGTCCCGCCGCAGGAGCTCCATCCCGTCCTTGTCGGACTCGTCGGAGGCATCGTGTTCAAACGTCAGCTTATCCCCAACGCCCAGATTCAACGCCTCGGCGGAACTGGCCTTCAGGGCAACCTCGTTTTTCTTGGTTGGCAGGGCGCCTTCCACGATGCGGGGAACGTCGATGCGCTCGCCAAGCTCCTGCACCTTCACGGTGTACTGCCCGGTATCCACCTTATAGGTACCGTATGCGGCATAGCCTTCCTCGACGTCCGTCACGCCTTCCACTTCACGCAACTGCGCAAGGTCGTCCTCGGTAAGGCCATAGGGGAATTGCACTTGGAAATGATGAAGGGAACCCTCGTCGAACACCTTGTCGGCCGTGGTTTCCAATGCCGGGGCAACCCAAAAGATGCCTGCGAACACGCCAGCCCCCAGGGCGACGAACATCATGATGGAGAAGAACGACACGAACGTCGCCTTGATATTGGCGAGCAGTTCCGTTATCTGGGTCGGTTTCACGCGCGACCCCTACCAAACCAGGTCGGTTGCGTGCGCCGGATGCCGGTTGATGGTCACCTCGTGCATCTTCCCGTTACGCATGCGCACCACGCGGTCGGCCATGCGGGTGATCTCCTCGTTGTGAGTCACCATCACCATGGTGGTGCCGCTCTTCACGACCTCCTCCATCACCTGGAGCACCTCGATGCTCGTCGTGTAATCGAGCGCGGCGGTGGGTTCGTCGGCCAGGATGATCTTCGGGTTCTTCACCAGGGCACGCGCAATGGAAACGCGCTGCTGCTGGCCGCCCGACATCTGGCTCGGATAGTTGTTCTTGCGCTCGGAAAGGCCGACGACTTCGAGCGCCTTATCGACGTCCATGGGCTCGGCTACGAGCTCGGCGATGAGCTTCAGGTTCTGCACCGCCGTGAGGTTGGGCATAAGGTTGTAGCTCTGGAAGATGAACCCGATGTTGTCGCGCCTGAAGTCCGTGAGCTCTTCCTGCGTGGCGTTCGAAAGGTCTTTCCCCAGGTATTCGAAGGTGCCCGAGGTGGCCTGGTCCATGCCGCCGATGATATTCAGCAACGTGGATTTGCCGCAGCCGCTCTCGCCCAGCAGCACGAGGAACTCGCCCTCGTACACGTCGAGGTTCACGCCCTTCAGCACCTTGGTGACGATGTCGCCGTTCTGGAACTCGCGCGTGATGTCACGCAGCTCCATCACGACCTCGCCCGGCTGCCAGGGCGCGGTGAGCGCTTCGTTTTCCTCGATGGCGATGGCGGCCATCATGGCCATGATCTCCATCACGTCGGCGGTCTCGTCGTTGAAGCACTCGCTTTCCATGCCGTTCACGAACTGGATGACGCCCAAATCCTCGGCGTTGTTCGAAAACGGCACGCACACCATCGACTTCACGGGCATGCCCATGAAGTCGATGGCGGTCTCGACATCTTGGTCGGCGCGGAACTCGTACAGGCGCTCGGTTTTCTGCGATTCGAAGACGCGGCCCACCGCGCCGTCGCCCAGCGCATGCGACCTCCGGGTAAGGTCCACCGGGCCAATCCAGAAATACGGGTGAAGCTTCCCGTCGCCAGCCTTGTCGGCGTACCAGATAACGCCGCTATCGGCCCCCGCATTCTCGACGATGGCCTTCAGGCCGCCCTGCAGCGCCTCATCCAGCGTTGTCGCGTTGGAGATAACGCTTTGAACGGCGCCGATTGCCTTGAAGTATTTGACCATCGAGTTATCCACGTCGGCTCTTCCTTCCACAAGCTAACGATCGGTCACAAGAAGGGCTTTCCCTTCATCACGATTTTCCCGTCGCACCAGTGGTACCAACGGCGGCTTCACCAAGGGTGTCGGCGGTGCCTTGCACCGCCTGCTGCACCTGCTCGGCAGGCAGGTTGATGAAGTACAGCGCAGCGAGCAGCGCAAACCCCACCACGGCCACGATAAGCACGTACGTGCCCGCCTCGTTGGGGATGCGGCGGAACAAGCGCTCGAGGGCGGGATATACCAGCCAGGTCATGAGCGTTGCCGCGAAGCCGAAGAACAGCGAATTCTGCAAGCAAACTTGTCCCATGAAGTTGCAGAACATCGTGCTGTAATCCCACAGCTGCAGGTCTTGGTTCGTGAGCATGCCCAGCGTGAACTCGATGCAGGTGCAGATGAACGCGCTTACCACATACGTGATGAGCAGGGCCGGCAAGGTCTTCTTGAACTTGCGCTGCAGCGCGAGCTTCAGCGGGTAGAACATCAGCGCGCACACGCAGAACCCGATGCCGTACACCGGGAAGGGATACAGGAAGTCGCTCCAGATCTGGCTCGTGGGGTCGTAGATGCCGGGCACGATGCCGTACTTGATGAGCAGGCACACAGCCGCTTCCATCCAGTGGCCCACGATGCTGAACACGACGAAGTAGACGATAAGGTTGCGCCAGAACTCCCAGGTCTTCGGGCGGAAGAAACTCTCCTCCTCGTCGAGGTCGTCGTTCAAGGTACGCACGTTGAACGGCTCGACAAGCGTCGCCTTCACGCGGCTGCTGGTAAGGAAGTACACCAGCAGGAAGATGTCGAACGCCGAAAGGGTAACTTGGGCTATGGGGCTGAACACGCCGGTTGCCAGGTTAAACGCCGTGCCCACTACAATGTTGAACAGGCTTGTGGCGATAACCCAGGTACGCGCAAATTCCTTGTGCTTCCAGATAAGCCAGAACGTTACACCGTCTATGAGGACGTTGATGAGGTCCAACGTCTCGTTGAACCCGATGCTGTAACTGCCCTTGATATAGGTGGTAAGCAAGAAGGTGGTGAAAATGATGTTGCACCCGAGCATGACCAGGATAACGTAGAGGAAACCCAGGCCATCCGGATCGGAAAAGCGCACGGCATCGTACGCCGCCTTGGCGGATTTCGTAGCTGCCTTATGGTCTGCCTTCGCCTTCTTTCGCGCCGCACGCTCGCGGGAACGGGCGGCCGAAGCCGCCTCTTTGTCGCCCGACCGCTCGGCAAGCATAGCCATGCGCTTCGCCTCGGCCGCTTCTTCGTCGGCCTCCATTGCGATGCCCACCATGGCTACCGCTTCGGCGGCATCCAATTGTGCAGACTGCGTTATCGCCGCACGGTCGGCACCAGCCGCCGCGTCGGCAGCACTAAACGCCCGCTCGATGCTATCGAGATCGGGAGTGCGGGTCGTATTCGCCATTTCCCTCCTGTAAAAACAAAGCCGCTATTTGAACGCAAGGACCTTATTCGAATGTAAGGATGTTATTGAAGCCCGTCATCTCGAAGACGTCCATGACCTCGGGCACAACGCTGCGGAAAACAAGCGATCCGCCTGTTGCCGCACGCTTCTGCATGGCGACGATGACGCGCAGGCCGGCCGACGAAACGAACTCGCACTTCGACATGTCAACGACGATGTCCGCAATGCCCTTCTCGTACAGCTTGCCAGCGTATGTCTCCAGCTGCGGGGAGGTGTTCGTATCGAGCCTGCCATCCAGCGCGAACACGTACGGCGTGCCTTCGTCGATTGCCCTGATCTCCATTGGGTCTTCCTTTCTCGCCATTTCGTTCCCCACACAGCAGCCATCCATTCCCCTTTTGCTGTATGGAAATTTTTACCACTTCTTCACGATGTTTACCACATTGCTCGAACCCACGCGCTTGTAGCTCATTTCGTCCACGCTGCGCTTTGCCATGAGTATGCCCAGGCCGCCAATCGGCACATCGGCGATGTTGTCCGGGGTTACCGCATCGGGCTTCTCGAGGGGATTATACGGGATACCATCGTCGGCAATGTCCACGCAAATCGACGGCGGGTCGGCGCTGTAGGTGTAGCTCACGCGCACCTCGCCCGGCTCCTCGGCCGGCATATCCGGATACGCGTAATGCGCCACGTTGACGAAAAGCTCTTCGACGGCAATGTCCAGCTGGTTCTGGGCGCGCACCGGGCACAGGCGCCGGTCGAGCTCGTTGTGGATGAACTCGTTTACACGCGGCAGCTCGTCCACATCTGCTGGAACGACAAGGGTCGCGGTTATCTCGGGCGGCACGCCAACCTCCAATGCCAGAATTGTGATATCGTCCGATTGCTCGGCGCCATGCGCATGCGCGGAAACATCTCGACGAACCGTCTCCACAAGCCGGCGCGGATGCAAGAGGTAATGCTCGTTGACAAGTCGCTCCAGGCGGTCCTCACCGTAAAGCGCGTCGTCCGTATCCATAGCCTCGGTCACGCCGTCCGTGTACAACAGGAACTGGTCGCCCGGCTTGCAGTCGACGGAATGGGTCTTGTAGGGCAGGCCATCGAACAGGCCCAACGGTAAACCGGACCGCTGCTTCAGCCAGCGCCAACCGCCGTCGTACTGCCAGAGCAGCGGCGGGTTGTGTCCGGCATTCACGTAATCCACGTGGCCCGTGGCGTAATCGAGCACGCCCACCCACGCGGTAACGAACATACCGGCTTCGTTGCCGTCGCACAGCAGCCGGTTCGCATTCTCGATGGCCTCGCCCAGCGCCACGCCGTTCTCCAGATAGTCGCGAATCTGCGTCTTGGCCTTCATCATGAACAGCGCCGCGGGAACGCCCTTGCCCGACACATCGGCCATCACGAACCCGAGCTTGCCCGCATCGGGTCCGGAATCACCGATGAGGAAGAAGTCGTAGAAGTCGCCGCCAACCTGCTTGGCAGCCTTCATAGTGGCGTAGACGTCGAACCGGAAGATGTCCGGATACGGCGGGAACACCTGGGGAAGCGCCGATTCCTGAATGGCTTTGGCGGTTTCGAGTTCCGTATCCATGCGGCTTTCCGCCTCGGCAATCCACCCTTGCAGGGTGTCGACAGTAGAGTTGATGCCCGCGGAAAGCGACTCGAACTCGCTGGTTTCATGCGCGTCCACACGCGCCTCGAGGTCGCCTGCCGTTATGCGCGCCAAGGCCTCGTTCGTCTTGTCGATGGGCCGGGCGATCAACCTGTTCAGCAGCTGGAACACCAGCGCGAACACCGCAAGCATCAATACGAGTTCCGAAAGCGTCGTCCACACCATCACCGCGCCACGCTCCGCAAATACCTGCTCGGAGGTTCGAATCAAGATAACCTTCTGGTCGAGGTCGATGCTCTCGCCATCTTGCCCCTTAAAGAGATTCGGGGCCTCCTCAGCATACAGGTATGCGATGCGCGGCGGTTCTGAGCCCTCGACACCCGCCACATCCTCGCTTTCCGTGGAAGCAATCAATACCGCAGGGTCGTCTAAGACAAAACGCTGAATGGTTCCCGTCTCGATGCTTTTCTCTATGGCCTGAAGCGTTGTGTTCACAAACGCTTTATCGAGTTCGGTGCCAACCGGAATGTGATCGTAATCGCTCGCGTAAACCCCACCTTTCACCGTTACGAGAACGATGCCATCGCCTTCATACGTATACCCGTTCAGCACGTTGCGCGGCTCGAGGACGTCGCTCATGTCGTACATGAGCCCCTCATCTGCAGCGTCGAAATCGAAGTTTCCGCCTTGGAGGACATCCGAGTACAGATTAATCCGGTTGTCGGCTGCTTCAATCTGCCTGGTGAGGTAGGAAACCTCGCTGCGCATTTCGTCTTCGGCGTCTCGAATTGCATCCTGCGTGGAAACCGCAAAGGTCACAGCCGCCATGGCCATGAAGGAGAGCGTCACCACAATCGCAAGCCAGGCATTGAACACGACGCGCATGCCCACCGCACCTTCGTGCGCATTCACCCGGCGTGCAATGTAGTCGCCGATGCCGCAGAGGACCGCCATGAGAAACGTGGTGGCCCACATCTGCAGGTTGACGTCTCCGAGACGCAAAATCCGCGATATCGTTTCCTCGAGCAGGAATGCTCGCGCTCCAGACGACTCGGCTACGTCGGCAAACTCCGCCACAAGCAAGAAGAACGCGTTCGCGATGAAATTGAAGTGGTAGAACGAAGAGACCAGGAGGCAGACGATGGTGATGTAGACAACGCGCTTCACCTGCGATGGATTCTTGCGCAGGGCAAAGGCGAACAAAATGCCAAGAAAGAACCCCGAAAGCCCGAGAAAGAGGATGGAAGACGCGGGGGTGACGAACGTCAACTCGTAGTGGTCGAGCGGAAGCACGCAGGCGTGGAGATAGAGCACGCCGCCCGCGAATAGCCCGATTGCCGTGCCGGCGACCGTTCCCAATAACAGCGACCCCAGAGCCACGATCTGCAACAACGTGACAATGTACACGGACGTTCCGTCTGGGAGCACGAAGTTTGCAAAGCCAAGCTGCGTGAACGAAAACACCGCGCTCGCCACGGCAAGCGTGATGGCGATGACCACGCGATGCTGCTCGTTCCTGCTATCGAGCATGCCGCGCCACAGCAGTATCTTCGGCTTCTCCTTCTTGGCCACGTCGGCCTTTGGCATCTTCAACTCCTCCTGCCCGCTTTTATCTCACAACGGCGAAGACATCGCCAAAACCCGTTATCTCGAGTACTTCCCACACGGTATCGTTGGGATGCACCAAGCGAAACTCTTCCCCACGGCCCGCGATGGCCTTGCTAGCGCGCACGAACGCGCGAAGCCCTGCCGACGAGACATAATCCACATCGGCCAGAACGATATCCAGGTCGCGTATCGCAACGGGCATGCCGTCTATCGCCGCCTCTAAATCGGGAAGCGCGTTAGCCGTGATCTTGCCCACCAATTCGATGGTCGCCTTGTTCCCTTCGATGCTCGTCCGGGCCTCCATGACGCTACCCCTCCTTGTCCAGGCGCTGGCGCTCCACCAGCTCGGCGAAGATGCCGCCTTTTTCGATAAGCTCCTCGTACGTGCCCTCTTCGGCGATGACGCCCTGGTCCACCACTAGGATGCGGTCGCAATGGCGCACGGTCGAAAGGCGATGGGCGATGACGATGCGCGTGCACTTCAGCGAGTCGAGCGAATCGCTCACGTACTTCTGTGTCTTGTTGTCGAGCGCGCTCGTGGCCTCGTCCAGCATGAGGATACGGCGTTTGCCGCATACGGCGCGGGCGATCATCAGGCGCTGACGCTGGCCGCCTGAAACGCCGCCACCGCCTTCGGTCACCAAGGTCTGCATGCCCATCGGCATCTTGCGGATGTCGTCGGCGATGCCCGCGATTTCGGCCGCCTCCCACGCTTCGTCGAGCGTCGCCAGCGGGGTGGAGATGGTGATGTTGCTCGCGATATCGCCCATGAACAGGCCGCCATCCTGCATGACCACGCCGATATGCTGGCGCAGGCTGCGCAGGTCCGTCTTCTGGACATCATGCGAGTCGTAGAAAATCGAACCGCGCTCGGGGGTCTCGAAGCCCAGGAGCAGGCGCATGATGGTCGACTTGCCGCAGCCGCTCTTGCCCACGAGCGCCACGTATTCACCGGGACGCACCTTGAAGGAGATGTCCTGCAGCACGTACGGGCTATTCTCGTTGTAACGGAACGCCAAGCCCGATACCTCGATAGCACCGCTGAGCGACTCCACGCTCGGTTTCTCCTCGGCGGTCTCGGGGGTCGCCTCCAGGATGGGAGCGACCATGTCGAGCATGGGGTCGATCTGCGCGATTTCGCCCGCGATGCCCGCGATTGCCATGATGGCGGCGGTCACCTGGCCATACGCTGCGTTGAACGCCATGTAGTTCGCCACGGAAACACCCGTCGTGCCCGCGAGGAAGTAGATGGCGATGGCGCCCAAGAGCCCGACGAGCGCCACGATGGCGGGCAGCGCGCGGATAAGCGCCGGCCGGTTGTACGTCGGGCGCGCATACTCGGCGTACCCATGGGCCCATTTCGCGAACGCGCGGTCCTCGGCGCCGGCAAGCTTGATTTTCTGGATGCCGGACAAAAGCGCCGTCACCGTACCGGAAAGCTTCGAGAACTCCTGCATGGACACCCGCTCGTAGCGGATGGTGATGAGCGTAACCACCAACGTGAGTGCCGCCTGCGCGATGACGATAGCCAATGCCGGAAGCGCAAGCGAAGGCGCGTATGCGCCAATCTGCACGATGTAGACAAGCGACAAGAGTGCGGAAAGTCCCGAACCCAAGAGAATCGATGCGATTTTCTGGGCAAGCGCCGTCACATTCGAGACGCGGCTTCCCAAATCGCCCGCCGAATACTGCTTGAAGAACGAGGTCGGCAGCGCCAGCACGCGCGCAAAGGTGGCGGCCTCGGTAACCACATCGAGCTTCGTGGACACGCGAGCCATCACCAAGGTGCGGCATGCGCTTATGAGCGCCGAAGCCACCGTAACGCCAAGCAACAATGCGGCGATCGGCAGAATGAGCGCCGCCTGCCCGGAGGGGGCCACCACGCCGAAGGCGACCTCGTTCGCCCATGCGGGCGCAAGGCCGATGAGCACTACGGCAAGGGCCGCCGCCAACACCAGCAGGTAATCGCTCCGGTCGAACACGCGGAAGATGAAGGCCACGAGGTCGCGGATTTTCAGGGATTTCGCAGGCAGCGGCTTGTAGAACAGCACGGCATCCTCGTCGATGCGTTTTGCCACCTCGGGCGTTATATTCACCTTGCGGCCGCTGCCGGGCTCCAGGTAGTAGTAGCCCCGCACGCTCCGCGGCAGGATGGCCACCGCTTCGCCGGTGGTAAGGTGCCCGAGCATCGCGCCGAAGGCCTGCGACTGCCAGCCTTTCTCCAGGCGCACGTTGCGCCGCATCGTGCCAGTGGGACGGCACAGCCAGTCAAGGCGGTCTTCGATATCCGTAATGCCTTCGGGGACCGACCCCGACTCCACGCCGACGTACTTTAGGCACGCCTTCGCAGCGCCATCCGCCTGCTCGATGTCGTCTACCGTGAACGCCGGGGCACGACGGGGGTCGCTTACGCTGCTCGCAAGCTCGGCATACGCCCGCTCGGTTGCCTCTGCATCGAACTTCGCGCGGGTCTCGATTTGCGACTCCATCCACCTCATGAGCGCACCCGCCTCGTCGTCTTAGTCATTGCGCACCAACTCCGCGTATGCGCCGTCTTTGGCCAGCAATTCCGCGTGCGTGCCGCGCTCCACGACCTTGCCGTCGTCGAGCACCACGATCTCGTCGCAGTCGCGTATGGTCGAGAGTCGATGCGCCACCACGATGCAGGTTATGCCGCGATCGCGGATGCGCCGTATCACCTCGGCCTCCGTCTGGGCATCGAGCGCGCTGGTCGCCTCGTCCAGGATGATGATCGTAGGATCTTGCGCCAAAACGCGCGCTATCTCCAGGCGCTGAAGCTGCCCGCCGCTGAAGTTGCGGCCACCGGGCAGGATGCGGCTGGAATAACCGCCCTCACGCGCTGCCACGACGTCGTGGATATCCGCATCGCGGCAGGCCAGGATAACCTCGTAGTCTTCGATGGAGCGGTCCCACAGCTTCACGTTGTCGGACACGGTGTCGTCGAAGGTCACGATATCCTGGTCCACGACGGCGAGCGAACCGCGCAATACCGCGCGGGGAACTTCCTTTATCGGCGTGCCGTCGAAGCTCACCTCGCCCGACCAGGGCTCGCACAGCCCGCTCACGAGCTTGGCAATGGTGGACTTGCCGCAGCCCGAACCGCCGACAAGCGCGACCCACTGCCCGGGGTCCAGATGCAAGTCGAAATCTTGGATGAGCGGCGGCTCAAGCGGCGAGTAGCCGAAGGAGACTCCCTTGAGGTCCACTTCGCCACGCAGCTTCTCACGGTCGAGTTCGTCCACCGAAACCGGCTCTTCGGGCTCTTCAGGGACATCCACGGGGTAGCGGAGCACGTCTTCCACGCGCTCCATCTGCGTCTGCATCTCTTGCACCGTCTGGCCCAAGTTGATTATCTGCTGGATGGGCGCCATGAACGACGCGAGGAATCCGGTGAAGGCAAGCAGCATGCCCGGCGTGAACGCGCCCTCGATGATGAGCCAGATGCCCAACACCAGCACCAAGATGTTCGCAAGCTGAACGAGGAGCGTCGGCAGCATACCCAGATAGGTGTTCAGCCGCGTCGAGCGGGCCACCGATTCGTTCACCGCCGCCTGGTATCCAGCCCACCGGGCGAAATACCCGTTCTCGGCGCCGGCGGCCTTGATGGTCTCGATCATCTGGACGCCGCCGACGGTGGTCGCGTACAGCTTGCCCGCGTTCATGGCGCCCGCGCGCGCGATATTCACGCGCTTTTTCGAGATGTAGCGCGCGATGAACGCATTCATCACCACGGTGAGCAAGCCCACGGCGGTAAGCAGCACGCTGTAGTTGAGCATGATGGCCAGGTACAGCACGAGCGTCACGATGTTCACGAGAACCGGGGCGAGTTGGCCGATGAGCGAAAACGCGATGTTCTCGTTGGCGGACTGCCGCTGCTGCAGGTCGCCCACCATGCGCTGGGCGTAGAACCCCACGGGCAGATGCAGCAGATGCCGCATGAACCGCGAGGAAGATACCACCGCGATCTTGCCCTGTATGCGCATGAGGTACACGGCGTTCAAGATGGAAACAATGCCGGTTATCCCCGCGAGCACGAGCATCACCACGGTAAGCGGCACGAGCCATTCGGGATTATTACCGGTGAGGATGCGGTCCATGAACACCTGCCCGAGGGAGGTGTTCAGTATCGCGACGACCGAGGTGATAGCAGCCGTAAGCATGACGAATGCGATGGCGGCGCCCAAACCCTCGAGGCGGGCGCGGGCGAACCTCATGGTATCGGGCTTCTGGCCGCCCTCTTCGAAGGCATCGGTCTTCTCGAACACCAGCACGATGCCGGTGAAGCTCTTGTCGAATTCCTCGATGGGAACTTTCACCTGGCCGCACGCGGGGTCGTTGATATAGGCGTTGTTGCCCTTGAAGCCGTCGAGCACGACGAAATGGTTGAAGTTCCAGAATATGATGCAGGGGAAGGTTCCCTTCTTGCGCAGCGCCTCGGTCGAAAACGTCATGCCTTTCGCCTTCAGGCCATAGCTGCGTGCCGCCTTCAGCACATTCGACGCCTTGCTGCCGTCGCGCGACACGCCGCAATCGGCGCGCACTTGCTCGAGCGGCACCCAGCGACCGTAATAGGCCAGGATCATCGTCAGGCAGGCGGCACCGCATTCCAGCGCCTCCATCTGCATGACCTGCGGGACTTTCGCCACTTTGCTAGGCATGGCGCAACTCCCCGTTCATATGTTTGGGGGAAAGGGCCAAGTTCCTCATTACCGGCTCCCCAGAATCAGGCTGATCGGCGCGATGCGCTCGGTCGTGATATTCACGGCAAGGGGCACGCCGGCTGCAAGGCCGGAGGTGTCACCCTCGAAGGTAACCTGATAACCCCAATTCTCCTTGACGAGCGCGCTCACTAAGTAGTCGCTACCCAAAATGGCATGGGCCTCGTCAACCGAGACGGGCGTCGGCTCTATGCGGACAACCGTCATCCGCTCGCCGTCGACGTTCGCAGCGTCGCCTTCCTTCACCTTCGTGGACTCCTCGGCGGTAAGGAAGCATATGGCCTTGTCGTCGACGCAGGCTCCCGTGGTCGACACGCTGGTGGCAACAGACCCGAAAATGCCCCAAGCCAAAAGACCCACCAGCAACGCCACGCATGCCCCGAACACCACCCAGACGCTGGGGTTCGTCACGCGTACGTATTTATCGAGGTCGTCGGGGCTCCGCAGTTTTTCGGTCGCCTTCTTGTTGAAAATGGAGCTCGTGGTATCTGCCATGTTACCTACTGCCTTCCAACTTGGCACGCATCTTCGTACGGGCACCTGCAAGCACCGTCGCAACCGTCGAAGGGTTCATGCCCAGTTCGGCCGCGATGTCGACGTTTCTCATGCCGTCGCGGTATTTCATGGCGACGAACATGCGCTCGTTGTCATCTAGGCATGCAAGCAGCTGCTTCACGAGCTCACGATTGTCGACAGCCTCCTGCCCACCCGATACTGCAAACGCCCTCTCGGAGACCTCGTCTATAGGGGTGGTTGGGCGGTCGCGCCGGAAGTGGCTGATCATGCAGTTCTTTGCGATGGCGGTAACCCAGGTACCGAATTTTGCCCGGCTTGGATTGAACGATGCAAACGAACGGGCCGCTTTTATAAACGCCTCGGATACAACGTCCTCCGCATCGGCATCGGAGGCCATGCGGGCGCGCACGAAACCATACACGGTTCCATAGCTCTGCAGGTAGAGCCGTTCGAACTCGCGCTCGCGCATCTCTTCGCCGTTGCCACGCTGGAAGATGCTGATTTCGCGGTATTTCTTCTTTTCGCCCGTAGCGTTTCCTAACCGAAGCGGTCTTCGTTAAAGGAAAATTATACAAAATGACGGTCCTTGCGGGGCCGTCTTAGAAGGTTTGTTAGGTTCTGAAACCTGCTGGATTTATTAGATTTCGGGCCTTATGCCCGCGGACCCCGACCTTGGAGTTTCACCGAACTGTCTGCCTCGGCTTGGGCGCTATACACATCGCCCGCCGCGGTGAGCATGCCAAGAAGGCCGTCATCGATTTCGCCGACGCCATTCTCGGCATCCAGCACTGCAAGGCAGCGGGCAAGCAGCTCGTCACGGAATTCTTCGGTTCCCGCCGAAAGATCTTGCTGAAACAGCTGTTCCAGCGTCTTATCGAGCTCTCGCTCCTCCACGCACTGCCTCCCCTCATACCATTGGAATCTAGATTTGTACCCCTTTATACGCACCATACTCCTGTTCTATCCGACGAATATCCCACATTTCGGAAAACGGCCCGTGTCTTCGACACGCGGCATAGAAGGGTTCGCGCGTACAATATACCCAATACAAGGACGGGGGTTGTCGCGTGGAAAGGAGCTCCCATGTCCTGGCCTGTCACGCTTGAAACCAAACGCCTCGTCCTGCGTCCCTGGCGCATATCGGACGCCGAAGCCCTGTTCGAATACGCCCGCGACCCCGACGTGGGGCCTGCCGCAGGCTGGCTTCCCCACGCAAGCGTTCAAGAGAGCCGCGAAGCGCTCGAAAAAGACCTGATGGTGCCCGAAACATATGCCGTAACCATACGCGATGCGGAAGACCCCGATCGCCCTACCGGCTCTGTCAGCCTTAAGGTGGGAATACGCTCGGACCTTGCCATCGGCGACGATCAGGCCGAGCTGACCTACTGGCTGGGCAAGCCCCTATGGGGCCAAGGCCTTATGCCCGAAGCCGTGCGCGCGGTTATGCACCACGCATTCAGCGACCTCGGGCTTGCCGCAATTTGGGCGGGCCATATAGCCGGCCACGACCAAAACCGCCGCGTCCAGGAAAAGCTCGGGCTGAAGCATCAGCGCATCATCCGCAACCGGCCGCGCCAAGCGGTGGGCGACTACATTACCGAAGATGTTAACTGGATTACCCGCGAGGAGTGGGAGACCTTGCAAAAGGCCGACCCCACCGATGACGCCTCCGTCTCGGCCCAGCAAGACGAAGCAGACACGATTGTGGCGAACACGCGAAGGATTGCCCGCATTCGTTCTGGCGGACAGACCGGAGCCGACCGCGCAGCGCTCGATGCCGCTCGTGAACTGGGCATTCCGGTATGCGGCTGGGTGCCGAGGGGTGGTTTGGCCGAGGACATGCCCGAAGCGCCCGGGTTGCTTGCCGTGTACCCCGAGCTGCGAGAATGCCCGAGCGATAGCTACGTGGAGCGCACCGCCCTGAATGTCCGGGATGCACATGCCACCCTGGTCGTGGCGCCCTCCGGGCTCGAGCCCTGCAGCGGAACGCAAATGACCGTGCGCTTTGCCGAAGCGATGCGCCGACCCTGCCTCGTCATCCGCGGTATCGAAGAGGTCGGGGCTGTACGCACCTGGCTCGAAGGCCTTGGCCGGGAACTCACCCTAAACATCGCCGGCCCCCGCGAAAGCAAAGCGCCAGGCACGTACGAGATAACCAACCAGGTCGTAACCACACTCCTGAAGTCGCTAACCTAACGCCCCCGCATGATGATTTACCGCGGGTGTTTTTCATCATCGTAAGATGGCTGCGCACGTGGTGCGGCGAATCCCTCGAATACGCGCCTTCTGCCCTTTGCCTAAGATGACACCGAGTGGAGCGCCCGAATCAAAAACCACGGTTGTGTGGAGCGATGTAAAAAATTTGCGCGCCCAGGTCGAAAAACCACGGGTATGTTGAGTGATGCAGAGCGGCAAGCCGATTCCGCAAGCTCACGGGCAACATAAAGCCTGGTCGTTGATTACCTGCAAACTCGAACCCCACGCGATACGCGAACGCCCTCTTACATCGCTCCACACAACCGTGGTTTTTTCTGCTGAAACTGGCGGAAAGTTTGCATCGCTCCACACAACCGTGGTTTTTGGGTCCAGCCGAGGAGCCGGCTATACTCTGCCCGGGTTATGCGCGGAAGGCTTTGAAAAACGCACGGGTCTCGGGGTCGGCGGAATTGTCCATGACCTCTTCGGGCGTGCCATTCTCGGCGATTTTACCGTCACGCAAAAGCACGATGCGGTCGGCAGCGCTGCGCGCAAAATGCATCTCGTGGGTCGCCATCAGGATTGTCGCCCCCTGGCCTTTCAGCTCCTCAACCATCTCGAGCACCTCGCCGACGAGCAGCGGGTCAAGCGCAGATGTAATCTCGTCAAGCAGGAGCAACTCGGGATTCATCATCAGCGCACGCACGATGGCCACGCGTTGTTGCTGGCCACCAGACAGCCGGTCGGGGTATTCCTTGGCCTTCCCGTCCATGCCGATGCGCTTCAGCAAATCCATGGCCCTATCTTCGGCGCGATGCTTGTCCCACTTGAACACCTTGCGCGCTGCAAGCGTCACGTTGTTCAGCACCGAAAGATGCGAAAACAGGTTGAAATGCTGGAACACCACGCCAATGCGCGCACGAACCTCGTTGGAGTTCACGCGCGGGTCGGTTATGTCGAGGTCGCCAAGCCAAATCTGCCCGTCGCTTACTCGCTCGAGCAGGTTTACGCACTTCATAAGCGTGGATTTACCCGACCCCGAGGCGCCCAGGAGCGCGACGGTCTCGTGTTTATGCACGTCAAACGAAATATGGTCGAGCACCGTGTTCGTGCCAAACCGCTTCACCACGTTATCGATGCGCAATACGGGCTCGATGTTTGCCTGCTGTTCCATCACACCATGCCTCCCGATTGCTCGCGCTCGCGCAGCTTCGCGGTATACCAGTCGTTCAGGATGATGAACGGAACGCTCATGAGGATGAACAGGATGCTCGCCACGATGTAGGGCGTGAAGTTGAACGTAAGTGCCACCTGCACTTGCGCAGCACGCACCGCGTCGATGGCGCCAAGCGTCGAGATGAGGCCGACGTCTTTCTGCATGGCGATGAAGTCGTTCATCAAGGCCGGCGCGATCTTGCGCAGCGCCTGCGGAATGATGATGAGCCGCACGGTCTGCCCGCTGGTAAGGCCAAGCGAACGGGCCGACGCGCGCTGCTGGGGGCTTACGTCCTGGAAACCCGCACGCAGGACCTCGGCGATGTAGGCCGAATACGACATCGTCACGGCGATGGTGCCGAGGACCGCAATGGGGATGCGCCCGAAAATCTCGAGACCCGGAATGCCGAAACCGATGATGTACAGCACGACGAGCATCGGGATACCGCGCATGATGGTCGTATATGCCTGCGCCAAAATCCGCAAGGGGAATAGCACGGGCGACTTGCTGATACGGACGACCGCCAGAAGCGTGCCGAAAATCGCCGTCCCGATAAGCGAATAGATAAGCACGCGCACGTTCAGCCAGAGGCCATCCAACACGTACGGGAACGACTGCACGAAGTACTCCGGGCTAAAGAAGGTCTGCTGGACACGTGGCCAGCCGGGCGCGAAGTGAAGTGTGAGCACGATGGCCGCGGCCAACACAAATGTGCTGGCTATGCTGATGAGAACCGAGCGCCTGCCTTGGCGGGCGCGAAACGCCTGACGCTCCTGCTCGACGGAGCTCACCTCGAAGACGGGCTCGCTTTCCTTCAACTTCCCACCTCTAATCGAATGCAGCTGAACGGGGATATCCCCAGCGAACACAGTATAAACGAAGGGAGGCAACAACTAATTGCGCCCGAGGAGGAACATCCCCCTCGGGCGCACAAGGTCGTGCAGAAGCTGTCGGCTACTTCAGAACCGGCACGTCGATGGTGTATTCGGCCATCCACTTGTCGGCGATTTCCTTCAAAGCACCCTCGGCCTCCAGCTCGTCAACGGCAGCCGTGACGGCAGGGGTAAGCTTGGAATCCTTCGGAAGGAGGAAGGCCAGCGGGTCGGCCTCGGAGTCGGGAATCTGACCGATGAGAGCGGCAGAGGCAAGCTCTTCCATCTCGGGGTCGGCCATGTACACGCCCGTCGGGGTGTCGACGATGATGCCGTCAATCTGATGCGCGTTCAGCGCATTCACCGCGTCCGCGTTGGAATTGAACACCTGGATGTTCTTGTTGATCTTCTCCATACCCCAGGTATAGGACGTGGAGCCAGACTCGGCGCCAAGAACCGCATCGGCGAGCTCGGCGCAGCTGGTGGCCTTCGCGTACTTGTCGTGGCCTTCGGCAGCATCGACGATGACGGCCTGCGTGGGCTTGAAGTACGGGCTGCTGAAGTCAACGGCCTTCTGGCGGTCTTCGGTGACGCCAAACTGCTGGATATTCATATCCCAGTCCTTGGTGCCCGGGGTGATGGCCTCGTCAAAACCAGTGCGAACCCACACCACGTCCTCGGGAGCAAAGCCCATCTTCTCGGCAACCGCATAGGCGATTGCGGCCTCGAAGCCCTCGCCCGACTCCGGAGCATCGTTCATCACGTACGGCGGGTACGCCGGGTTGCCCGTGGCAATCGTGAGCTTGCCGGGCGTGACGGTGAGGTCGGCAACCGCCTCGGCCGCCGCATCGCCGGCAGCGCTATCGCTGGATGCATTGTTTCCCGAGCACCCAACCATCGCCAGCGCCGCAATCAGGGCAACACTCGCGCATACCATGCCCAAAAGCTTCCATTTCTTGTCGCGCATGTCTACTAACCTCCTGAATTCGTTGTCGTTGCAGGTCGTTTGCCTCCAACCTGCACGGATAAGCATACTCCAAAACCGGCGCATGCGCGGAGAATGAGACGCCCTTGCCCTGAGGGCAGGCATCTCATTTCGGGCACCTGCACCCACTTTGGCAAAAATGTTGCGGATGGTTTTCGATGGCTGGCGAACAATCGACAAAGAGCCAAACGCCTTTCGCATCTATGCAGGCAGAGGCCTTTATCGTAGGGTTACACAAAGGAAAGGAACCAATAGACCAAGGAAGCTCTGGACGCCCTGAAAGACGCAGCGGACGGCAATCTGCCCCTCGAGAACCTCGAAGGAGTTAAGGCTCTCGACGACGAATCTCTCGAGCAAGTCGCGGGCGGCTACTACTACCAAGACGGAAAGGGCTACTGGCACGCGGAAGGCAAGGACTAGCAATCCAGTCACCAGCCAGCCATTATCGACGGTGCCCGCCCCATTCGGGGCGGGCACCGTGCTTTAGTGCGCTGTGGACTTAGCTCTCCTCTTCGCGCATGCGAGCAACGACCCGAGCGACCGCAGATGTAACGCTCCCCGAGCAGAAGCTATACAGTTCACGTTCCTGCTCGCAAACAGCGCGCACCTCATTGGGCTGCTCGAGGGGAACGATTTTACCGCGGGGAATACCAGCGCATACGAGACGCGCTATAAGCGCATTGCTAGCAGTTCCGAGCACGTAGATACGCGGGATGCGCTGCTCACAGGCGGCAAGGCGCTCGAACTCGACATTCCAGATCCAGGACGGATCGCTCGAGTCCACTACTTTCCTTCCGAGCCCAAGCAACAACGTTGCCTGGATATCCGAATCCACGAAGCGGTCGATGGCGACGTTCGCACCAATGGCGTTTTTCACCATCTCGCGATGAACGGTGCAGCCGCGCACAACCGTGGTGTGTCACCGGGCTTCCTTCAGGCTGTGCGCCACGATTCCCATCGCAAGCTCGTCCGAGTCGCCTCCCACCGCACGCCAGAGGACGTGGGCGGCCAGCACATTGTGCAGCACCGCAGACTGGCCATATGCCACCCGATACGTGCGCGAGCCCGCTGGGGAAGCCACATCGCATTCCAGATAGCTTACGTACCGGAAGGCGGCGATGCGGCTTTCGGGCTCGGGACGGGCGAATCCACAGGTGGGACAGCGCCAATGCCCCAGGTGGCCAAGCATGTGCAGGCCATACTCGAGCACCGTGCCGCAGCGGGGGCAGCTCATTCCGTCGTATTCGGAGCATCCGGAAAGCGCGACATCCGAGCCAAACCAGTGCCGCTCGTTCGGGAGGCCCTCGGCCAGGGAAACGACGCGGGGGTCGTCAGCGTTCAGGAACAGGACGGCATCGGGAACCGTCTGGATGGAATCGCGCAGCAAGCCCATGAGCTGCTCGACGCCCCGGTACCGATCGGCCTGGTCGAGGAACAGGTTGTTCACCAGAATGCCCGCGGGCTTTACCTTTCGCAGCACGATGGGCAGGCTGCTCTCGCATTCCAGAAACGCGATCTTCTTCGGCGACTTCTCGAACGCGCCCGACTCCATGACGAACGACGTGACCATGCCGTTGAGCATGTTCGAACGCAGAACGTTGCAGAGGCAGCGCTCCTGCCCCAGGTTGTCCGCAACGCTTAGGAAGGCGATGGTCGAGCCCTTGCCGTTCGTGCCCGTCACGAGGTAGACCTCCACGTCCTGCGCAAGCGTTTCCAGCAGGTGCGGGGAAATCTTTTGCGCCACATGACCCGGCATGACCGAGCCTGAACTCCCCCGCCTTCGGGCGAGTTTGTACGCCAGCTTTCCGGCGGCGACGCCCGCCATATCCCGCACGCTAAGCATTGTCCACCCCCGATTCGCCGCGCCGCTTCAGGATGTCGTCGGCCAAGCGTTCCAGCAGCCAGCGGCTCCTCATGAGCACGGGTCCGTGCAGCGTGGTGCCATAGGCGTTGTTGATGCACACGCCCTCGGTACCGTCTCCGCCGTTGTTGCCATACCCCGCCGATGTGCGCGCAAGCGCGTTCCGGGGGTTGTCCAGGTAATAGCGCTCGGCGTGAATTTGATACCCCGCAAGCAGCTCGCCCTCCCCGCCAGGCACGAGCAGCTTCGCATACGCATGCGCGGGTTCCATATCGCCCGGTTCGGTTCGAACGGGAAGCACGCCGGCATCGCCAAGGGCCGCAAGCCCTCCCGCCACCGCAAGCAACACGCTCCCGGCATCGATAGCCTGGGCCAGATGGTGCGCCATCCCGGCACGCAAGTCGTTGGCGATAAGCTCCCGTTCGTGGGGCATGGCGCCTCCGACAAGGTAGGCATCGTAGAGCGCGTCGGGCAAAGCGGCGCCCAGCTCGTGCTCCTCTACGCGTACGTCACATCCGCGGGCCTCAAGCTCCCGCTGTAACAGCAACACGTTACCGCGATCGCCGTAGTTTGCCGTGAGCTGCGGGTAGAGCACCAAAACGCGCACCTGCTTGCCAGGCGCCGGGGCGGCAGCGGGTTCCGGGCCCACATACGCCCAGGGCTCCAGCATGTCGATCGGCCCAAACGGCTGAAACGACAGCGGCTGGGTGAACTCAACATCGCTTTCCGGCTGCAGCTCAAGCCGTGGAGCGGACGCGTTCGGGCTCTGTTCGTAGCGCGACACCACGGCCTTTGCCATGGCTGCCGCCTCGCGCAACCAATACAACCAGCGCCGCCGATGCTTTACCCGCGGAACTTTCAGCCCCACCGCGTCGATGCCGGCACGGCGCGCCTGGTAGACGCAACGTCGTATGTGGTAGTCGCTCGACACGAACAGCGCGCGCTTCACGCCGGCACGCGCGACGTTTTCCACCGTCTTCTTGGTGGTATAGCCATGTCCGTCGCGCAGCAGTTGCTGCTCGGGTACGCCCGCGCTCACGCACCGGGCGGCCATATAGGCGGGCTCGTCGGAGAATTCGGTTTCGGCACCGCTTAAGATGAGCTTGCAATCGGGCTTGGTTCGCCATGTTTCCACCGCCGCGTCCACACGCGCGTTCAACATGTCGGGGATGACATAGCCGCACCCCAGCACCACGATCCAATCCTCATCGGTTCGCGGGGCTTTCCGCATGCGCCCCCACGTCCGGGGCAGCACGCCGCTCGCCAGGGCAAACGGTAACCCAGCGAGGTACACCAACCCCGTTACACCTTGCATAATCGCATTTGTCGTCCTGTGCAGTTTCATGTCACCCATTATATGCACCCGGCAGGAGTCCCATCCTGCATGAGTCACTTACCCCAGGGGTAATTGACTCATGCAGGATGGGATGACGTACGCGTAAGCTACAAGCTTATCGACGGCAACGTCGGCCGTTTCGGAAAGAGAGTCACGCTACCGCTCTACCTTGCCATGTTTCCCCAACCGTAATGAGTCAATTACCCCTGGGGTAATTGACTCATGGCTCGAAACGCCTTCATTTCTGGGCGGGAATCCGCACCAATCTTGCAGGGGAAGTGGGGTGAAAACCTGGCGAAATGGTAGTACCCTGTTTGTGAACAAAGTGTGGATATGGCAAGTCAACAATCGGGAAGGAAGAGTAAGCTATGTCTGCTAAAAAATCTCTGCTGTCCGGAGCACTCAAGGTAGGGGGAGCCCTCGGAGTGGGAGCCGCCGGCGTGCTGGCCGGCTGCCGCATCGTGTACGACTGGGGCACGGAGCTCCACGCCACGCCCGCCGAGCAAGCGCTCACGTATCCAGGCGACGAGCTAATGGAGCGCTTCGACCCCAATCTGGTTGAAACCACGACCTTCGGCATCACCATCAACGCACCGGTTGAGGAAGTGTACCCGTGGATGTATCAGTGGGGCGGCACGAAGTCCGGCTCCCTGAGCTCCGAGTGGCTCGAGCGCGTGTTCGGCCGCATGTCCATCTTCAACCGCTACGAGATTTGCGAAGAGTGGCAGATGCCCGACTCCTTCATGCCGGGCGACTTCATGGATTGGGACCGCTCGGGCATGGGCTGCGAAGCAGCCGACGTCGTGGCGGACAAGTACATCCTCGCCTTCTCCGACATCCAGCATCCGCCCCGCGCGCGCGGCGCGTACGCCATCGCCGGCGGCCTGGTCGACGACATGAACTTCGTCTGGGGCTGGTACTTCATCCCGCTGAAGGGCAACCGGACCCGCTTCCTGTGCCACTGGAAGTACTACGGCACCAAGGACCCGATTACCCGCTTCTGCCTGAAGCGCGCCATCCTGTACTGCGGCACCTGCATGCAGCGCCTGCAGATGGAATACATGAAGAAGTGCTCCGAGGGCACGATGCCCGTGCACAAGCACACCAACCTGTATCGCAAGATCTTCGGCCCGTACTACTATGCGGATCCCGAGGTGCAGGCCGTAACCGACGCGCCGCATGTCCGCGACGGCCGTTACGCTCCCGCGGTCGAGGAAGTGCGCCCGGCGAAGATGGCCGACCCCGCCTGGCCGCCCGTGGACGGTCCGTGGGATGTGGACACCGACTACTATCGCGAGCGCATCCCGCGCGCCATCGAGGAAATCCGCGAGAAGGCCGCCAAGCAGCAGGCTGCTGCCGAAGCCAAGATCGCCGCACTCGAGGCCGAACTGGCCGCGCTGCAGTAACACGAGAATCACCGGGCGAACAAGGGGGCGTCACCCCGCTTGTTCGCCAGCCAATAGGAAGGAACTCATATGGACAAAGACGTACGCATCGCGATTATCGGCGGTGGCCCGGCCGGTCTTTCCGCCGGCATGTACCTTGAGCAGGCTGGATACGAGAACTACACCATCTTCGAGCGCAACGGCTGGGTGGGCGGCAAGTGCCATTCCCCCGAGTACAACGGCCGCCGCTACGAGCTGGGCGCCATCATGGGCGTGCCCTCGTACTACGCCATCAAGGACGTCGAGGACTTCTGCGGCATCACGCACGATGGCCCGCGCCTGAACCGCAACTACAAGGACCTCAACGGCAATGTCATCGACCCGTTTAACCCGAAGAAGCACCCGCTGAAGGCACCGCGCCTGCTACAGATGAAGCGCCAGGTGAAGAAGTTCGGCGAGCTGCTGCAGACCAAGTACAAGGGCTACGACATCAACGGTCACCGCGGCGTGGCGCAGGGCCGCTACAATGGCTACGCAGTATCCCCCGAGCGCGAGTACATCTCGGGCGAAAACGAGAACCTGAAGGACCTCGCGCTTCCGTTCAAGGAATTCTGCGAGAAGAACGGCGTCGAACTCGTGCAGGACATCTGGATTGGCCCCTTCACCTCGTTCGGCTATGGCTATTTCGATGAGATTCCGGCCGCCTACGTGCTGAAGTACCTGGACTTCCAGACCACGATGAACTTCGTGAAGGTGAATCTGTGGACCTGGAAGGACGGCACGCAGTCCATCTGGGAGCACCTGAACGACAAGATCAAGCACCCGGCACGCCTGAACTCCGACATCACGAAGATCGAGCGCAAGGACGGCAAGGTCTTCATCACGGTGAACGGCGAGGTCGAGGAGTTCGACAAGCTCATCGTCACCGCGCCGCTGCAGTACTTCGGCGAGTATGCCGACATCCGCGAAGACGAGAAGAGCCACTTCGACAAGATCGACTTCGAGCGCTATGACGTCCTCGGTTTCCTCACCGAGCCCGACAAGGCGCCCGACATCTCCTACTACATCATGGAGAACATGGTGCCCGGCCGCCTCGGCCACCTGATGGTGTACTACCATCGCTGGTCCGACATCGGCCCCGACCAGATGTACGTCACCTACGCGCTGCGCAAGCACCGCGACCTGAAGGAGCTTCCGTACGAGGACGTCAAGCAGACCGTACTGAAAGACCTCGAGACCATGGGCAACCCGGCCAAGGAGGTCATCCAGGAGCGCGATTGGTACTACTTCCCGCACGTCTTCTCCGAAGACTACGCCGCCGGTTGGTACGACGACGTCGAGGCGATGCAGGGCAAGTACGACACGTTCTATGCCGGCGAGATCATGAGCTTCGGCGACATGGACGAAACCGTCGAGTACAGCCGCGAACTGGTGCTGCGCTTCTTCAAGTAAGGAATTGTGCGGGCCGGGGAAATACCCCGGCCCGTTTTCAGCCCGCTGAGCAATGAGTCAGAGAACGCGTCTCCGACTCATTTTCAGGAAACGCAACCGATGAGTCGGAGAACGCATCTTCGACTCATTTTCGGGAAACGCAACCGAACAAGAAACGCTCACGCGAAAATGAGTCGAAGATACGTTCTCTGACTCATCGAAGGGGACGTCCCATGAATCGCTACAAGGACTTTGCGGACCTGGTGGATCGCATGGCCGCCGATGCGCCGGAGCGGTCGGCGCTTCTGGCCTGCGATGCAACGGGTGCGCCACAGACCATAACTTGGGGCGAATTGGCGGCGCGCGTGCACGCGCGGGCTGCCGAACTTGCAACCCGGGGAAGCCTATGCGAGGCCATTTTGGCTGATGGAACCCCCGCGTGCGTCGTCGAGATCTTCGCCGCGGTGCGGGCGGGCCTTCAGGTGGCACTGCTCGACCCGATGCTTCCCAACCAGGTGGCGTTACCGCTCTTGCAGGCAGTTGATGCCGATTGCGTGTGGGCGTCGGACACCGCGCGGGCAAGCGCGCTCGAAGAACAACTCGCTCCGAACGCAGCGCCCGCCTTTGGCGCACATGCCGTGCTGTTCTTCACGAGCGGAACGACCTCGCAGTCGAAGCCGGTCGTGCTCACCGATGAAAGCCTGATGTCGAGCGCCTTCAACGGCTCGTCGCTGATGCCGCTGACCCCCGACGACACGCTGCTGTGCGTGCTTCCGCTCTCGCACGTGTTCGGATTCGTGTGCGGGCTGCTCTGGGGGCTCTCGTGCGGCGCCACCGTGGCGCTCGGCCGCGGGCTGCGGCACATCACCGACGACTTCGCGCTGTTCAACCCCACGACGGTCTCGGTCGTGCCGAAGCTGCTGCAACTTTTGGCCGCACGCCGGGCGT
The DNA here is from genome assembly GCA_030526775.1 of Coriobacteriia bacterium. Classification (GTDB taxonomy): domain Bacteria; phylum Actinomycetota; class Coriobacteriia; order Coriobacteriales; family Eggerthellaceae; genus UMGS1519. The sequence goes on along the minus strand of JAUNCA010000001.1, from coordinate 26,493 downwards.
TCGGCAACAACCTGAAGCTCGTGCTGGTAGGTGCCGCCGACTGCACCGACGCGTTGCTCGATGCGGTGCGTACGCACGGCATTCGCGTAAGCCTTGGGTATGGCCTCACGGAAACGAGCTCGGGGGTTGCGCTGAGCACCGGCGACGACTTCCACGCAATGACGATTTGCCCCGAGGACACCGTGATGATTGGCGAAGACGGGGAGATCCTCGTCGATGCCCCTACGTGCCTGATGCAGGGCTACTACCGCGACCCCGATAAGACTGCTGCTGCGGTTCGCGATGGCGTGCTTCACACGGGCGACCAGGGATTTCTCGACAACGAAGGCCGACTGCACGTGGTCGGCCGCCTGAAGGACGTCATCGTCCTTCGCAATGGGACAAAGGTGTTCTTGCCCGAATACGAAGCGGCGTTGGCCGGCGCACTCGGCGAAGGCGACATTGCCGCGGTGCTGCATGAAGGCACCCTCGTGCTCGTATGCGGATTGCTTGCCCATGAACGCACCGACCGCGAGTTGCTCGACGCGCTCGAGCCGGCGATGGCAGGGTATCCGCCCGGGTCGCGCATTCTGCGAATTTCACGCCTCGGCCACGCGCTGCCGCGCACGGCCGCCGGCGATGTCGAACGATGGAAAATACAGGAGGAGCTGGGATAATGGCAACTGCTGAAGAAGTAAAGGCCCGCGCACGCGAGATTATGGCGCAGGACCTGCCTGAAGATTACGACCCGAACCTGAAGGACGACGAGACGATGATCGTCGAGGGCGGCGTCGATTCGCTCGGGTTCATCCAGGTGCTCACCAGGCTCGAAGCCGAATTCGAAGCGCACGTTCCCGACGAGGAGTGGTGGCAGGTCCAAACGCTCGACGACCTGGCCGCCGCTATTCTGCGCAACCCGCGCCAGGGGGAATAGCCGAAGGATGGAGCCTCTGGCCAGGCAAAACTTAGCTTGAAGCCCCAAACAGCCTCAGCACAAGTTCAAGGTCAGGCGGCCTATTCCTTCGACATCGCGATATTCGCCGGTGTTCAGGACTTCCTCGAGGATGCCCGCGCATGATGAAGCCAGCGTGCGTTCATGGCGGTTGGCCCGCAGCTCATCAATCGCCATATCGAACATGTACTCGGTGTTGGTGAGGCTGTACTGCTGTATACCCACCGTGAACTCCTGGTCGTCCTCGACAGGTTCGCCATCGAAGTCAAAGCGCGTAAACGAGTGCGAAGACTGGTCGTATTCCAGCTCAAGCCCACTCGACACTTGGAAGAACTCGGCATGGCCACCCGCGAACGTCTCGTCGCGCATCGCATGCAGCAGCGCGTGCTTCAACTGCGCGCCGGTCATATACACGGCATGTGCCGTCCCGTCGTACGGGAAGCATACGGCAAGGTCGCCCTTGGTGACAATCGGCCCCAGCTCCTGCCCGCGGATGCTGCCCGACGCCAGCAGGAACAAGTCGACACCGAGCGCGTCACGCAGCATATCGGCGAACAGGTCCCCCAGCTCGGTCTCTTGGCAGCGTACGGGATGCATCAGTCGCCGAGCAAGACGCGTGACAACCTGGTTGTATTTTGCGTCGGTGCTCTTCTTGCATTTGAAGATGAACTCCTTCAGCGCCTCGTCCTCGGGGCAATGCTCGCTATCGATGGGCACGGTCTGCCAGGTGAAGGAATCGATGCGGTTGAACAGCGTGTCCACCATGATGTCGAAGCGGCCGACGTAATCGGTGCCAACGCCTACCTGCACGATGGGAATACCGTTCACCACGCAGGGCTCGTCGAGCAGCGTGTGCGAATGCCCGCCGATGATGAGGTCGATGCCCCACGTCGGGTCGAGTTGCGCCGCAAGCTTCTTGTCCTCCTCGAAGCCGATGTGCGTAAGCAGCACCGTCAGGTCGATGTCGAGCCCGTTATACGTGTCGCAGATGCGCCCGATTTCCTTTAGGGCATCCTCTGCCACCACAAGCGAACCAGCGATGCCATCGTCCTTGCAGCGCGATATCACGGCCTCGGTGACAACGCCGATGAAGAGGATCTTCATGCCGCCAACCTCGACGATGTGGAACGGATCGAACAGGCGCGCATTGTTCGTCTTGATGCGAAGGTTTGCACTGACGATGGGGAAATCCGCGCATTTCTCGAGGAACAGCATGTGGGCTACGCCGTAATCCACCTCGTGGTTGCCTATGGTGGCCACATCGGGCGTCAGCATGTTCATAATCTGAATCGTGGACAAGCCGTGGGACTCCGAATCGATAAGCGAACCGCGGAACATGTCGCCCGCAACCGCGTACACGACGTTTTTCTCTTCGCGGCGGGTTTTCTCAATGTACCCGGACAGCATCGAAACGCCGCCGACCAGCTTGTCGTCAACCTCGTCGGCAAGGAAGTCGCCGTGCATGTCGTTGGAGTGGAGCAACGTGAGCTTCTTCAGCCTTAGCGCGCGGTTTACGGCTACCGCCTGCTTCACACCTCGCTCAAGATGAGCAGCCGCAGCTTGCCTGCCCTGTTCGCCATACAGGGCCGCTTGCTTTATGCCGCGCTCGCGATACAAAGCCGCCTGTTTCAAGCCCTGTTCGCGTTGCGCAGCTGCCGCCTGCACGCCCTTTTCAAGATGCTCAGCTGCCTGCTTGCCGTGTTCGACCATCGCGGATCGTAGGTACTGCCTCGCTTTTTCGTGTTGCCACCACGACATATTCCGTTACCCCAATCGCTTGTTTCACGCGTTCGTAATCGCCGTGTGATGATAGCAGAAACCAACCGCCAGCCTGCACGGCTCGCAGCTACCGACGGTCTGCCCAGATGCGGTTCGGGAACCTGCCGACAATGAAGGTGTTGCCCATAAAGCGCATCCACCTTATCCATCGGCTTTCGCCAGCGCCTACTGTACGCGCCTGCGCAGAAAAGAAGGCAGACGCTCTATTAATCCAGGTCCTATCTATTGGCGCTCTCCATACATAGCCTGACCTCGGATTATATGCGTTTCAGCATCCTATACTATACATGCACTGTTGATATATCGTTTTGGCTAGAGAGAAGGAGTGCATCGTGAAATTCAAGTTTTCCGGACTGCAGCTCGCGGCTGTAGGCATCGCCGCTCCGGCGGCCGTGCTTCTCGGGCTGAACCAATTCAGCAAGAAGTACAAGGTGGCTCCCGAGGACACGCCCCCGAGGGGCGCGTATCCGGGCGACGATTTGCTGCCCTATCCAGATGACCAGGTGATGGTCTCGCAGATGGTCACCGAGATCGACGCGCCGCCCGAGAAGGTGTGGCCGCTCATCAACCAGATTGGCCAGAACAAGGCCGGCTTCTACAGCTTCTGGAACTTCGAGCACCTGGCCTCCTTCCGCATCTACAACACTTATCCGGCACAGGAACGCTGGCAGGACACGAAGGTTGGCGACTGGGTGTTCTACGGCGACCAGGGCGTAGGCCACGAGGTCAAGCTGCATGAGCCCGGCAAGTACATCGTCGGCTGCTCCGACACGGGCAACCCGCCCACCCAGCAGGGCGCCGTCGCCTGGCTTCCTCATGGCTGCAAGGAATACGGCTGGACCTGGGGCTTCTTCCTGGAGCCGCTCGATGACGGCAAGCGCACCCGCATGGTGCAGCGCAACACCGTGTACGTGGAAGTCGAAAACCAGATCCAGATGGCAATCGTCGTCGGCATAATCTGGGGCTGGTCCTCCGGTGTTATGTCCACACGCATGGCCGACGTCATCAAGGCCGTTGCCGAGGGCAAGAAGTTCATCGACGTCTAATCCAACATCACCAAGAAGGAGATCACCATGGCAAAGAAAGAACCCGTCCTCGTCATCGACTCGTCGGTGCTCATCGCCCTGGGCCTTGTCTGCGCTGGCATCGCAGGCATTCGCGCCTTCCTGAATGCGGAGTGGGGACGCCATAAGTAAGAGTTTCGAGCCCTCATAGCACAGGGACACAAAAGCGGCCGGAGGTGAACACGCTCTCAGGCCGCTTTTCCGCTTCAGAGGTCAAATCTGTTGCCTGCGCAGGGCGGAAACGCTCTCCCGCATTAGGCCTCCGCAACGATTTCCATTGCCAACGCCTGCTCGGTATGCAGCTGCTCGAGCGTACCGCGGCAGAAATCGACAAGCGTCCCGTCGCCGCTGCGCAGCGGGGCGAATAGACAGGAGGTTCCCAGCTTTCCCCACACAAGTGCCGAAGAGAAGCACACCATCGTGGGAAGCGAATAGGAGTCCTGCAGAAGCGAGAGCGCGAGCATCCTCCCCACGTGGCCATTCCCATCCACGAAGGGGTGAATCCATTCGAATAGCGCGTATCCACAAGCGGCACGTACTTCCAGTTCGAGGCTTTCATCCTGGAGAAACGCCAGCAGGCGCGCAAGCTCCGTTTCGTAATCGGCGGGATCCACGCACACCTGCAACACGGTTTCTAACGACTGCCCTTTTAATATCCGTGCCGCGGAAGCGCGGAACTTGGGCGTAAAGTCTTTTTCGCTCCATCGCGGCTCACCCTCCATGGCGCATTCCCACAAGGCATGAAAGTCGTCGGGGCGCTTCGGGATAGGCAGACCCTTTGTGCTCGCCCGCGCATAGACGCGCGCAATCTCGCGAACTATTCTACGGATGGGTGCGGTGCGCGGCGTGCGGGGTAACTTGTAGATGGCCTGCGCAAACTCCACGGGGTCCAACGTTGTTGCCGGGGATTCCGCGCACGCGCTCTCTAACAGTGCGTTCATGCTGCGCTGGCAAGCAATGTGCACACTTGAAACCCCGAGGCGTTGCACCTGCTCGGCCACGGAGCGATCTTCTGCGCGCATCGCGCGCACAAGCGAAGCCAAGCCCTCGTCGTGACGCAATTGCGCAAGGGCGCTTTCCGTTAGGAGTCGATGGTCGGCAGACGCGCAAATGTTCATGGGCATATCAGCACCTGAACTGCCGGCGCGGCATAACCGGGCACGTGGCAGCTCGGGTCACGCGATACGGCGATTGGCTTATGCATGGAGACAGACGGGCTACGCGCCTCAGTCAGTCGCGGTCGTATCGGTACCGGGGGGCCCGGTCCAGTTGGGACTATTCGGGTCGTACGGATCGAAATACGCGGATCCACCGGCGAGAACGGAGCCGTTAGACTGCTTCAGCTTACGCATCGCAATCTTCGCCTCATGCGGCGTAAAGATGCCACCAGTGATGCTGTCGAGCTGCTCGTCAGTAAGCGACATGCCTTCCTCGTCAAACAGGTCCTTCAGGGCGTCGGCGTTGTCGGACTCCATAGCCTGACGAATACGGTCTTTCCCGACCCTGTCAGCAGCTTCCTCGATTTTCATGATGGCCTCCCATGCGATTCGGTAGTGACTATAAGGAGAATCTGCTTCACGGAATTATTCGCGAATGGCGTCTGTTCTATCTTGCTGTTTTCGCGATTCTGTCCCATCCCGTCAGCACTTGATGCCCGAAGGGGCGCTGATACCCTCCGGGATAAGCGTTTGCGCGGATCGTTGAACAGGGGGCTTTTGGCCGGGGAATCTCCTCCTCGGTAACAGATACTTCGTCCGCTCTGTGCGGGATTCGGCATCGCACAGAGCGGACGGAAGAACGCGAACCACGTGCTCGAGCGCCTCAACCACGGTGCCGGCCCGCGCGTCTTTCTGAGCGCAGCGCGGAGCCGAAGAATGGCGTGGATGGGAACAGCCACCATTTGGAGACAATCCTCAAATGGTGGTCACGACGTTTCATCCGCCGTCGATTACAGGTTTTCCCAGCTCTGCAGCTCTATGATGTGTCCCTCTATGTCCCGGGCGCACACGAAAACGGCCCGCTTGTTGTCGTGGTTCGGGTTGTCGACCGTAACAAGTTCGCCCACCATGGAACCGCCGTACTCGAGGACCCGTTTCAGGCTTTCCCTTACGTCATCGACCTCGAATGCGATGTGAGCAAACCCGGGTCGGTTCGTGCTGAACAACGCACTTTCTTCCATATGGTCGTACGAGTAAATCTCCAAAGCCGGACGGTCTTCGCCGTACCCGGGCAGAAGCAGAGGCTCGCCGGCGATATGCGCGTCGGTTAACCCCGTCAGCCGATCCAGTCATTCGCCTTTCTGATTTCGCACTTCCCCAATCGACTTGCAGCCGAACACCTGCTTGTAGAAGCCGATAAGCTTGAAACAGTCCCGCGCGATGATGTTCGTGTGGGCGTACCTCATCTTTGCCGCACCTCTTGTTTCTAGAGCAGCCACGCCAATCTTATCGGCCCCATCCTCTCATTCCTCTGCCGTAGCGTCTAGGCCGGGCGATGAGTCGGAGAGCGTATCTTCGACTCATCGCCCGGCGCCACGACTTGCGTTATCCTACGAACATCAGGAAAGGAGATATCGCATGAAAAACGTATCTAAGAGGTGGATTGCCCTGGTTGTGGTTGCGGTGATCGCAAGCGCGCTGATTGCACTTGCGGGCTGCTCGTCGCCGAGCGGCAGCTCTAGCAGCGCCAGCCCGGAGCCGTCCAGCTCCGCTGGGATGGCCAACCCCTGGAGCGAAGCGGCATCTGCCGAGGAAGCCGCCGAGGGAGCGGGAATCGACAGCTTCGCGCTTCCCGAGGGAGAAATCGCCGACATGGGCAAGCCGGTTGAGGTCACGTACCGCTACATGGACGGCATGGCCGAGGCGCAGTATGACTTCGGCGCGTCTATGGTAACGGTGCGCACTGCCAAGCTCGCAGAAGGCGATTCCTACGACATTTCCGGCGATTACAACACCTACGCCAAGGAATGGACCGAGACCATCAGTAACATGCCAATCGCATGCGCCGGCAACAAAGATGGCGAATCGATTAAGACCTACTGGGGCGAGGAAGACGTCGCCCACTCCATCGTTGCCCAGGGCCTCGGCGGTGACAGCGATTTCGGCCTGACCGTCGATCGCCTTACCGTGTTCGTGGAAGCCATGAAGTAAGCCAGCACAGACGTCAACCACTCCCGCGGCCGTCCGGCGAAAGCGCCGGGCGGCCGCGGTGTCTTTCGGGGAGACAGGCAACCGTCCTTCCAACGTCAACTGAGCATGACGGCGGAACAATTTCGCCACTTTTTTGGACTTGGGAGCCCGGTTTGCCTCCCCGCCGCAATGCTTTGGTCGCTTTTTTGGGTTTGGGAACGCTACCGGGGCTTCGAAGGCAGGCTCAAAATGGCTTGTGGGGTTCCCAACCCCAAAAAAACGGCCAAAACCCTCCCTCCCCATGCCGGAAATTTAAAAGTAAGGTATCCACATGGGGGAAGCGAAAGTCGATAAAGACCGCAAGACGCTCGAGGCAATCGGGCGTATTTACTGTACCGCCCACCATGTCGGCGGCAAGGATGCTGCAGGCCTCTGCTCGGAATGCCGCGAGACAGTTGATGCCACACTTGCGCGAACGCAGGCATGCCCTTTCGGGCACGAGAAGAACTGCCAAGACTGCGAAATCCACTGCCAGCGCGGCGATGCTCGCAAACGCATACGCGAGATGATGGCGTACTCGGCTCCGCGCATGGCGCTGCGCCACCCGTTGATGACAGTCGAATACCTGCGCAAGAAATGTCAAGCGTAATAGGGTGCCTCGCTTAACGCACGCGGTTGCCGCAGTTGCTGCAATAGGTGGCCGCTCCGTCCGGAATGCCGCCACGGGGCGTCGTCAGAGGCACGCCACAATGGGGGCAGCAACCCTCGGCGACGCGTCGGCTCCACGCTTCCCGATTCGCCGCATCTTGCTGAACGGCGCTTCTCAACAGGTCCGCTTTGTGGTCTTCTGCCTTCTGCTCTTCGTTCCACGAGCGTTTAATGTCAAGGCGAAGGAAGCCATCTTCAATCTTCTCGAACGCCATAAAGCGGAAGTAGTGGTCGACCTCGGCGCGAGCTATCTGCTCTAACGTAGCCGGGTCGGTAAGCAGCTCAAGCGCTTTGTAGCGGATGTTTCTATCGGGCTCGCCCAACGCCACCTCGGCAATCAGCCCCTGTTCAACACGGGGAAGCGCGGCCATGCGAAGAGAGGCCGAGGGGTCGTTCCGCACGACCTCGGCCAGAACCGCCGGGTCTTCAACCCGCGCCACGGCACTTCTGCGAACGTTTTCCCCATACGCGGCATGGTCCAATGCCACCTGCGCCAACAGCGCGGGGTCGGCTATTGAGCGAACGGCGGCACTCTTGACTTTATCCGACGCACCGCCATCAAGAATAACCGCGCGAAGGAAATCCTGATCCGATACCCTTCCCACGGCAGCAGCTCGTATGGGCTCCGAAACCCTGGGATGCGTGGCAATGCCGCGAAGCAGCTCCTGGTCTTCGATTCTGGAAACCGCAAAGCAGCCGATTTCAGTCGAGCGATTGTCCTGTTCCTTTGCCTGGGACGCTTCCACGGCTAGGTCGCACAAAGCGTGCTGGTCATCGAGCTTCGCGAGCGCAACCTCCACCACGCTCATGAGCGGCGCCTTCAGCACAACCTCTATCAGCTTGCGCTGGTCGGTAATCCCGCGCACCGCCTCGGCTGCCTTCAGGCGCTTGCTGTGCTCTTTGGTCATCCATATCGGGCTGAAGAGACCCATCCGGCTACCCCCTTATTGCTTAGTGCGATATTCCGGGCTCAAGCGCAGCGCAAAGAGGGCTGCCATCAACACAATCGGCAGCATGATGACGGATACGGCGAACATCACGTCGAACCCGCCGGGGCTATCGGCAAGCACGGGCAGGAGGATATTGCCCGTCGCGCCTCCGAGGAACGGCGCTGTTGCAATATACGCGTAGATGATGGGATAAGCGCGCCCCGCCCCAAACGACGCGCGCGCGAGCATCGGGATGATAACGGGAATAGCCGCCAGGAAGAACCCGTAAACAAGGCCGCCCACTCCCAGCAGGGGCGTTGCCGGAAGAAGCCATACGAACAGGAGCCCGGCGGCACCGCTTATGCACAGAGCGGTTGTCGCCTTACTCACCGAGAAATCGGAAAACGCGCCGAGGAAGAGCTTTCCCGTTCCATTGCCCACATGCGTGATGGAGGTTACCACCGCACCGGCCATGAACGCAGCTGGCGCCAACCCCATCACGGACTGTTCGTCGATCCACATAATGTATTTGGGGAAATACGCCTGTACCTGGCACACGACGTTCGCGAAGAAACCCGCCAACAACAGCAGCCAGAACGAAGGCGTGTGCATGCACATCGAGGCATAACGACGCACGTCGGCGTCATCGCCCAGACCGTCGGAAACGGCGGCATCGTCAGCTTGAGTTATTTCGCTGTACCCGTACGGGTGCAGTCCGCAATCTTCGGGGTAGTCCCGGATGCAAAGCAGCACTGCGGGAACGCATATCACCAGGGTGATGACCGCGTACGTGGTGTACGCCGCTCGCCATCCCGCCGAATCCATGATCATCTGCCCCACCAGCAGGAACAACGCAGCGCCGATACCGGTAAACGCCGTATAGAGCCCGATGAGAAAACCGACGTGTTTAGCGAACCATCGGTTGATTAGCGACGCGGGCACCACGAACATGCAGGCACCCATCGCAAAACCCGTGATGGTCGCAATGGCCCAGAACATCCACGGGGCAGTTGCCATCGAGAAGACTAGGAACGCCGTGGCTGCAAGCAGCACGCCCCCAAGCATGAGCGTGCGCATGTGGAATCGAGTCGCAATGTTTCCCACCACTGGCGAAAATACCGCAGCCGACACCATGTGAATGGCCATCCAGGCGCTTATCTGCGCGGTGGGCACATCAAATTCTTCGGCAATTATCGGATAGTAAAGACCCGCGGTGTTCATGAGCATCGCAATGGGTATGCCACAGGTAAGACAGCAGCACGCGACAATAGCGATGTGTCGCGCAGTGGGTTTGTCGGCTGCCTCCGGCATGTGCTCCTCCAGGTTCAAGTTGTCCACTATTGCGGAGTGTATCAGCGTTACCGCAGATGGCAAGAGTGCGCCGAGAGGTTAGCTTGGCATAGGCGCCCCAAAGGGGCGGCGCCAGCTCATCATCGGGGGGTTCAATTTTCGATAGCTTTGTGTGAGAATGCTTTGGTTAGACTTTCCTAACCACATTGGGGACACATGATGAAAGACGCCAGCAAGTACAAAGCGCTCTCAATTAAAGAGTTCACGAAAGCAGCCGAGATTTACGACAGCGACCGCGCGGGAATCTACGAGATATGCAAGGATGACTACCCGCCCATCCTCGAGGAATTGAAGAAAGGCAAATTCGAGGACCTCCTCGACGTGGGCTGCGGGACGGGCCCGATGATCGAACTGCTCGCATCCGAGTTCCCGGATAAGCGCTACACGGGGCTCGACTTAACACCTCGGATGATTGAGGTTGCCAACGCGAAAGGCATCGAAAACGCGAGCTTTATCGTGGGCGATGCCGAGGACCTGCCGTTCGACAATGCGAGCTTCGATACCGTCATCTGCGCGAACAGCTTCCACCACTACCCGAATCCGCACCTGTTCTTCGACGAGGTCGCGCGCGTGCTGCGCCCCGGCGGCAAGCTGGTCCTCCGTGATTACACGGCCCCCGCGCCCATCTTGTGGCTCATGAACCACACGGAGATGCCGCTGGCAAACCTCGCCGGCCACGGTGATGTGCGCGCCTACACGCTGGACGAAGTTCGCGCATTCTGCCTGTCATCAGGCCTCGTGCCGGTTACGCTGGAATCCCAGAAGAAGTTCCGACTGCACCTGGTCGCACGCAAGCCAAGCGCTGTTACACAGGAAATGGGAGGCGCTTCAGAGTGAAGCACCCCATTACAGTCTGAGTTGTGGCTAATCCGAACATCTCGATCTCCGTCATCGCCGACGGATTACGATTGAGCCATGTCCGGATGGACTGCCGATCGGACGCCCGCGGACGGCCTTCTGCCCCTGCCCCTCGAGGGCCCGGGGGTGTTGCCGACGCGGGCGTCGCTGGCTCAGACGACTGATAGGAACCTGCCGGGCCCCCTTCGAAAGCGCCACGGCCAAGTAATGTGGGTGTCGCGCGAACCAGCATCCGATCGACCGAACGATTGGAGGATACCATGCCAAGGACCGCAACCGCCCGCAAAGCCGTGCTGGGGCTCGACGTCGGGAAGAGCTCGCACTGGGCCTGCCTCGTCACGAGGGACGGGGAGATAACGCTCAACGATTCCGTCGACAACTCCGAAGACGCCTTCGACAGGCTGTTCTCGCAGGTCGAGCCGGGGACGCTCGTGGTGGTCGACCAGGTGCGCAACATCGGCGCGCTGGCGATCAGGAGGGCGAGGATGGCCGGGCTCGAGGTCGCCTACCTGCCGGGCATCGCCGCCCACGGCGCCGCCAGGCTGTTCGCCGGGGACGCGAAGACCGACGCGCGCGACGCGATGGTAATCGCCAAGACGGCGCTGGGCATCCCCGACGCGCTGCTGCCGGTCCCGCGCGGGGATGCCCGGCTCGAGGCGGCGAGGTCGATGGCGGCGCAGCGCAACCACATGGTGACCTGCGCGACGCGCGACAAGAACAGGCTGAGGTCCATCCTGCTGGAGTCCTGCCCGCCCTTCGAGGCGCTCGCCGACCTGTCCGACCCGCACTGGGTCAGGATGCTCGAGAGGCTTGGCGGCTCGTGGGGGATCGCCGACGCGGGCAAGGCCGCCATGGGCGCCGTGACCAGGGGCGCCGACCGAGCGGAGATGGACGCCGCGTGGAAGGCAATCGCGGCCTCGACCAGGCCGCCCGAATGCATGGTGGAAGCGGAGAACCCGCAGGTCATGATGCTCGCCAGGCGCACCAGGGAGGCATCCTCGGAGGCCGGGGAGCTCGACGAGCGCATAGCCGGCATGCTCGCAGGCGACGCCACGTACGGGTGCCTGCTCACCGTGCCGGGCATAGGCCCGAGAACCGCGTCCGAGCTCGTCATCGGCATAGACATCGCCGACTTCCCCGACCACCATCACCTGGCCTCCTACTGCGGCATCGCGCCGAGGAACCGCCAGTCCGGCACCTCGATATCGTCGGTCAGCGCGTCCAGGCAGGGCAACAAGAGGCTCAAGAATCTGCTCATATTCTCGTGCAACTCGCTGACGCGCAGCCGCGGCCGCTTCGGCGAGTACTACCGCAAGTGCCGTGGCGGGGGCATGTGTCACGGCGAGGCGCTGAAGGCCGTGGCCAGGAAGAGGATGAAGGTGATTTACGCGATCATGCGGGACAAGGTGCCGTACTCAGCCTAGCGACCGCATCCCCGATACGAGGAGCAGGCCCCTTGCGGGGCCTGCGTCAGCATTGTCATTCGAAGGGGCGCCAACCAAAACCACCGGTTGACAAAACCATAGGAACACCCCCCATGCGGGCAATCCCGTTCAGACCGATTCTCGTTGGCGTGCTTGCACAGGGAACTGTCCCCTGTGTTCCTCACCGCTTCTTCTGGCGATACGCCCATCTCGTCGAGCATCTCGAGCAGCATCGTCGGATCGGGCTTGCGCGGCGTGGGCGGAATCTCGCCCCGCGCAGCATCGAGCAGTCCGGGGGAATAGTGGTCGGCCAGCTCGTGAACAGCCGCATCGAACTTGTTCGAAAGCACCGCCATCTTCATCCCGCACGCCCGAAGGTCGCGCAGCGCTTCGAGAATGCCCGGGAATGGCGCGGTGTACCGGTCGCCGCATTCCAGATAGATGGCCTGCCAAACCTTCAGGGTCTGCTGGCGCTCTTCGGGCGAGGCATCGGGCGGGCAGGCCTGTCCGACCAGGCGCTCTGCCCCATTCCCCACATACGTGAGCACCTCGTCTGCGGTGTGCAGCGGAAACCCCATACGCTCGAGCGCCAAGTTGGTGACGGCAGTCAGGTCGGGAAGGGTATGCAAAACCGTCCCATCCATGTCAAACACAAACGCCCGAATCGTCATCGCATGCCTCGCTTTCCATTACCCATCCTAGGGCCTCTCATCATACACCGGACACTTCACCTCGTAGTCCTTCTGTCATGTGGGTGCTGCGGCTCGTGGCCGTTCCATCCAATTGCAAGCCCCGCCAAAAGCCGGTGCCGACGACGATTCGTCAAAAGCTCAAGCTTGGTTAACCGTTCACCGACAATTTCACACCGCTCGCGGCGATTCGACACGCTAACGCCACAACTTCTCCACAGATGGCGCAATATACGGTTGGAAACGTTTC
>JAUNCA010000001.1:0-13357 GCA_030526775.1 Coriobacteriia bacterium | reverse complement strand
ACACAGGGGTGGAACAGGGTCAGATGGCAACCATCAAAGACATCGCATCCTACTGCAACGTTGCCGTGAGCACGGTTTCTCGTGTGCTCAACAACCATCCCGACGTGAGCGCCAGCACCCGCAAGAAGGTCCTCAAAGCCGCTCACGACCTCCACTACGTTCGCAACACCAGCGCCCGCGATCTTGCCCTGCAACCCACCAACTCCATCGGGCTCGTGGTGCGGGGTTCCGAAAACCCGTTCTTCACCTCCATCATCGCTTCCATCGAAGCCAGCTGCGAGGCCCGGGATTATTCCATGGTGCTCCATCAGATTCCCGTCACCGCAGACGAGGTGGTGGAAGGAGCCCGTCTCGTCCAGTCCAAGCGGCTCAAGGGTCTCATCTTGCTCGGCGGACGCTACGACTACACCCGCGAAGACGTCGAGGCCTTCGGCGTTCCTTTCGTATGCTGCGCTTATACCAACCGCTTCGGCAAGCTCGACCCCGCGGACTTCTCGTCCGTCTCGATCGACGACAAGGTCGAAGCCTACCGCGCCACCAAGATGCTCATCGATAACGGCCACACCAAGATCGCCATCCTCCTCGACTCCGCGCACGACCGTTCCGTCTCCGAGTGCCGCTACCGCGGGTATTGCGACGCGCTCGCCGATGCGGGCATTCCCCTCGACGAGGGCCTCGTGTGCGAGACGATGGATTTCGAGATGCGGGCAGCCTTCGAACGCGTCACGCGCCTTATGGCCGAACGTCCGGATGTCACCGCCATCTTCGCCGAGGCCGACATCATGGCCATCGCGGCGATAAAGGCCGCCCATGATGCCGGCCTAACCATCCCTGACGACATCTCGATTATCTCCATCGACGGCATCGAGCTGTCTCGCTTCACCACGCCAACGCTCACCGCGTTCACGCAACCCCAGACGTTGATGGGCCAAAAGGCCGTGGAAATATTGGTGGAAGTGCTTGACAACGCTGCGCCCTGCAGCCACGTCAGGCTCGAAACAACCCTGAGGCCCGGGGGTACCGTGGGCCATGTTCGTACGGAGACTTAGCGTGAAGGACGCTGAGTAAAGACAGAGAAGGAGTACTAGTATGAGCAAGAAATTATCCCGTTTGGTCGTGCTTGTCGTCACTGTCGTCATGGCCATGTCCCTCGCCGCCTGCGGCGGTAGCAGCAGCGGCGGAGGTGGCGAAGCCAGCGGAGGCAGCGTGTACTGGCTCAACTTCAAGCCCGAGCTTGATGAGACCGCGCAAACGCTTGCCAAGCAGTACACCGAGGAGACCGGTACGCCCGTGAAGGTCGTCACCGCCGCTTCCGGCACCTATCAGCAGACCCTCATCGCCGAGATGGACAAGAGCGAAGCTCCGACCCTCTTCATCATCGGCAACGCCGCTGGCGTGAAGGAGTGGGGCGACTACGCGATGGACCTGAAGGGCACCAAGATCGAGTCCGAGCTCTCCACCGATGCATACAACCTGTATGACGCAGACGGCAAGCTCGTGTCCATGGGCTACTGCTATGAGTGCTATGGCATTGTCGCCAATGCCGACCTCATCAAGGAGGCTGGCTACGACATCGCCGACATCAAGGACTTCGAGTCCCTGAAGACGGTTGCCGAAGGCATTCATGCTAACGCCAAGGACCTCGGCTTTGACGCCTTCGCCGCCACCGACATGGACGACGCCTCCAGCTGGCGTGTCACCGGCCACATGGCCAACCTCGAGTACTACTACGAGGAGCAGGATTCCGGTGCCTTCGACGAGAACACCTCCGAGATTACCGGCAAGTATCTGCCCAACTACAAGAACCTCTACGACCTGATGATCAACAACTCCGCCGTTGAGCCCACCAAGCTCGCCACCGGCGGCCATGATCCCTCTGCCCAGTTCGCCGATGGCAAGGCTGCCTTCTTCCTGACCGGCTCTTGGGATTACGCCACCCTGTCTGCTGCTCAGCCGAGCGCGAAGATGCTCCCCTACTACTGCGGTGTTGCTGGCGAGGAGAAGGCCGGCCTCAACTGCGGTACCGAGAACTGCTGGGCCGTTAACGCCAACGCCTCCGAGGCCGATCAGCAGGCCACCATCGACTTCATGGTGTGGCTGGTTTCCAACCCGGACGCCTCCGCTGCCCTCGTCGAGCAGCTCGGCATCCTCCCCTACAAGAATGCCGCTCCGTCCACCAACGGCTTCCTGAACGATGCCGCTGCTTACTCTGACGCCGGCTGCTACGTCATGGACTGGGCCACGAACTACCAGCCCAATGTCGACCAGTATCGTGCCGCCCTGGTTTCGGCGCTGAACGCCTACAACGCCGATCAGAGCGACGCCAACTGGGATGCCGTGAAGACCGCCTTCGTTGACGGTTGGGCCAAGCAGTGGGCTGCTGCCAACAAGTAAGACCGGCCTAGCCGACCTTCCTTGGCCGGGGCGGACGGAGAGCCGTCCGTCCCGGCTTTCTTTAGCAGGCATTTCCTCCGGATAAGGAAAGGAGTTGAAGACAAGCATGGCAGTCAGGAATTCCATCAGAACTGCAACACGACGCTTCTCATGGCTGTTCGTCGGTCCCGTTGTGGCGGCGTTTGCCATAGGCTTCGTGTGGCCGTTCCTCCAGGGCATCTACCTGTCCTTCTGCAAATTCAAGACTACGTCAAACGCCGAATTCATCGGCGTCGGCAATTACGGTGAAGCCATCGCCGACCCCAGCTTCCAATACTCGTTTGGCTACACCGCCATCACCGCCGTGGTGAGCCTCGTGCTCATCAACGTCATCGCCTTCATGATCGCGTATCTGCTCACGCAGAGCATCAAGGGCTCCAACCTCTTCCGCACGGTGTTCTTCATGCCGAACCTCATCGGCGGCATCGTGCTGGGCTACATTTGGTCGATGATTTTTGACGGTATCCTCGCGGCTTATAGCACTTCCATCCTGCTGAATACCACCTACGGTTTTTGGGGCTTGATCATCCTCATGTGCTGGCAGCAAATCGGCTACATGATGATCATCTACATCGCAGGTCTGCAGGCAGTGCCCGAGGACATGCTGGAAGCCGCAAAGATCGACGGCGCCGACAAGTGGCAGACCCTCTTCAAGGTCGTCATCCCCAACGTGATGCCGGCCATCACCATCTGCATGTTCCTGTCGCTCACTAACGGCTTCAAGCTGTTCGACCCGAACCTCGCACTTACCGCTGGTCTGCCCTTCATCATCCAGCCCGACGGCTCCACCATCAACACCACTGAGATGCTGGCCCTCAACATCTACAACACGTTCTACACCGCAGGCGCCGGCACGCGCGGCGTGGCCCAGGCCAAGGCTGTCCTCTTTTTCATCCTGGTCGCCGGCCTCGGACTCGCCCAGCTCGCGTTTACCCGTAAGAGGGAGGTGCAGCAATAATGGCAACTAAAGAAGAAACACTTGCAGCCGAGCGTCGCAAGAAGAGCATCCTCTCCGTGGTGCTTTCCATCGTCTGCATCATCTGGTGCCTGCCCGTCGTGGCGGTCATCATCAATTCGTTCAAAGCCAACACCTACGTCAAGACCGAGACGTTCGCGCTTCCCAGCGAACAGAGCTTCGTCGGCTTTGACAACTTCACCAAGGGCATGACCTTCGGCAATTACCCGTTCCTCAATTCCGTGACATACAGCGTGGTCATCACCGTGCTATCCGTCGCCCTCATCCTCATCTTCTGCTCGATGGCAGCCTGGTACATCGCACGAGTCGATTCGCTCTTCTGCAAGATCATCTACTTCCTGTGCATCTTCTCGATGGTCGTGCCGTTCCAGATGGTCATGTTCACCTTGTCCAAGACCGCTGACCAGCTGAGCCTGAACACGCCGTGGACGATACCCATCGTCTACCTGGGATTTGGCGCCGGCCTCGCGATCTTCATGTTCGTGGGCTTCGTCAAGTCCATCCCGCTCGAAATCGAGGAAGCCGCCGCCATCGACGGCTGCGGGCCGGTACGCACCTTCTTCTCGGTGGTGCTTCCCATGCTCAAGCCCACGCTCATCTCGGTGGGCATCCTCGAGATCATGTGGGTGTGGAACGACTACCTGTTGCCGGTACTCGTGCTCGACATCAACGAGTTCCGCACCATCCCCATCCACATCCAGTACCTCAAGGGTAGTTACGGCACCGTCGACTTGGGCGCCACAATGGCACTCATCCTCATGGCGATCATCCCGGTCGTCGTCTTCTACCTGGCGTGCCAGAAGCACATCATCAAGGGCGTCGCCGCCGGTGCTGTGAAGGGATAAGCCGTGAAACGTTCGAGTGGCATCATACTCCCCGTCTACGCTCTGCCTTCTCCGTATGGCGTCGGCTCGCTCGGGCAGGCTGCGCTCGATTTCGTGGACTTCCTCGTCGATGCGGGCCAGGCCTGGTGGCAGATGCTGCCGGTCGGCCCCACCAGCTATGGGGATTCGCCCTACCAGAGTCCTTCGACTTTCGCGGGCAACCCCTACTTCATCGACCTTGACGCCCTCGTAGCCGACGGGCTTCTCGAACAAGCCGAGGTTGATGCCGTGGATTGGGGCGATGATCCCGCCTGCGTGGATTACTCGGGACTCTTCGAGAAGCGCCCGGCGCTGCTTCGCCGTGCGTACGAGCGCGGTTGGAAGCGCGACGGCGCGAGCGTGGAGGCGTTTCGCGCAAAGAACGCCTCCTGGCTGGAAGACTACGCGCTTTTCATGGCCGTGAAGCGCTATTTCGGCATGGCCACGTGGACCGAATGGCCTGACGAGGCCATCCGCCTCCGCGAGCCCAGCGCCATAACGCGCTACCGCGATCTGCTCGCAGACGAGGTGCACTACAACGTGTATGTGCAATTCCTCTTCTTCAAGCAGTGGGAGCGGCTGCACGACTATGCGCGCGACAAGGGCGTGGGCCTGATGGGCGACATGCCCATTTACGTGGCGCTCGACTCGGCAGACGTGTGGGCGAACCCCGCACAATTCATGCTCGACGAGCGCAACATGCCCACCGAGGTGGCCGGCGTACCACCCGACGCCTTCACCGCCGACGGCCAGCTGTGGGGCAACCCGCTCTACGACTACCAGGCCATGGAGGCCGACGGATTCGGCTGGTGGATCAGGCGCGTCTCCGGCGCGGCTCAGCTGTTCGACATGCTGCGCATCGACCACTTCCGCGGCTTCGAGAGCTTCTGGGCAGTGCCGGCGGGCGATGAAACCGCACACAACGGACGATGGGTCAAAGGCCCGGGCATGAAGCTCGTGGGCACATTGCAAGATCGGTTCCCCCAGCTTCGCCTGGTGGCCGAAGACCTCGGCTACGCAACTCCCGAAGTCGCAGCCCTGCTCGCCGACTCGGGCTTGCCCGGCATGAAGGTGCTCGAGTTTGCATTCGACTCGCGCGATGCAAACGGCCCCGCGCATCGGCCCCACAACTACACCGCCAACTGCTTGTGCTACGTGGGCACGCACGATAACGCAACCATCATGCAATGGCACGACGAAGCCGACCCGGCCGACGTGCAGCAAGCCACGCAGTATTTGGGGATTCACGACCCCGAAGGCTTCGCATGGGGTTTCATTCGCGGTGGAATGGCCAGCGTGGCAGGGCTCTTCGTGGCCCAGATGCAAGACTACCTCGAACTGGGCGCGGAGGCCCGTACCAACACGCCCGGAACATCAGGCAATAATTGGCGATGGCGCATGACAGCCGGGCAAGCGACGCCCGAGCTGGCCAGTCGTATCGCCACCATGACCAAACTGTATGGAAGGAATGCTCGATAATGGCAGAAGTCATACTCAAGCACATTAAGAAGGTGTATCCAAACACCGAAAAGAAGGCCAAGAAGAGGTGGGGGAAGAAAGCCAAGGAGCCCGAGAAGAAGACCTCCAACCTCTTGATTACCGAAGAAGGCGTCGTGGCGGTTCCCGACTTCAACCTGGAAATCGCCGACCGCGAGTTCGTGGTGTTCGTCGGCCCATCGGGCTGCGGCAAATCCACGACGCTGCGCATGATCGCCGGCCTCGAGGAAATCTCGGGTGGCGAGCTCTACATCGACGGCAAGCTCATGAACGACGTGGCCCCCAAGGACCGCGACATCGCCATGGTCTTCCAGAGCTACGCCCTGTATCCCCACATGACCGTGCGCGAGAACCTGGCGTTCCCGCTGAAGCTGCGCAAGTACCCGAAGGACGAGATCGACGCCAAGGTCAACGAGGCTGCCGAGGTGCTCGGCATCACCCAGTTCCTCGACCGTAAGCCGAAAGCCCTCTCGGGCGGCCAGCGCCAGCGCGTGGCCATCGGCCGCGCCATCGTGCGCGAGCCCAAGGTCCTGCTGATGGACGAGCCGCTCTCGAACCTCGACGCCAAGCTGCGTAACCAGATGCGCGCCGAGATCATCAAGCTGCGCCAGCGCATTAATTCGACCTTCGTCTACGTCACGCACGACCAGACCGAGGCCATGACGCTGGGCGACCGCATCGTCATCATGAAGGATGGCGTCACCCAGCAGGTGGGCACGCCCCAGGAAGTCTTCGACCACCCCGCCAACCTGTTCGTGGCAGGCTTCATCGGCGTCCCGCAGATGAACTACTTCGACGCCGAGCTTATCCGCGAAGGCGATTCGTACAAGGTGAAGGTCGACAAGATTACCGTGATTCCGGGCGAGGCGAAGCAGGCCCGCATGCGCGCCAACGGCGTGCAGTCGTGCCCCATCATCCTCGGCATCCGCCCCGAGCACATCACGCTCAGCGAGGATGGCTCCGAGAGCCTCTCCGGCACCGTCGAAGTCTCCGAGATGATGGGTTCGTCCGTGCACCTGCACCTGAACTCGCTCGGCCAGAACGTCATCGTGATCGCGCAGACCGTGGATATCGACGAAGGCCACAAGAGCGGATTCTCGATTGGCGACAAGGTTTCGTACACCTTCAGCGGAGACCTAATCCATATGTTCTCGAAGGAAGATGACCACAACCTCGAGTTCTAACTGGGTTTCACAGGCATAAAGCCTGCTCCTTTCCTGTTTCGGTAGAGCCGCGCCTCAGTGCGCGGCTCTATCATGTAAGAAGGCCCTGTAACAGAAGGGGACAGTCCCCTTCTGTCAACCGGAGGGGGGGTAACAGAAGGGGACAGTCCCCTTCTGTCAACGTAGCTCCGGGTGGCGGCGGGCGGGCGCAGTGAGGTTAAGGAAAAATCGCCTAAGAGACTACAGGCCCGTGCGATTTTTCCCTCGAACGCAGCTCGCCCGCCGCCACCCGGAGCGGACAAGCGGAAAGACTTTACGAGAGGATGATGACGGGCGCTCCGTTGGTAGCGAGGGCGCCGTTGCGAACCTCGACGGGCAGGGCGTCAATCAGGTTGACGTAGGCGCCATCCGGCACATCAACTGGCACGTCGGCCGCCTCGCCGCGCAGGCTGAACACGCCTATCGCACGGCCCCAATCGCCCCCGCGCTCGAGCACTGCGATATTGTGCGCATCATCGGCGCGGGCTGCGTAGAAGTCGTCGCATCCGAAAACCTCATGTTTGACCTGCGCGAGCCGCTGCATAAGCGGCGAAAGGTCACTGCCGGTATCCCACGCCACGGGGTCTCGGTCGAAGAGCGTAATGGTATGGTCGCTGGCAACCTCCTGGCCGCCGTACACGAGCGTCGCCCCCTTCAGGAAGTACATGAACGCCGTGAGATTCTCAAGCGAGAGCCCCCTTCCAAGCCGTCCCGCGATGCGCGGCGTATCGTGGTTTTCGAGGTAGCGCAATTTGTTGAAGCCGTACGGGTAGGCATTCTCCTGGAAGTCGGTGAGGTCCAGGTAGTGAGACAGCGACGCCTTCCCCTCGAGCCAGCGGTCGAAGACGGTTTGGATATCGTATGCATACTCGATGTCGAAAGCGGCATAGACCTCGGCGTCGGTTGCGGCGTACAGACCACGACGACGCATCTCCTCGCCGAATTCACGATGAACCGTCTCGGCAAGCCAGATGCAACCCGGCCGTACCTGCTCGACCGCCATGCGCGCCTGTTCCCAGAACTCGACGGGCACGAACGTGGCCACATCGCAGCGGAACCCGTCCACCAACTGCGCCCAAAAGCAAAGCGTCTCTATCTGGTAGTCCCAGAGCGCACGATCCTTGCTGTAGTCGAGGTCGATGATGTCAGTCCAGTCTCCGACATGGTTGCCGGGGTTGCCGTCGGGCTTGCGGTAGAACCACTCGGGATGCGTTTCCCAAAGCACCGAGTCGGGCGCGGTGTGGTTGTACACCACGTCGATGATGCACTTCATGCCCTGCGCATGGATGGCCTCGACCAAAGCCTCGAAGTCCTCGAAGGTGCCGTATTCGGGATTGACGGCGCGGTAGTCGCGGTTGGCATAGGGGCTGCCGAGCGACCCCTTGCGCGCCTTCTCGCCCAGCGGATGGATGGGCATGAGCCAGATGATATCGGTGCCAAGAGCCTTGATGCGCGGCAGATCGGGTATAAGCGCGCGGAACGTGCCCTCCTGCGTGTGGTTGCGCACGAAGACCGAATATATGATTGCCTGCTGAAGGCTCTTGTTAATGGCATGCGGCATGACGAGGCTCCTTCCAATGCTGTTACGCACATTGTTGCACAGGACAGCATAAAGTTGGCAGAAGGGGCAGGGCGGATTCGAGCGACCGTTGCGCCCGTCTCTCATGATGCAACGACCGATAAAACCCACCTTCCCCCTGTCGTCAACCGTTTCCACAAAATCACAGGGGACAGTTCTGTGTGTTCTTCCCCTAGGAACCTTTTGGGGTGCGCGTCGAAAGCGGGCGCGACCAGGAGCATATCCGCTCAGCGGGCGGGAAGGGCGCGACGTCAAGCCGATCTCGGGGATTCAGCCTGGGAGCGTGGCTTCGGAACCCTTAGGGGTTAGATCGGGCGCGGCGTGGGTGATGACGGATACCGCTTTCAGCTCGCTTTCGGACTCCTCCGTGCAACGCCTCATCCCCGTGCGGGCATCCCTGCCTCGCCCAAATTCTTGTTGGCATGCCAGCACATGGAACTGTCCCCTGTGTCTTCGACCGCCAGCAGCTGGCCGACTACCTGGGCGTCGACCGCAGCGCCCTTTCCGCCGAGCTCTCGCGCATGCAGAAGGCGGGCCTCATCGAGACCCGCCGGAGCCATTTCATCTTGAAGTAGAGACGTTTTGGGGGGACTGGCGTTTTTTTTGGGGGGGACTCCCCAAAAAACGCCACACTGAAGCACCTGCTAGCCCAGCAGCTCCGCGAGGTCAGCCTCGGGCGTCGAGATGGGCGCGATGTTGTAGTTCTCGACGAGAACGCCCAGCACGTTGGGGCTGATGAACGCAGGCAACGTGGGCCCGAGCTTGATGTTCTTGATACCCAGGTGCAGAAGCGTCAGCAGGATGCACACGGCCTTCTGCTCGTACCACGACAGCACCATGGAAAGCGGCAGGTCGTTCACGCCGCACTCGAACGCATCGGCGAGCGCCACTGCCACCTGGATGGCGCTGTAGGCGTCGTTGCACTGGCCCATGTCCATCAGACGCGGCAGGCCGCCGATCATGCCCAGGTCGAGGTCGTTGAAGCGGTACTTGCCGCACGCGAGCGTCAGCACGACCGTGTCGTCGGGCGTGGCCTTGACGAAGTCGGTGTAGTAGTTGCGGCCCGGGCGCGCGCCGTCGCAGCCGGCCACCAGGAAGAAGTGCTTGATGGCGCCCGCCTTCACGGCGTCGACGACCGTGCCGGCGACCGAGAGCACCGCATCCCTCGCGAAGCCGGTCGTCACCGTCGTGCCGCCGTTGATGCCGGTGAAATGCTGCGTCTCGGAGTAGCCGCCCAGCTCGAGCGCGCGCTCGATGACGGGCGTGAAGTCCTTGTCAGCGCCGATGTGGGTGCAGTTCGGGAACGACACCATCTCGGTCGTGAACACGCGGTCGGAGTAGCTGTCCTTCGGCGGCATGAGGCAGTTCGTGGTGTAGAGCAACGCGCCGGGGATGTTGTCGAACTCCTTCTTCTGGTTCTGCCAGGCGGTGCCGAAGTTGCCCTTGAGGTGGCTGAACTTCTTCAGCTCGGGGTACGCGTGCGCCGGGAGCATCTCGCTGTGGGTGTAGACGTTGATGCCCTTGCCCTGCGTTTGCTCGAGCAGCAACTTCAGATCGTACAGGTCGTGGCCGGTCACGACGATGAACGGCCCGGGTTCGACCTCGAGGGTGACGGTCGTGGGCTCGGGCGTGCCGAACGCGCCGGTGTTGGCGGCGTCGAGCGTGGCCATGCAGGAGAGGTTCACCTCGCCCACCTTCAGCACGAGCGGGAGCAGCGAATCGACCGAGCCGGGCTCGGCGAGCGCCGCCAAGGCCTCGACGAAGAACGCGTCGACTGCCTCGTCATGCTTGCCGAGCACGCGCGCATGATAGGCGTACGCAGCGGTGCCACGGATGCCGAACAGCACGAGCGACTTGAGCGAGCGGATGTCCTCGTCGGCGCCCCACATCTGTGCCATGTCGTAGTCGGGCTGGACATCACATCCGGCGGCAGCGGCGACGGCGGCGGCTTCCGCATGCACTTCCACAATCAGCGCACGAACCGAGAACTCGTTGAAGTTCACGTTAGTCACGCAGGTGAACAGGCCGTTCACCACGAGCTCGTACGTGCGCTCGCCAACCTTACCGGCAGCTTGGCACGTGCGCGCCAAGCCAATCAACGCCCCGGTTAGCTCGTCCTGAGCCGCCGCGACGTCCTCGGTCTTCCCACACGCACCCGCACGGCCCGTGCACGCCTCGCACTTCGCCGTCTGCTCGCACTGGAAGCAAAACATCTGATCGGTCATCTTGGTTCCTTGTCTCTCGTCTGCCTGCCGGCACCCCGCCGGATCGATGAGACGAGATTAAGATGACCGCGCGGGGTTGTATGTTGTATTTTCAACAAATGAGGAAAGAGCCGCGAACGGTGGATTTGCGAGGGCCAAAGACGACGGGAAGCCTGACGATAATCGAATGCAGGTTGTTTATCGGCGACGCATGTGGCACGAGACAATCTTGCGACGAGGCCGCCACATGCGCGTTTTGAGAGAAGGGTCTGGGAGAATTTGCTCGCGGATGAAAATGCCAAATGGATACCCTTGACCTATTGGTCTTGGTGACATTGGGACGGTTCTCGCGTCACCTTGTTGACAGCTAGCATCGGAGCTCTAGAGGTTTTGGCATTCAACAAAGGTGACGCCGTCGAACCCGGCGATTTTGCTGAATGTGTAGGCGTCGACCTCCGGCGCCACCTGCGTGCGCTGGAGCTCCGCGCCCGCCTCGACGAAGCAGTCCAGAACGCCGGCTTCCTCGACATCCATGACGTCCGCCATGAGCCGGATCCCGCGGTCGTAGTTGAAGGTCTTGGTCTCGAAGGCGTAGTTGATGCTGCCTGTCTTGTAACCGACGTTGCGGGTGTAGTCGCCGAGCCCGGAGACCTCTATCTTGGGAATCATGATTTCCTTTGCGTTGCGGCCAGCGCGGACCATGCGACGCCCGCTGGTCAGGCACCCCGACACGCTCGCACGCTGGTAGACGGCGTCGAGTATCGAGGTGTAGTTCTTGGTGTATGCAATCGAGTTGGACATGCGTCAGCCCTCCTTATTCGTCGGAATCGTCCAAGCCGGCGATCTTGCGCCAGCGTTTCATGGTCTTGCCCTCGTCGGAGCTCGTGCCAGCGTTGGGAAGCCCGGTCCTGCCACCCTGCTGGGAGGTGGGAGCGTCGGCGAACAGCCACGGCTCCTCGGCCTTGAGCTTGTCGATGTCGCCGCCGTGGTCGTCCAGGACGGCACGCGCCGCCTTGATGTTGCGCACACCGGCGAGCTGCAGCTTGAAGTCGATGCGGTCGGACTCGCCCTGGGCCTTGAGCTCGGCAATCTGGCTGCGCAGCTGCTCGGCCATCTCTGCATTTTTCGCCGCCTCTGCCACCTGCGCCTCAAGCGTTACCGCGTGCAGAAGCGCATGGAGGGCACCAAGGCCGAAGCCAGGGAGATGCGCGGCAGGCTCATCGCCGAGCGCGACGACAACGGCCGCCTCTACTCCGAGATAGAAGCGGAGCAGAAGAAGCTGGAAGAAGCCAAGGAAGAGATGGCGCTCAGCATGATGATCCCCCTGTGGGACGCTGCTCGCCGGACCGCCGGCAAGGCGTCTGAGCGCGTGCTCAAGGAGGGCGTCCGCTGGCTGGGGCACGTGACCAAGCACATCGGCGAGGTCCCCATAAAGGACATCACCCCGCAGATAATCGAGTCAACCTACGCCGCCATCCGTGAGGAGCGCGGCTTGTCGGGGACGAGCATGAACCACATCCACATTCTTCTGAAGAGCGTATTCCAGAAGGCCATCGACTACGACTACATCTACAAGAACCCCTGCGCCCATGTCGTCGCGCCGCGCAGGGAAGACCCCAAGCGCAACTCCCTCTCGATCGAGGAGGGCGCTCGTCTCATGGCCAAGGTCGACGAAGCGGAAGCCGAAGCATACGCCATGATCGACGACAAGGAGTCGCGCCGCGCCTACCGCGAGGAGCGCGGCACCGCCCGCGAGCGCAAGGCGTTCAGGGGCCTGCACCACGTCGGCAACATCATGGCAATCCGTATCGCGCTCGCCACCGGCATGCGTCGCGGCGAGGTGTTCGCGCTCATATGGGAGCATGTCGACCTCGACCGCCGCACCATCCGCGTCTGCCAGTCCATCACCCACCAGTGCAAGACAAAGACGCCCAAGACCCAGGCTGGAATCCGCACCCTCGCGATAGATCCTACGACCGCGTCACATCTTGCGACGTGGAAGGCACGCCAGGCCGAAGAGCTCGCCAAAATCGGCGTAAAGCAGACCGAGAAGACCCCTGTGTGTTGCTCGGACACGGGAAGCTGGTACCGCATCGACAATTTCGATCACTGGTGGAGGAACTGGCGCAAGGCCAACGGTTTCGACGGATTGAAATTCCACGAGCTGAGGCACACCCAGGCGACCCAGTTGCTCGCCAACGGCGTGGACGTGAAGACGGTCCAGACGCGCCTCGGGCATGCCAGCGCTAGCATCACGCTCGGCTGGTACGCGCACGCGATACCGGAGAAGGACCACGAAGCCGCCAACCTCCTTGGAAGCTTGCTCGCAGGCAATGCGGAAGAAGGCGGGAAGGACGTTGCTACAGCCGATGAAAACCCAGTTGAAACGCCCGAGAACGGCGAGGAGACGGATCTTGAAAAAATGTCTCCACTTTGTCTCCAGCAGGGGCAAACCGAGGCAAAAAAGAAGCAGGCCAACCGACTCAAAAAAGCTAGATGACCTGCTGTTACGTTTGGTCGCGGGGGCAGGATTTGAACCTGCGGCCTCCGGGTTATGAGTGAGGAACACCAGACTGACACTGGATGAAAGAGTTAGACATTGG
>JAUNCA010000231.1 GCA_030526775.1 Coriobacteriia bacterium | reverse complement strand
TGACGACGACCATGACGATGACGACGATCGCGACGACCGAGACGACGATGATGACTAACGGCTAGCCCTCATGCCCGCGCCTGCGAGCCGCCCCACGGGGCGGCTCGTGCGTTATACGAGCCCCATGAGCGTCACGAGCAGCGGGATGAAGACGAACGACAGCAAGGTCGAGATAACCGTGAGCCGGGCGGCGAAGTTCTCGTCCTGGTGGTATTCGCCCGCCCATGCGGGAACCATCACGCCCACCGGGGCCGAGAACATGATGACGAACACCCACAGCAGCACCGGGTCGTTGATGAACGGGTGAAGCAGCAGGTATAACGCGGCCGGTGCCAGCAAGTTGCGCACGATGCTGTACACATACACGCGCACGTCGGTGAAGGCGCTCTTCAAATCCGACTGCGCGAGCGCGCAGCCCACCATCACCATCGCGAGCGGCACGCAGGTGGATCCGAGCGTGCCGATGGTGCTTTCGACCAAATCGGGCAAGCGCAGGCCCGTGAAGAACAGGAAGAGCGCGAACACGCAGGCCACGAGCGGCGCGTTCCAGAGCGTCCTCACATTGAAGCGCAGACGGAAGCTTCCCGTGCTCGCACCCGGGGCGCGCTTCGTCGGGTCGCCCGATTCCAGCACGGCCAGGCCGAGCGTGCCGATTACCAGGTTGCACATCAGCACGTAGATGCTTGACCCCAGCACGGTCTGCTCGCCGTAGATAGCCGCCAATATGGGCAGGCACAGCAAGCCCGTGTTATTGCACAGGCTGCTGAACAGGAACACCGGGCGCTGTTCGGCCGGCGCGTGCAGCACGACGTTCAGCACCCAGGTTATCCCGAAGAGCAGCAGGTACATCACGAAGGACATCGCGAAGAACCACGGCACCTGCGCCGCTCCCGTATCCGGGTCGAGCGACGACACCGAGGCGATGATCATGCACGGCAGCGCGATGTGGATGAGGAAGCTGTTGATGGACAGGAAGCCCGCCCGTGAAATGTAGCCCAGCTTCGAGACGCAATAGCCCACCACCACGATGGCGAACATGATGAAAATCTGCGAATATGCTCCAGCCAATTCAGACATGCGCGTTAGTTTACGCTAAACCCAACCAGATAAAACACCCAAAATGTCATTACAGCCCGAAGGCGAAGAATCTCCACCCCCTCGTAAACGAAACCGCCCGGCAATGGCATTCCATTGCCGGGCGGTTGCATTTTGCAGTCTTGAGATCCCCGTTACCAGCTCAGCAGCTCATAGCCGTCCTCGGTCACGACAATCTGGACTTCCCACTGGGCGGTGGGCAAGCCGTCGGCGGTGCGTACGGTCCAGCCGTTCGGGTCGTTCATGTCGATGGCAGCATCGCCCATGTTCACCATGGGCTCGATGGTGAAGCACATGCCCGGCACCAGGATGGGGCCCGTGCCCGCCTCGCGCACGAAGCTCACGAACGGGTCCTCGTGGAATTCCAGGCCGATGCCATGCCCGCCGAATTCGGCGACGACGGAGAAGCCGGCGTCGGTGCAGACCTTGTTCACGGCGGCGGTCACGTCGCCAAGCGGAATCCATGGCTTCACGGCGGCAAGACCGGCTTCCACGCTCTGCTTCGTCACATCCACCAGGCGCTTCCACTCGGGGTCAACCTCGCCGATGCAGTACATGCGCGAGGAGTCGCTGAAGTAGCCGTCCTTAATCGTGGACATATCGACGTTGACGATGTCGCCCTCTTTCAGCACCTCATCGGGCGAGGGAATGCCGTGGCACACGACTTCGTTGATGCTCGTGCACACGCTCTTCGGGTAGCCTTCGTAATCGAGGTCGGCCGGAATCGCATCGTGGGCCTGGCAGTACTCGTTCACCCACTGGTCGATTTCCTCGGTGGTCACGCCCGCGGCGATATGCTCGCCCACGTAATCGAGCACGCCGACGTTCACCTCGGCGGAGCGCTTGATGCCTTCGATGTCCTCAGCCGTCTTCAGCAAATCGCGCGGCAGCACCTCGAAGCCCTGCCCCGCCAGCACCTCCATCCGCAGGTCGTTCTTCTGGTGGCACTTCTTGTATTTCTGCCCGCTCCCACACCAGCATTTGTCATTGCGGCCCGGCGAGGGCAGTCCATCAAAACTCATATCGCTTCGCATCCTTCGCGTTCGGTTTTTCGTTCCCGCACATGATAGACCAATCCGGATTCCCGTGCATAGGGTTGTTATGTTCCCCTAACTTCCCCACACATCCCCGAAATGGTGGAACGGGGGACGGGTTTGGCGTT
>JAUNCA010000230.1 GCA_030526775.1 Coriobacteriia bacterium | reverse complement strand
CGCCCCGGAGCCCTTTGTCATATGGAGGGCTTGCGTGCTGCGGGGTTGTGATTCATGGTAAGTACAACTTGCATTGGCTGTGAATCTGTTAATATACGTACCTACACACGGAGAGGTGGCAGAGCGGCTGAATGCGGCGGTCTCGAAAACCGTTTAGCCAGTATCCCTGGCTACCGGGGTTCAAATCCCCGCCTCTCCGCCAGTTACAAGAAGCGCCCCGCCCCTGGGGCGTTTATCATATAGATGGATTTACAGTAGCCAAACGAAAGGGGCGAGTACTGTGGAGCGAGAGATTGATCCCAACGTAACCGAGGTCCCGGAAATCCCAACAGTGCTTTCGAGCTTGCTCGTGTATGCGGTTGAGGAAGGCGAGCGGCGCTTCAACGAGCAGGGTTCGTTCACGCCATTCACCGCGCTGGCAGTAGGCGAAAAGCTGTTCCTCGAAGAAGTTGACGGCGAAACGCCTGAAGAGATGTACGCGTTCGCAAAGCACACCGTGGAGCACGTGCGTGGCGCCGACGGCTATGCCTTGTGCTACGACGGCTACCTCGACACCGACCAGGGCATGCGCGACGCGATTATCGCCGAGGGCGGCGTCCCCGGCGCTATCCAGGGCGAAGCGGTTGGCCTGCTGTACGAGATGGATGCCGACGGGAACGTCGAGTATCACCGTCCCATCGCCTACATCGGCAAGGCCCCGAACTTCATGATCTTCCTCACCGACGACACCGACCCGCTGAAAGCCGAGGTGACAGACGAGGAAGCTGAAGAGGAAGCCGAATAGTACCTATGCCGTAGCGAGGGGGCCGATAGGTTCCCTCGCTACGATGGTCGACGGTATTGTCCTCAGTAGATATCTCGGCGAATACGCCATCGCCGCGTGTGTGTCTAGGGCAGATGCATTCGTTGCGATGATTCCCGCGTTGCTTCATGCTCGACACGTGGTGGCACACCCCAGGTTGTGTGCAACTTGTGATAGCATTGCGTAGCGACAAAATTGTCCATCAGTGATGTTCCGTCGAATGAAGGGGGACCACGATGCTGCTAGCCATCGACGTTGGAAACACGCAAACCACCATTGGCGTATTCGATGGCGAGGAGATGCTCCACATGTGGCGCATTTCTTCCGATACCACCCAGTCGACCGATGAGCTGCGCATAACCCTACATGGGTTACTCACGATGGATGGCGTGGCCCGGGCGAATATCGATGGCATGGCCCTGGCCACCGTCGTGCCTGCGGCGAAGCACATGTGGATGAAGGTCGGGCGCACGATGTTCGGCCTGCCCGTTCTTGACATCAACGTGCGCACTGCCGGCGACCTCATCGACGTTACCAACTACCGCCGTAGCGTGCTCGGCGCCGACCGTATCGCCGACGCCGTTGCGGCGCGCAAGTTCTACGGTGCGCCGGTTATCGTGGTGGACTTCGGCACGGCCACGAACATCGAGGTCATCGACAAGGACGGGTGCTTCGTCGGCGGCGTTATCGCGCCCGGCGTCATGTCATCTATGAACGCGCTGTTCAGCCGCACGGCCTTGCTGCCGCAAGTCGAGCTCGTCGACCCGAAGATGTCCATCGGCCGCAACACCATCAAGGCCATGCAGGTAGGTATCGTGTATGGCGAGGTCGACCGTGTCGACGGCCTGGTGCACCGCATCGAAAACCAGCTGGGCTACAAGGCGAAGGTGGTCGCGACCGGCGGTTTGGCCTCGACCATGGCAAAACTCACCACGACCGTTACCGAAATCAACCCGGAATTGACCTTGCAGGGAATTCGTCTGATTTACGAGAACCAACCGAAGTAAACTACGCAATGGGAGAAGGCAGAAGCCGGCGAGGTTTGCGTGCCTTGCCGGCTTCTGTATAAGGTGGAGATGCGGTGGGAGCATGCTCCCCGATATACGCGAGAGCTTTTTGAAAGGGGCCCGAAGTGTTAAGCGACATTGAAATTGCCCAGGCAACTAAGGCGAGTCCGATTACCGAAATCGCAGCGAAGGCCGGCGTGCCCGCCGAGTACCTCGAGCTGTACGGCAATTACAAGGCGAAAATCGACTATAACTTGCTTACCGACCAGAAGCACGAGGACGGCAAGCTTATCTTGGTAACCGCCATCAACCCGACGCCTGCTGGCGAGGGCAAGACCACGACGACCGTGGGCCTGTCCGACGCGCTTTCCCGCCTGGGCAAGAACGTGGTGGTTGCGCTGCGCGAGCCTTCGCTCGGCCCCGTTTTCGGCATCAAGGGCGGCGCTGCCGGCGGCGGCTA
>JAUNCA010000229.1 GCA_030526775.1 Coriobacteriia bacterium | reverse complement strand
ATGCCTCGCTCGCGCTGTTCGACATCATGATGGAGGGGCAGGGGTTCTCGTACCTGGTAATCGACGAACACGAGAACGTGGTGAACATCAGCCGCCGGCTTTTGGACATGCTGAACCTGCGCGGCGGAACCACGATCGGCGCATCTGCGCGGGAGCTGTTTCCCGAGCTTGCCCCGCTGTTCGATGCGTGCAAGCGGATAACGCGTAAAAACGTGCGCACCAAGATAGACGGCATTACCCTGAATGGGGCGCCAACCTGGGCGATTGCGAGTCTGTTGCCGAGCGAGGAGTACGTGATGACGGGCATCGCCCTGAAGACCGCCTCGCTCGATGCCGCCGGCATGGCGCGGCGGGGCATGTCCGTCGACCGCGCGTTTGCCGGGCGCTCGCCGGCGATATCCCGCATGAAAGACGCGATGAGGAAGGCTGCTGCCCGGGAAAAGGATGTCCTCATCACCGGAGAATGCGGGACGGGCAAGAGCACCGCCGCGAAGATCATCCACGCCATAAGCCCGCGTCGCAATTCCCCGTTCATCCTGTGCAATTGCGCGCTTATTCCCGACGACGAGGTGGAACCCTTCTTGTTCGGGACGGCGGACGGCCTGGGCGTCATCGACCAGGCGTGTAACGGCACCCTGTTCTTCGATGGCATCGAGGAGCTTTCGCCAAAGGCGCAAGCGGTGCTCGTCGACCTGTTGGATGCGCGAAGCGGTGGTTTGGCCCCGGGGCGGGGAACTGCGGGAGCCGACGTGCGCATCATATTCTCGTCGCGCATCGATGCCTTCGAGCTTGCGCGTGACGGTGTGCTGTCGCCATCGTTTTGCTATCGGCTGCCGTCGCTGGTTATAGCGATGCCCCCGCTGCGCGATTGCGTGGAGGACATTCCGCTTATCGCCCAAAGCCTATTGGCGCAGCGCCTCGAGGACGGGCCTTTCGACGCGAAGGCAGACCTCCCGGCTCTGGACGAATTCGAGCGGCTTAGCGTATATCCTTGGCCGAACAATGTTCTGGAACTCAAGAGCGCGCTGGACTGGGCGTTCGACAACGCCGTGCTGAACGGGCGGTCATTAGATGGCTTGGTGGACGAGGTTGTCGGGAGGAAAACGGAACTGGCAGATTGGCGGTTGCAATCTCCCGAGGATAATGGCAAGGTATCCTCACCTGGTAGTTCGCTTCAACCCGAACTTCGATACGACGACCTGGAGCGGGACGAGCTGGTGGATGCGCTTCGACGCAATCGCGGCAATAAGACCTCCGCGTCGAGGGAATTGGGAATTGCGCGCACGACGCTGTACGCAAAGATGAAGAAACACGGACTGATTTAGCTGCAACAACGCTCGACAAGGCCACCTGGCTTGTTGATAGGGGATCCATGGATATTGAATTCCTTCGATACTATAAGACCCTTCTTGAGTGCCGGAGCTATACGAAGGCGGCGTCGGAATGCTTTATCTCCCAGTCCGCGTTGAGCCAGGCGATTCGCTCGCTCGAGCGGGAGCTGGGATTCGACCTCATCGACCGCAGCGTTCCCGGGGTAAGCGTCACCGAGTCGGGCGAGGAATTCTATCGGGCTGCGGTTGCGTCGCTCGGACAGATCGACCGCGCCATCGCCCGTTGCCGGGAGCGCGAATCCGCCTCGATACGTACCGCCCGGGTTGGCGTGGAGCCGTCGTATCTGGGGTTCAGCGCCATCTCGCTTGTGAATGAGGTGGCCACAAGGTTGCTCGACGATGTGTCGCTCGAAATAACGCGGGCTCCGCGGGCGAGCCTCATCGACCAGCTGAAGGATGGTTCCGTCGACCTTGCGTTTACCGTCGAGCCGGTGGAAGACCCCCAGTTCACCTGCGTTAAAGCGGTTTCCTGCAACGTTGCCGCCTGCGTTGCCCCGCAGTCGCCCTATGCTGAGGAAACGTCCTTTCACATTACGGACCTCATCGGCATGCGATTGTTCACCTATAACGAGCAGACCTCGCAGGGAAAGCTGCTTAAGCCGTGGCTTACGAGGAACGGGCTTTCTTCTATCTATGTATTCGAGGATTCTGCCACGCTCGAGAGCATGGTGCTGGTTGATACCTGGATCGTGGCCCTCGACATCGTGCCGGCAACTCATGCCATGCCCCGGGAAGGCATGCGCACCATTCCGGTGCTCGAATCGGGCGGCGAGTTCTTCCTCTATGCCGTTCAGCGCAAGGGCTTCTCTCCGAGCAACGCGGCTTCCGTCCTGAAATCGCACGTAGTGCTTGGCAACCTGGGCCTGGCGAACCTCTAATCGCCGAACCCGCCCCCACGTCATCCTGAGCGGA
>JAUNCA010000008.1 GCA_030526775.1 Coriobacteriia bacterium | reverse complement strand
GCCACGGTGTGGTGGTCCCCACACCCCGTGTGCAGCGGGCACCGGGTTGGCCCCCGGGGACCCCAAACCCCGCCCCCCGATCCAGGACGCCAAACCCGGCCCCCGTCCCACCCCGTTCCAGGCTTCTAACGGGACCGGTCGCGGCGGGTGGCTTCTATGCGGTAGGCTTCCCAGCCGCGTTCGGTGGGGTGGTAGAAGCAGCCCGGCTCCAGCCCCTCGGGAAGGTAGCGCTGGTCGACCCATCCTTCGGGATAATCGTGCGGGTAGCGGTACGCGCCGTAGTTCTCGCTGCCGGGGCGATGTCGGTCGCGCAGGTATGCGGGCACCTCACGCAGGGGCCCATGGCGCACCTCGGCCAGTGCGGCGTCTATGCCCGCTTCCACCGCATTGCTCTTCGGGGCAAGCGCCACGTATATGGCCGCCTGCGCCAGGTTGATTCGGCATTCCGGATACCCGATGACCTCGGCGCTCTTGAACGCGGCATGCGCGATGAGCAGCGCCTGCGGGTCGGCGTTTCCCACATCCTCGCTCGCGGCTATCATGATGCGCCGCGCGATGAACTTCGGATCCTCGCCGCCTTCGATCATCCGGGCAAGCCAGTACAGGGCGGCATCCGGGTCGGATCCGCGCATGCTCTTGATGAATGCCGAGATGATGTCGTAGTGCATGTCCTTGTTCTTGTCGTAGGACAGCCCCCGATGCGGGTTTGCGGCATGGACGGCGTCGAGCGTGATAACCGGCAGGGTTCCTTCCTCGCCCGGCTTCACGAGTTCGGCGGCCAGTTCGAGCGTGGTGAGTGCGGCACGGCCATCGCCGCCTGCAAGCACGATGATGGCGTCGCGCGCCTCGTCATCGAGCGAAAGTGCACCGTTGAAACCATCGGGGCTCGCGAGTGCCTTGTCCAGCAGGTTCGAAATCGCCGTATCTGAAAGCGAACGAAGTTCAACCACGCGCGAACGCGAGAGCAGCGCGGTGTTCACCTCGAAGTACGGATTCTCGGTGGTTGCTCCCACCAGCACGACGACGCGGTTTTCCACGGCGTGCAACAGCGCGTCCTGCTGGCTGCGGTTGAATCGGTGGATCTCGTCGACGAACAGGATGGTACGCCCGCCTAGTGCCAGGCGCTTCTCGGCGGCGGCAATCTCTCGACGCAGGTCCGAGACCGTGCCCCCGATAGCCGAGACCTCCACGAACGTCGCGCGTGTGCTCGTGGCTATCACGCGTGCGATGGAAGTCTTGCCCGTTCCGGCAGGTCCGAACAGGATTACGCTCGTGAGCTGGTCGTTTTCGATGGCGGCACGCAGCCAGCTGCCCGGCCCCACCGCTTGCTCTTGGCCAACCAGGTCGTCGAGGGTTTGCGGTCGCATACGCACGGCCAAGGGGGCGGAAATCCGTCGGTCGTATTCGTCTATCTCGCTGAAAAGAGTGTCCATTTCTCCATTCAATTCACCTGCAGCGAAAATGTCAAGACTGGTATTTTCCCGGGCTTCATGCCTATACTCAAAGTGGTTCCGCCTCCGTCGCCTATTTTCGCGATGGACCGATGCAAGCAACGAGGGAGCTCAACATTGCGGGTGGAATGGGGATTCGCGTCCGTTGATGCGAAAGCCAGGAATCCGGCTGCGGGCACCCACCTATTCGAGGTGGGTTCATCCTTCGGCGCGGGGGTGGGGCCTTCGTGTGCACCCGGTTTTTAGCGTGTTTACCAGAACGGCGTTGCTGGGGGGCGAAACAATCGGGAAACAGATGCATTTGTTCCATGCAGCATGGTATATTTAGCGGGTATAGATACGGAATCCAGGAGGTTCTCATGGATACACTTACAATCCTCATCGTTGCCGGTGTTATCGCGGTGCTTGCGCTTGCAGTGCTGTTCGTCTACCTTGTGCTGTTCATCAAGCGCACGATGGTGATGATGGATGAGCAGGTAGCTCCGATTCTTGATGACGTGAAGGCTATGACCGGGTATCTGAAGCCGGCCGTCGATCAGGTCGATCCGCTCATGGAGCGTCTCAACCTCACGCTGGACGCCACGAATCTCGAGCTCATGCGCGTGGACGAGATCATGCAGGACGTCTCCGTCATTACCGACAAGCTCGCCGACACCACGACCAAGGCGAACGAGGTCACGAACATTCCGCTCAACGCCGTGAATGGCGTGGCCAGCAAGGTGCGCGGCGTATTCAAGGGCCGCGGGACCAGCGACGCTTCCGCCACGCTCGCCGCGCAGAAGGAAGCTTCCGACCAGTAGCCTCCGGTGGAGCAGCAAGAACAACAAGCCAACGATGCCACTCAGTACAGCATCCTGAGATGGCGTAGACGAGCGCTCATAATCTGGGCGCTCATTGGCATTTGCGCGCTTACCTACATTTTCGGCATCCTACTGAATGTGCTTGCAACACCGATGAGCATCCTCATCTGGTGTCTGATATTCATCTTCACGCTGAACCCCATCGTAGATGCGCTGCATAAGCGCGGCGTTGGGCGCCTGGCCGGCACGCTCGTTGCCTACCTGGTGCTTTTCGCGATCCTCGGGTTCGTCGTGTTCATCCTGTTTGCCCCGGGTATCGGCGCGTCCGGTCAGTTCGCATCACTCGCCGCAAGCTTGCCTGGATATGCGCAGGGTGTCATGGACGGCATCACGAACCTCACCGTGCAATACTCCGACATCCTGAAAGATGCGACCGTGCAATCGTGGATTAAGCAGGTGTCCGATTCGCTCTACGGCTTCGTGGGAAACTTCGCCAACGTTGCCGGCACGGGCATTATGGAATTCGGCTCCTTCATCGCCAACACGGCCATGGTCCTGGGCTTTGCGTTCATCATCTCGTTCTGGGTGCTCATGGAGCTGCCGGGCATCAACCGTGAGCTTCACCGCCTGGTGCGCCCCGACCTGCGCGACGACCTCGACCTGCTCAGCGACACGCTCACCACGGTCATCGGCGGCTACCTGAAGGCGACGCTGCTCCAATGCTTCATCATTGGCCTCGGTTGCGGCATCGGATATGCCATCCTGGGGCTGCCGAGCCCGGCTGCCCTTGGCATTATCACCGGCCTGCTGAACATCATCCCGGTCGTCGGCCCTTGGCTCGGCGGTATCGTGGCAGCTGCAGTCGGCTTCGTGGTGAGCCCCTTCACCGCGATCATTGCCATCATTTTGGCGATTGTCATCCAGCAATTCGTGTACACGTTCGTATCGCCGATGCTCATGTCCGACTCCGTTGACATTCATCCCGTGCTCGTCATCCTCGGCCTCACCTGCGGCTCTGCTATCGGCGGCACCATGGCGGGCCTCGCGGGCAGCATTTTGGGCATGCTTGCCTCCATCCCGCTTATCGCGGCAGCTAAAGCCCTGTTCGTCTACTACTACGAGCGCAACACGGGCCGGCGCATCGTTGCGCCCGACGGCGTGTTCTTCAAGGGCGTCGTCACCGATGCCGACGGCGAGGTGAATCCGACGCTCGACGCCGCAGCCCCCTCGCCACAGCAGGCTATCACCCTGCCTGGCTTGAGCTTCCATCCTGAGCGCCAGCATACCGAGGAACAAAAGGAGGCCATCCGCCGCCGTCTTGAACAGCGCCGCGAACGCCTCGAGCGCCTGCGCAAGCGTGACGACGAATAATCAAGTCGCGCGCGATGGGATAAACAGACCTGGTCTATTTGCCCCATTCGATGAGTCAATTACCCCTGGGGTAAATGACTCATTTGCCGGGAAATTGCCCCGTTCGTTTCGCTTTCCCTGTGTATAAAACGCCCAACGTTGCGACGAAGTGTTACCCTGTGTCGGTTACCTAACTGTGAAATCGCACGCAAAGGGGAGTTTTTGCGATGGAATACATGAGCACTGCGGAGATCCGCGAGAAATACCTGAGGTTCTTCGAGGAAAAGGGTTGCAAGCGCTTCCCGTCCTCCTCGCTTATCCCGGACGACCCGTCCCTGCTGCTCACGAGCGCAGGCATGGTGCAGTTCAAGCCCTACTTCCTGCATCAGAAGCATTTGGACAACGCCTACGTGGGCACTACGACCGCGCAGAAGTGCGTGCGCACGAACGACATCAGCATCATCGGTACCGATGGCCGCCACCTCTCGTTCTTCGAGATGATGGGCAACTTTAGCTTCGGGCGGTACTTCAAGGACGAGATGTGCAAGTGGGCGCTCGAGTTCTCATGCGACGTCTTGGGCCTCCCGTTCGAGAAGCTGTACTTCACCGTGTTCGAGGATGACGACGAGACCATCGGCGTGTGGGAGGGCCTCGGCGTGGATCCGAGCCACATCACGCGCCTGGGCGAGGACGACAACTTCTGGCGCGCCGGCCCCACCGGCCCGTGCGGTCCCTGCTCGGAGATCTATTTCGACCAGGGCCCCGAGGTTGGCTGCGGCCGCCCGGAATGTGCTCCCGGCTGCGAATGCGACCGGTACCTTGAGTACTGGAACCTCGTCTTCACTCAGTACGATGGCCAGGAAGACGGTTCTCTGGTGCCGCTTCCCTCCAAGAACATCGACACCGGCATGGGCCTCGAGCGCATCGCGGCCATCATGCAGGGCGTTACGAGCAACTGGGACACCGACGTGCTCCGCGGCCTGGTGGGCGTGGGTGAGCGTCTGTCCGGCAAGCAGTATGGCCAGGCTGAGGTCGACGACAAGGCGCTGCGCGTGCTCGCCGACCATTCCCGCTCCATCACGTTCATGATTGCCGATGGCATCCTGCCCTCCAACGACGGCCGTGGATACGTGCTGCGCCGCTTGCTGCGCAACGCCGTCCTGAAGGGTCATATGCTCGGCATCGAAGGCCCGTTCCTGGGCGAGTTCGTCGCCGAGGTCGTGCGCGTGATGGGCGACGAGTACCGTGAGGTCGTCGAGAACCGCGAACTCATCGACCGCGTCGTCCTGTCCGAGGAGGAGCGCTTCCTGCGCACGCTGCGCCAGGGCCGCATCTTCCTGGAGGATGCGCTGGCCGAGAAGATGACCGACCATCTCCCTGGCCAGACCGCTTTCGTCCTGCACGACACCTACGGTTTCCCCATCGAGGTAACGCAGGATATCTGCGCCGAGCGCGGTGTCGAGGTCGATATGGAGGGCTTCAGCGTGTGCATGGCGGCCCAGCGTGAGCGCGCCCGTGCGAACGCCAAGGACGCGGATGCCGCGTGGTCGACCTACGATGGCACGATGCAAGCGCTGCTCGACCGCGTGGGCAAGACGCAGTTCCTGGGCTACGAGAAGGACGATTGCAACGCCACGATCAAGGCGCTCATCAAAGACGGCCAGCCCGTTCCCTTCCTCGAGGCGGGCGAATCCGGCGGCCTCGTGCTCGACCGCACGCCGTTCTACGCCGAGAAGGGCGGCCAGGTGGGCGACACCGGCGTGATCACCAACGAGTACTCCACTGCCCGCGTTACCGATACCAAGGAGCCCGAAAAGGGTCTCACCGTGCATTACGTCACGGTCGAACAGGGCAAGTTCTATGCGAACGAGGGCGTGCATGCGGAAATCGACGTGGCGCGCCGCGAGCGCATCCGCCGCAACCACACGGCCACGCACGTCCTGCATTGGGCGCTGCGCCAGGTGCTCGGCGAGCACGTGAAGCAGGCCGGTTCGCTGGTTGCTCCCGAGCGCCTGCGTTTCGACTTCACGCACTTCGAGGCCATGACGCGCGCGCAGATTATGGAAGTCGAGCGCATCGCCAACCAGAAGATCATGGAGAATCATCCCGTGACCTACCGCGAGACCAGCCTGAAGGCCGCGCGTGAGGCGGGCGTCATCGCGCTGTTCGGCGAGAAGTACGGCGACATCGTGCGCGTGCTCACCGTCGACGACGTGTCGAGCGAACTCTGCGGCGGCACCCATGTGCGCCAGACGAGCGAGATCGGCTTCGTGAAGATCACGCGTGAGACTTCGGTCGGCGCCAACCTTCGCCGTATCGAGGCCGTGACGAGCTTCGACGCCCTGGCATATGTGAACGACATCGAGCGTGAGCTGCGCGAGACCGCCGATGAGCTGCGCGTCCCGATTATGGACGTGTCCGAGCGCACGGCTATCAACCTCAAGAAGATGGCCGAGTACCAGCAGCATGGCGAAACGTTCAAGCAGCACCTCTCCGTTGGCGAGTATCCGAAGGATATCCTGGAGAAGCAAACCGTCGATATGGACGGCTACCGGGTGTTCATCAACCGTCAGGACAATTTGAACCCGGCTGCGCTGCGCAACTTGTGGGACATGGTGCGCTCGCGTTTGGGCGAGCCCTGCGCCTGCGTCATGGCGTCCGACAACAAGGGTACGCCGATTCTGATGGCCGCCGGAACCGATGGCGCGGTCGCGGCGGGCTTCAACGCCGGCGCCGTTATCAAGGCCATTGCCGGCAACATCAAGGGTGGTGGCGGCGGCAAGCCCACGATGGCGCAAGCAGGCGGCAAGGATGCGAGCGGCTTGGATGCAGCGCTCGATGCCGCACGCGAGATGCTGAAGAAGTAACCGAGTGGCGCCGGGGCATGAGCCTCCGGCGCCTTTACGTATCTCGAGCCTGTTCTCAGGCTCGCGTGTTTTGGAAGGCTGGCATGAGGGTTTTGGCCTTGGACATAGGCGAAGTTCGTGTGGGCGTGGCCATTTCCGATCCGCAGGAGACGGTGGCATCGCCGGTGTGCGTGCTTCCTGCCGCCGAGGTCGAGGGCAATGCCGCGCCGTTCAGGCGCGTGCTCGAGGATTGGGAACCAGAGCTGCTGTTGTGCGGCCTTCCCCTCACGCTCGCGGGCGAAGAAGGCCCCCAAGCCCAGCGTATCCGTGGTATCGCGATGCGCGTGAGCGAGCAAACGCGACTTCCGCTAGAATATGTAGATGAACGTCTCACTTCGAGCGAGGCAAAGCAGATTTTGCGCCGGCAGGGCATGAACGAGAAGGCCATGCGCGGTAAAGTCGATATGGTGGCAGCAAGCCTAATGCTGCAGGCGTGGCTGGATTCCCGGCGCGCCGGAGAACGAGAGGAATAGCTATGGCCCCCCGTAAACGAGTGACCAATGATTCCCGTCAAACCCGTCCCGTCCGCTCCGCACATGCGAAGCCTCCCGCGCAGGGGAGGGGATACGCTGCCGCACCGGCCAAGCAGAAGTCTGGCCTGCGCCCCGCAATTATCCTGCTCATCATCCTGGTTATCCTCATCATCGTGGCCATCGGCGTGGTCCGCGGCTGCGTCATGGGCTCTTCGCGCCCGCTGCTTCCGGCAGGCGAGGAAGTGACGGTCGTCATCGAAGAAGGCGCGTCGGCGAATTCCATCGGCGAGCTCCTCGAGGAATACGGCCTGGTGTCGCGTTCGTCCGAGTTTACCAACGAGGTGAAGAAGGAGGGTGCGGCGGAGAACCTCAAGCCGGGCACGTACGTGTTCGTCGGCGGCACTTCGACTGCCGATCTGGTTGCGCAGATTTCCGAAGGACCGCAGCAAGAGACCGTGACGATTCCCGAGGGCAAGACCGCAAGCGCCACCGCCGAGCTCGTCGAGGAGGCAACTGGCGGTCGTATCACGGCTTCCGACTTCATGAAGTGCGCGAATAACGCCTCCGATTATCAGGCGGATTACGACTTCCTGAAGGATGCCTACGACAACTCGCTCGAGGGCTTCCTGTTCCCGAAGACCTACGAGATTGCCAAGGACGACACGGCAGACACGCTCGTGCGCAAGATGCTCGACCAGTACAAGGCTGAAATCGCGAGCATCGACTACAGCTATGCGGAGTCGAAGAACCTCACGCACTACGACGTGCTCATCCTGGCCTCCATCGTCGAGCGCGAATCGGCGGCCGACGTGCGGCCCGAGGTGTCGAGCGTCTTCTACAACCGCTTGTCCGGCGGCATGCAGCTGCAAAGCGATGCCACCACGGCATACCTGGTGAATGGCGATCCGACGCCCGAGGACCTCGAGAACACGGCGGAGAACCCCTACAACACGCAGTATAACTACGGCCTGCCTCCGGGACCGATTTGCTCGCCGAGCATCGAGAGCATCGAAGCTGCGGCGCATCCAGCCGACACGGACTTCCTGTACTTCTTCTTCGAGCCGGATGACAAGGGCGACATGCTGTACTACTTCAGCCACGACTACGACCAGCATATGGCAGCCATCAACGGTCAGGGCACCCCGTACAAGGTGGGCGAGAGCTCGACCAAGAAGGAAGGCGCCGAGAGCTCGTCGGCTGCGGCTGAGGGGACCCCCGTCGAGGAGCAGCCCGAGCAGGAGGCTGTCGTCGAGGAACCCGTTGCAGAGGAGCCCGTTGTCGAGGAAGGCGAAGGCGAGTACACCGAGGAATACTACGACGAGGAAGCCGAATAGGACGAATCGCATGGCGTTTCTCCAACCTGACGGCTATTTCTCGCGCGTTTCGCGCATCGATGTGAAGCACGATTTGGTCGAGCGGGGCTTGAACACGGTCCTTATCGACATTGACAATACCCTGCGTTCGCGTGTCGACGGCCGCGTGCCCGCGGAAGAGCGGGCGTGGCTCGAGCGCTGCGCGAACGCCGGTGTGCGCGTGTGCCTGCTGTCGAACAACTTCCACACCAACGTGTATGAGCTTGCCGAGACCCTCGAGCTTCCCATCGTGGCGAAGGCGCTGAAGCCGCTGCCGCACGGTTACCTTCGTGCCCTGCGCACCATGGGTGCCAGCGCGCGTGAAACCGTCGTGGTGGGTGATCAGCTGTTCACCGACATCGTCGGCGCAAAGGCGCTGGGATTGCGCTCCTACATGGTGGCTCCGCTCGGCGACCTCGACCTGCCCTACATGGCCGCGCTACGCTACGTCGAGCGCGCGATAGTGGGAGAAGCGCCAGCATAGGCGTTCGAGGATGAGTCGGAGAACGTATCTTCGACTCATTTTTCGTATAGCCTCCGAAATAGCGTGTGGATCCAGAAAATGAGTCAAAGATACGTTCTCTGACTCATCCGGTGCTTATGCACATGCCATTCCCCGGAAAACGGGGGAATTAACTTGCGCACGCTCGAATAGTGCTACAATCCATCTTTAACTACATGCAACCGAAGGGCTAGATACAACATGCAATTCATAACGGCAGGCGAGAGCCATGGTCCTTGCCTGACGGCCATCGTGAGCGGCGTTCCGGCCGGGCTTTCGATTTCCGAAGACATCATCAATAGCGACCTTGCACGTCGGCAGAGCGGCTATGGCCGCGGCGGCCGGCAGTTTATCGAAACCGATACGGTGCAGATTCTTTCCGGGCTGCGTTTCGGCGAGACCCTGGGCACGCCTATCACTTTGCAGGTACGCAATCGCGACTGGGAGAACTGGACCGACCGCATGGCGCTGTTCGGCGATGCTCCCGTGAACCTGCAGCGCGAGGTTACGCCGCGCCCGGGCCATGCCGACCTGGTTGGCGCGTTGAAGCGCGACCGCGACGATTGCCGCGACATCCTCGAACGCTCGAGCGCCCGCGAGACCGCCGCCCGCGTTGCGGCGGCCGGCATCGCGCGCGAATTCCTGGCAGAGTTAGGCGTAGAGATAACCTCGTATGTCACGCGTATCGGCGATGCAGCATGGGATGAAGAAGAGCCCATGACACGTTGCGCCGACTACACGCCGCTGCAAATCGAGATGAGCGACGTGCGCTGTCCCGACGCGCAGGCAAGCGAAGAGATGAAGGCAGCCATCG
The DNA here is from genome assembly GCA_030526775.1 of Coriobacteriia bacterium. Lineage (GTDB taxonomy): Bacteria > Actinomycetota > Coriobacteriia > Coriobacteriales > Eggerthellaceae > UMGS1519. Next base: position 17,499 of record JAUNCA010000008.1, on the reverse strand, counting down.
ATCGCGCCATCGACGACGGCGTGAGTTTAGGCGGGACCTTCCGCGTGGTGGCTTGCGGCTTGGTTGAGGGCTTGGGCGATTACACGTCGGGCCCCGGGCGGTTGACCTCAGCGCTTGGCGGCGCGCTGTTCTCCATTCCGGCAATCAAGGGCGTGGAGTTCGGCATCGGCTTCGAAGCGGCATCGCGTCCGGGTTCGGAAGTGCACGACCCCATCTTGCTTTCTGGGCGCAAGTTCACGCGTGCGACGAATAACGCCGGCGGCCTCGAAGGGGGCATGACGAACGGGATGCCGTTGGTGATGACCTGCGCGATGAAGCCCATCCCCACGATGGCGAGCCCGCTTACCACGGTAAACCTCGACACGTTCGAGGTGGCCGAGGCCTCCAAGGAGCGCAGCGATGTGTGCGCCGTGCCCGCAGCTGCCGTGGTTGCAGAATCCGAAGTTGCCTTCGTGCTGGCCGATGCGTATCTGCGCATGTTCGGCGATTCCAACATGACCGATATCAAGGCGAACCTCGAGCAGTACAAACAACGTTTGCGCAACCGAACGAAATAGAAGGGGGGCTGCGTAATGAAGAAGGGCAACGGCGTTTTCGAGAATATCGGCAACGCATCGAAGAACCGCACATACCAGCCTTCCGCGGATGTGCAACAAATTTACACGCTGAAGTGCCCAGTCTATTTCGTCGGCTTCATGGGCGCTGGCAAGACCACCGTGGCGCGCCGCCTTGCGCGTCTGGTGCGCCTTGCATGCGTCGACCTGGATTCTTTCCTCGAACGACGCGAGGGCAAGACCTGCGCCGAGATCTTCGCCGAATCGGGCGAGAGCGGGTTCCGAGATATCGAGACCGACGTGCTGTCGCATTTCGCGTATGAGACCGACCCGATGATCGTCTCCTGTGGTGGCGGCATCATCAAGCGGCCTGCGAACCGCAAGATCCTGAAGGAATCGGGCTTCGTCATCTACCTGCAGGTGAGCGCGGACGAGGCCGCGGTGCGCATCGGCGATGCGTCGAGCCGCCCAATGTTCAAGAACCTCGAGGTCGCGCGTCGCACGAACGAGGAGCGCAAGCCGCTGTATCTCGAGGTGGCCGATGCTTGGGTGAAAACGAGCAAGAAGAGCGTCTGGCAAATCACCAACGAGGTGCAGGAAATCCTCATCAAGTCGGGTATCCTGGTCCCGGTGAAGGAGTAGCGCTGGCAATAGCCGTTTGGGGGACAGCCCCCACATGGTTATCTGGGAGGAGCACACGCCATGGCGAAGGCACGCATCGTAGTGGAATACCCCGACCGTCCCACGTACACCGTGCGCATCGGCGCTGGTTTGGCTGCCCAACTTGGTGCCGACTTGCGTGCCGCCGGCGTTGACTCGGGACGATGCCTCATCATCTGCGATTCCGAAGCCTCGAATCGCTGCCTGCCTATATTGAAGCCCGCACTGGAGCAGGCTGGGTTCCGGGTTGCGGATATTGCGATTCCCGCCGTTGATGCCGAAGACGCCTGGGCGTGCATCGGCGAGCTGCATCGTGCGCTCGCGCAACTCAACCTTCCCGTTGGTTCGCCGGTTATCGTGAACGCCTGCGTCCAGGTGGAAGAGCTCGCCGCGTTTGCGGTGAGCACGTATGGTGGGGGATACTCGCTTGTGTTGGCCCCGGCTTCGCTTGCGAGCGCATACCGCACCGTGGCCACCGACGCTATTGAGGTGGACGTAGAGTTGCCGGACCCCATCGTTGTGCCCGCCTGTCCAGCTTTCGCGGTTATTGATACCGGGTTTCTCTGTTGCGAAAGCGACGAAGAGCTCGAATTCGGTTTTGACGAACTGCAGATGGCCGTCGACTATTGCGATGCCGAGTTCGTCGCGTGGCACGCCGAGAACGCTGCAGCGCTCAATGCGTTTGACGAGGAATCCCTGATCCTCGCCCTCACCCAAACCCTCGCGGCCCGCGCCGACGCGTTCGGCCAGGAAATCGCCGACCGGATCCAATAACCAGCAATCACCGCCCCGATATGGAATGTGATTTTCAGGCGGGAATGATAAGCTGTAATAGCCATGATGAAAGAGGAGTTCATACTTACCCGTTTACGTGACGAGCGCGCGATGTATCGCGTGTTGTTCATCGTCTGCGTCGTTGCCGTGCTCAGTGCTGCGGCGTTGGCAGTGGCGATGCTCGTATCGGGGGCAATTGGCGAGGCCTTGTACGTAATCGGCCTGGGTGCGGGCATTGGCCTTGCGGGCATTGGATCCTATGCCTCGTCCAAATCCCTCTCGCGAGCGCTGGATGAGGTCGAAGCGGATGTGGAAGGCCTCGCCTTCATTGAAGACTATTCCGTTCCTACGGCGACCGTCATCGAGAAGCTGTTGCTTCCCGCGAAAACATACTTCCAGCTGGTCGTTGCCTACGGCGCCAGCGCTGCGATGATGGTGGTTGGCGGGATTCTGATAGTCGTGCTCGTGGAAGGCGAGAAGGTTCTGGTAGCCTTGGGGCTCCTGCTCCTTCTAGGTGGCCTGCTCGTCGGCGTGCTCGCGATTAAGAGCTTCCGCAACTGGAAGGCCGCAAAGCTGTTCGAGCAGCAGGTCACGGCCGCTTAAACGGCCGAATCGCCGCCCTCGCACGTCGTATTCCACCTGCTGATGCAGGGGCTCACGTGTGGGTTTGTGCGCTTTGTGTGCGACCTCGTCATTCCTTGAATCGCTTCCTCTACACGGTTATACTGCTTGTCTGCGTCTGATTAAGTATGGATACACCCGGACGCGTGGTAGCCCGGAATCGTAAGCCGCTATCCCAGGTGGCTAAGCGGTGAGCGGGTTACAAGGAAGAAGAAAGGAAAGAAATGGGAGTCAAGCAGTACAAGCCGACAAGCCCCGGCCGCCGCTTCCAGACTGTCTCCGACTTTGCGGAGATCACGACGGACAAGCCGGAGAAGTCGCTTCTTGCGCCTCTGCCGAAGAAGGCTGGACGCAACAACTACGGCCGCGTTACCACTCGCCATCAGGGCGGCGGCAACAAGCGTCGTTATCGTATCATCGATTTCAAGCGCGACAAGGATGGCGTGCCCGCCAAGGTCGCGACCGTCGAGTACGACCCGAACCGCAACGCGCGTATCGCGCTGCTGCACTACGTGGACGGCGAGAAGCGCTACATCCTTCACCCCAAGGGCCTGAAGGTTGGCGATAAGGTCGTCAGCGGCATCGGCGCCGACATCAAGCCCGGCAACGCCATGCCCCTCTCCGCCATCCCGGTTGGTACCACCATCCATGCCATCGAGCTCCAGCCCGGCAAGGGCGCTGCCATCGCTCGTGCCGCCGGCACCAGCGTCCAGCTCATGGCTAAGGAAGGCAAGTACGCCATCCTGCGTATGCCCTCCTCCGAAATGCGTCGCGTGCTGCTCACCTGCCGCGCCACCATCGGTGAAGTTGGCAACGCCGAATTCTCCAACATCAAGGTCGGTAAAGCTGGCCGTAACCGCTGGAAGGGCATCCGCCCGACCGTCCGCGGTACCGTCATGAACCCGGTCGACCACCCGCACGGCGGTGGTGAGGGCAAGAACAAGTCCTCGGGTCGTCACCCGGTTTCTCCGTGGGGTCAGCCGGCCAAGGGCCATCGCACTCGCGATAAGAAGAAGGCCAGCAACCGTCTCATCATCCGTCGCCGCAAGAAGTAGCGCAGAAGCGTTAGGAGAAATAAGTGAGCAGAAGTTTGAAAAAGGGACCGTTCGTAGAGCCTCGCTTGCTCGAGCGTATCGAGGCCATGAACGCTGCCGGCGAGAAGAACGTCATCAAGACCTGGTCTCGCGCGAGCACCATCTTCCCCGAGATGGTCGGCCACACCATCGGTGTGCACGACGGCCGCAAGCACGTGCCGGTATACATCACCGAGTCCATGGTTGGTCACAAGCTGGGCGAGTTCGCTCCCACCCGCACCTTCAAGGGCCATCGCGGAAAGGATAAATAGGAATGGAAGCTAGAGCAGTCACCCGTTACGTTCGCGTTTCCGCGAGCAAGGCGCGCCTGGTGGTCGACCAGATCCGCGGCAAGAACACCGATGCCGCCCTGGAGACCCTGGCCTATACGCAGCGTGCCGTGGCCGAGGTCGTCGAGAAGACCCTCAACTCCGCCATCGCGAACGCCGTGAACAACAACAACATGAACGCGAACAACCTCTACGTGAAGGAAGCCTACGTGAACGAGGGCCCCACGTGGAAGCGCATCCGTCCGCGTGCTAAGGGCTCCGCGTCTCGCATCCGCAAGCGCACCAGCCACATCACCATCGTCGTCGCGAACCGAGAGGAGGCTTAACAATGGGTCAGAAAGTAAGCCCCACCGGTTTCCGCCTGGGCGTGACCGAGGATTGGCGCAGCCGTTGGTATGCCGATAAGGACTATGCCGAGAACCTGCACAACGACCTCGCTATCCGCAAGTTCCTGGACAAGGAGCTCGCCCATTCTGCCGTCTCCCGCGTGGAGATCGAGCGCGCCGGCGACAAGATCAAGATCGTCATCACCACTGCCCGCCCGGGCATCGTGATCGGCAAGAAGGGCGCCGAGATCGACAACCTGCGCAAGAAGCTTGGCAAGGTTGCCAACGGCAAGGTGTCCATCGAGGTCATCGAGGTCAAGCGCCCCGAGCTCGACGCCAACCTCATCGCTCAGAACATCGCTGAGCAGCTTGAGGGCCGCGTGGCCTTCCGCCGCGCAATGCGCAAGGCCGTGCAGTCCGCCCGCAAGAGCGGCGCCAAGGGCATCCGTATTCAGTGCTCCGGCCGCCTCGGTGGCGCCGAGATGTGCCGCCGCGAGTGGTACCGCGAGGGTCGCGTGCCGCTGCACACCCTGCGTGCGAAGATTGACTACGGTTTCTGCACCGCTGCCACCACGATGGGCTCCATCGGCGTGCAGGTGTGGGTGTACCACGGCGACGTGATGCCGGGCCAGAAGGCTCCGCAGCCGGCCCTCGAGGGCACGTCCCGTCCGGAGCGTCGCCGTCGTGGCGACCGCAACGATCGCAACGACAGGAGGGATAAGTAATGCTAGCTCCTAAGCGCATCCGCCACCGTAAGGTGCAGCGTGGCTCTATGAAGGGCAACGCCAAGGGTGGCACCAAGCTGAACCACGGCGAGTGGGGCATCCAGGCTCTCGATCGTGCTTGGATCACCAACCGCCAGATCGAGGCTTGCCGTGTCGCTATCACCCGTAAGATGAGGCGTGGCGGTAACGTCTGGATCACCATCTTCCCGGACAAGCCGATTTCCAAGAAGCCTGCCGAAACCCGCATGGGTAAGGGCAAGGGTGCTCCGGAAGCATGGGTTGCCGTGGTGAAGCCGGGCCGCATCATGTTCGAGATTTCCGGCACTGATGACGAGACCGCCCGCGAGGCCCTGCGCCTGGGCATCCACAAGCTCCCCATCAAGTGCAAGATCGTCCATCGCGAAAGTGAGGATCAGGACTAATGAGATATTCCGAGATCCAGAAGTTCTCGTCTGACGATTTGCAGGCGAAGCTGCAGGAAGCCCGCGCGGAGCTGTTCAATCTGCGCTTCCAGATGGCCACCAGCCAGCTCGATAACACGGCTCGCGTTGGCCAGGTGAAGAAGGACATCGCCCGCATCCGCACCGAGATGCGCGCGCGTGAGATCGCCGCTACCAAGGCGAACTAGGAAGGAGTGAAACATGGCTGAAGAGCGTAACTCCCGCAAGGTTCGTCAGGGCGTCGTCGTGTCCGCCGTGAACGACAAGACCATCGTCGTCAAGACCATCGAGCGCAAGCCGCATCCGGTCTACGGCAAGATGATGACCAGTACGAAGAAGTTCCACGCCCATGACGAGAACAACGAAGCTGGCGTGGGCGATACCGTCCGCATCATGGAGACCCGTCCGCTGTCCAAGATGAAGCGCTGGCGTCTCATCGAGATCGTCGAAAAGGCGAAGTAGCCTGTCGGCTCCGACGTTGAGTAAGTAGGAAAGGAAAGCACATGATTCAGATGCAATCCATGCTCGCGGTGGCCGACAACTCCGGCGCCCGCAAGGTGCAGTGCATCAAGGTCCTTGGCGGCTCCAAGCGTCGCTATGCGGGCCTGGGCGACATCATCATCTGCAGCGTGAAGGAAGCTATCCCGAACGGTCAGGTGAAGAAGGGCGAAGTCGTGCGCTGCGTCATCGTCCGCGTGAAGAAGGAAGTCCGTCGCGACGACGGTTCGTACATCCGCTTCGACCAGAATGCGGCCGTGCTCGTCGACGCCAACGGCGCTCCCCGCGGCACCCGTATCTTCGGGCCGGTCGCCCGTGAGCTGCGCGAGCGCAAGTTCACGAAGATCGTCTCGCTGGCTCCCGAGACGCTCTAGCGAAAGGTAGTAACCCAATGGCAAAGATGAACATCAAAAAGGGTGACAAGGTCCGTGTCATCGCTGGCAAGGACAAGGGCGCCGAGGGCGAAGTCATCAAGGCAATCCCGGCCAAGGGTCGCGTGATCGTCGAGAATGTGAACATCGTCACCAAGGCAATGCACCCCACCCAGCAGAACCAGCAGGGCGGCCTCACCAAGATGGCGGCACCCCTGGATGTGTCCAACGTCCAGCTCGTTTGCCCCAGCTGCGGCAAGCCGACCCGCGTGGCGCACACCTTCGAGGGCGATAAGAAGTATCGCAAGTGCAAGAAGTGTGGAGCGACTATCAAATAAAGGCTCTAACCGAAGTTCCCCTGGTACGGGGGAACTTCGGAGTGTATTATGACCCTTGCTGTTTTTTCAGCGGCAAGGGACCTTGGGTCGGAAATCCAGGGTTCAAATCATCGGAAAGGTAAGAAAACATGGCTCCTCGTCTGAAGGAAAAGTATCAGAACGAAATCGCCCAGCAGCTCTTTGAAGAGCTGGGCCTGAAGAACGTCAACCAGATCCCGCGCCTCACGAAGATCGTCGTGAACATGGGCGTCGGCCGCGCCGCTGGCGATGCGAAGCTCATGGACGGCGCTGTCGCCGACCTGCGCGCCATCACCGGCCAGCAGCCGACCATCCGTCGCGCTAAGAAGTCCATCGCGGCCTTCCACCTGCGCGAGGGTCAGGCCATCGGCGCGAAGGTGACCCTGCGTGGCGACCGCATGTGGGAGTTCCTGGATCGTCTGCTGTCCATCGCCCTGCCGCGCGTTCGCGACTTCCGTGGCATCAACCCCGACAGCTTTGACGGCCGTGGCAACTATTCGCTGGGCATTCAGGAGCAGCTGATCTTCGCGGAGATCGATTACGACAAGATCGATCGCACCCGTGGCATGGACATCACGTTCGTCACCACCGCGGAGACCGACGAGCAGGCTCGTGCCCTGTTCGACAAGCTGGGCTTCCCGTTCAAGAAGTAGTTCTTTTTCCAAGCTGCGGTGATGCGCACCGCAGGTTGGGTAAGGATATAGATCCAAGAGGAAAGAAGGATTCTGCATGGCAAAGAAATCGATGATCGCCAAGGCGAAGCGCGAGCCGAAGTTCTCGACGCGCGAGCACAACCGTTGCGGCCGCTGTGGGCGCCCCCGCGCTTACTACCGCAAGTTCAACCTGTGCCGCGTGTGCCTGCGTGAGCTCGCGAACAAAGGCGAACTGCCCGGCATCACCAAGGCTTCCTGGTAGGAATACGACGGTTTTGCTGAGGTGGGCCGCTCGGCCAGGCGCCGCTGCTATGGGTATCGGCGAACCGACTGCGCGGTTCATCAAGGACTAAGGAGAAAACTAACATGATGACAGACACCATCGCGGATATGCTTACGCGCATTCGTAACGCGAATTCCGCCGGCAAGGAGAACGTCTCCATGCCCACGAGCAAGAAGCTCGTCGACATCGCCAAGATCATGAAGGCTGAAGGCTACATCGCCGACTTTGAGGTCGAAGATGGCGAGCCGCGTGGCACCCTCGTGATCACCCTGAAGTATGGCCCGAAGAACTCCCGCGTCATCCGCGGCATCAAGCGCATCAGCAAGCCCGGCCTGCGCATCTACGCCGGCAAGGACGAGCTGCCCCGCGTGCTCGGCGGTCTCGGCACGGCCATCATTTCGACGAGCCAAGGCGTCATGGCCGACCGCGATGCCCGCAAGAAGGGTATCGGCGGCGAGGTCATCGCTTACATCTGGTAGGAAAGGAGAGGGATAATGTCTCGTATCGGCAAGCAGCCCGTCACCGTTCCTGCCGGTGTCGACGTGAAGATCGACGGTCATGTCGTGACCGTCAAGGGCGCAAAGGGCGAGCTCACCCGTGAGTTCAACCCGATGCTCACCATCAAGCAGGAGGGCAACGAGATCATCGTTACCCGTCCGGATGATTCCCGTGAGGCCCGCAGCCTCCATGGCCTTACCCGCACGCTCATCCACAACATGGTTGTCGGCGTGTCCGAGGGCTACTCCAAGAAGCTCGAGCTCGTCGGCGTTGGCTATCGTGCCGCGCTGAAGGGCAAGAACCTCGAGATGCAGCTCGGCTACTCCCACCCCGTCGTGGTGGAGCCGCCCGAAGGCATCGAGTTCGAGGTTCCCACCCAGACCGAGATCTTCGTGAAGGGTATCTCCAAGGAGAAGGTTGGCCAGGTGGCTGCTGACGTGCGCAAGTGGCGTGCTCCCGAACCCTACAAGGGCAAGGGCATCCGCTACTCTGGCGAGCACATCCGCCGCAAGCTGGGCAAGGCCGCCAAGGGCGACTAATAGACGGAAGGTTAGGTTGATTAGCAATGAATAAGTTGCAGAAGAAAGCAGCGAACCAGCGCCGTCGCCAGAACCGCGTCCGCGGCAAGGTCAACGGCACGGCGGCTCGTCCGCGCATGAGCGTAACCCGCTCGAATGCCAATGTTTACGTGCAGATCGTCGACGACGTGGCCCACAAGACCCTCATCGGCGTCTCCACCCTCGGCCCCGACTTCAAGGCCACCGGTGCTAAGGCCGGTACCGTTGAAGGCGCGAAGGCTGTCGGCGAGATCGTTGGCAAGAAGGCACTCGAGGCTGGCATCGACACGGTTGTCTTCGACCGTGGCGGCCACATCTACCACGGCCGCGTGGCCGCGGTGGCCGAAGGTGCCCGCGAAGCTGGACTGAAATTCTAGGAGAGGGTTAGGTAAATGGCTCGTAGGCAAGAAAAGAAGAACGACATCCCCGAGCTCGAGGAGCGCGTCGTTTACATCAATCGCGTGTCCAAGGTCGTCAAGGGCGGCCGCCGCTTCGGCCTGACCGCTCTCGTGGTCGTCGGCGACGGCAACGGTCGTGTGGGCGTTGGTCTGGGCAAGTCCCAGGAAGTGCCCATCGCCATCCGCAAGGGCGTCGAGGATGCGAAGAAGAACATGTTCACCGTGCCGATCACTCCGGAAGGCACCCTGCCGCACCCCGTTCTGGGCGAGTACGGTGCAGGCCGCGTCCTGATCAAGCCGGCTACCCCCGGTACCGGCGTTATCGCCGGTGGTCCGGCCCGTGCGGTCCTGGAGCTTGCAGGCGTCAAGAACGTCCTCACCAAGTCTCTCGGCACCAACAACGCCATGAACATCGTGAAGGCCACCGCTGAGGGCCTGAAGCAGATGGAGTCCGCCGAGCAGGTCGCCGAGCGCCGCGGTGTTTCCGTGGCCCACATCTACGGCTGGAAGGAGGACTAAGCATGTCCGAGCAGAAGAAGACGCTGCACATCACGCAGACCGGCAGCCCGATCGCCAAGAACGACGATCAGCGCCGCACCCTGAAGGCCCTTGGCCTGAACAAGATCGGTCGCACCGTGGATCAGCCGGACAACCCGTCCGTCCGCGGCATGATCTTCAAGGTGAAGCACCTCGTGAAGGTTGTCGAAGACTAACAGTCTTAAAAACTCTGTGAATACGAAAACCGCAGTTGAAACGGCTGCGGTTTTTGTTATTATTGAGCGACTTGCGTCATAGGGGCGCGAGGCTTGAACAGTTAGCTGGCGGCGAGCTGCCAGCGGCGGGGGAGAGGCCCCCGACCTGCGAGAAAGGAATTTAACATGGAACTTAAGGATCTTCGTCCGGCGGAAGGCTCCCGTCACTCCCGCAAGCGTGTCGGCCGCGGTAACGGCTCCGGCACCGGCAAGACCGCCGGTCGTGGTTTGAACGGTCAGAAGTCCCGCGCTGGTGGCGCGAAGGCCAAGGGCTTCGAGGGTGGCCAGACTCCTCTGGCTCGTCGTCTTCCGAAGCTGCCCGGCTTCACCAACATCAACCGCGTGGAGTACAAGGCCGTCAACGTTGGCCGTCTCGAGCTGAAGTACGAGGCCGGCGAGGTTGTCGATGGTGCCAGCCTGAAGGCCAAGGGCATCACCAAGAAGGCCGACGAGCTCGTGAAGGTGCTCGGCGACGGCGAGCTCACCAAGGCTCTCATCGTGCGTGTTGATAAGGTCTCCGCGAATGCCAAGGCCAAGATCGAGGCTGCTGGCGGAAAGGTTGAGGAGCCTTGCTAGAATCCATCGTCAATGCGTTCAAGGTTCCCGAGCTGAGGAATAAGATCTTCTTCACGCTCGCGATCCTCGCGCTCTACCGTTTCGGCGCATTCGTGCCGGTTCCGGGCATTCCGTTCCACGCGTTCGCAGATGCCTTCCAGGACTCGAACGTGTCGTTGACGATGCTCGACCTCTTCACGGGCGGCGCGCTTTCCAACTTCTCGGTGTTCTCGCTGGGTATCATGCCCTACATCACGGCTAGCATTATCATGCAGCTCATGCAGAGCGTTGTTCCCACCGTTGGCCGCTGGGCGAAGGAAGGCGAACCGGGCCGCAAGAAGATCACGCAGGTTACCCGTTGGATCACCCTGGGCCTCGGCCTCATCAACGCCATCGGCTACCTGTTCCTCTTCCAGTCGCCGCAGTACGGCGTGGTGTTCAGCGACCAGGTTCCGACCATGCTCACGAGCTTCCTCATCGTCTTCACGCTGGTTGCGGGCACGGCCTGCATCATGTGGATGGGCGAACTCATCACGCAGCGCGGTATCGGCAACGGCATGTCGCTCATCATCTTCACGTCCATCGTGGCGCGTGTGCCGTCTGCAATCTTCCAGTCGCTCACCTCGCAGGCCGATAGCGGTCTGGGCCTAGCCATCACGATCCTCATCCTGGTCATCGTGATCGCCTGCATCCCGGCTATCGTCTTCATCGAGCGTGCGCAGCGCCGCATCCCGGTGTCCTACGCCAAGCGCGTGCAGGGTCGCCGCGTCATGGGCGGTCAGACCACGTACCTGCCGCTCAAGGTGAACGCTGCTGGCGTTATCGCCATCATCTTCGCGTCCTGCCTCATCTACTTCCCGGCGCAGATCGCCGCGCTGTTCAACGTAGACTGGCTCACCTGGATCGCGAACGCGTTCTCCACGGGCCCGCTGAACTGGGTGTGCACCGCCGGCCTCATCGTGTTCTTCTGCTACTTCTACACCTCCATGGTGTTCAACCCGGAGGACACGGCCGACAACCTGCGTCGCCAGGGTGGATTCATCCCCGGCGTGCGCCCGGGTGCCAACACGGTTACCTACATCCGTAACTGCATCCGTCGCGTGACGCTGCCCGGCTCCATCTACGTTGCGGCTATCGCGGTCATCCCGGCCATCCTGTTCTACTTCACGGGCAACCAGCTCATCCAGGCGTTCGGCGGCACGTCGATCCTCATCATGATCGGCGTCGGCCTCGACACGATGAGCAAGCTGGAAAGCCAGCTGAAGATGCACAACTACGACGGCTTCTTCAAGTAGGGAACGCCGACAAGAACGTGCAAAGCGGGTCGCCCACGGGCGGCCCGCTTTTCGTGTGGTGGGGGAATGAGTCGGAGAACGTATCTTCGACTCATTTTCGCGAAAGGGATGCCGACAGAGAAGCCAATGCTGAAGATGAGTCGGAGAACGTATCTTCGACTCATTTTCAGGAAAACGTGCCGACAGAGAGGCCGATGCTGAAAATGAGTCAAAGATACGTTCTCTGACTCATCTTGACGGGCGGTATAATTGAACGTATCAGCCGAGTGAAAGGATGCGGTATGAATATCGTGTTGTTGGGCGCTCCGGGCGCCGGTAAGGGGACGCAAGCCGAAAAGCTGGTCGATAAGTATGCGCTGTGCCATATTTCCACGGGCGACATTCTGCGTCAGGCCGTGAAGGACCAAACGCCGCTGGGCATCGAGGCCAAGGGCTATATGGACTCCGGCAACCTCGTTCCCGATGAGCTCATCATCGGTCTCATGAAGGAGCGTATGCAGCAGCCCGACACCGAGAAGGGCGTCATGCTCGATGGCTTCCCGCGCACGACTGCGCAGGCTGTGGCGCTCGATGCGATGCTGTCCGATCTGGGACGTCCGCTGAACGCCGCGCTGCTCGTGGATGTGCCGTTCGAGGTCATCATCGGCCGCTTGACGAGCCGTCGTCAGTGCCGTGCCTGCGGTAAGATCGGCTCCGTGGCCGACGCTGCGTGCCCGAACTGCGGTGGCGAGATGTATCAGCGCGACGACGACAACGAGGAAACGGTGCGCAACCGCCTGGACGTGTATGCGAACCAGACCGCGCCGCTCATCGACTACTACAAGGGCCAGGACAAGCTGGTTACCGTCGACGGCAACCGCACCCCCGATGTGGTGTTCGAGGACGTTGTGGCCAAGCTGGGTATCGCGTAAGCTTCCCATACAATCGCGCGCAAACGCCGCCGTCGAACGATGGCGGCGTTTTTTGTTGTTCCACGGGAGCTCGTGTGGCGCCATTTCCGTGAGTTAGAAGCATCAAACCAGGTGAAAAGCGTGTGGAGAAAGAGCAGCGCAGGGGCGTGTTTGCTCCGTTTACCGGCGCATGCCCTATGTACCAGGCAAGAAACGCACGTGAAACGCCCGGATGCGTAGTATAATCTTGCACCGTCTATAACCTGAGCACGTATTGAGAGGAGAGGTATGTCTCAGCTGACAGAAATCCGTTGGCACGCGCGTGCCGGCCAGGGTGCCGTCACGGCGGCGAAGCTGGTCGCCGATACCGCGCTGCTGGACGACGCCTACATCCAGGCAATGCCCGAGTACGGCCCGGAGCGCATGGGTGCGCCGCTGAAGGCTTACACGCGCATTTCGCCGGTACCGATTGAGGTGCATAACAACATTACGAACCCGAGCATCGTCATCGTTCTCGACGACACGCTGCTCGACACGGTTGACGTTCTCGAGGGCGTGCCCGAGGACGGCGTCATCATCCTTAACACCGAGATGACCCCGGCCCAGGCTCGCGAAGCCCTGAAGGCCCCCGAGACGATGCGCGTCGCCACCGTCGATGCCACCGGCATCGCGCTTGCCACCATCAAGAAGGACATGCCGAACACCCCCATCGTGGGTGCGCTATCGGCTGTCACCGGTCTTATCCCCATCGAGAACGTGAAGAAGCGCCTGGTTATCACCTTCGGCAAGAAGTTCTCGCAGGAGATGATCGACGCCAACCTCGATTGCGCAGAGCGTGCGTACAAGGAGGTGCACGAGTAATGGCATATCCCGAATTCGACGTCACCAAGGAGCATACCTGGAAGCCTTCCGAGCTTCCCATCGGTTTCGTTATTCCCGATGGCGGCAACTCCGTGAAGTATCTCACCGGCGGTTGGCGCAGCCAGCGCCCCATCTGGGACAAGGATGCTTGCAAGAACTGCATGCTGTGCTGGGTGTACTGCCCGGACGCGTCCATCATCGCGGTGGACAAGGAAATGACCGGCATCGACTACGATCACTGCAAGGGTTGCGGCGTGTGCGTGAACGAGTGCAAGTTCGGCGCCCTGAAGATGATCACCGAGTCCGAGGCGAAGGAGGTTTACGGTGAGTAAAGAAGCTTTCTCCGCTACCGGTAACCAGATGGTAGCTAACGCCATGCGCCAGGTCGACCCCGACGTCATGGCTGCTTACCCGATTACCCCGCAGACCACGATTGTCGAGACCTACGCGAAGTTCGTCGCCGACGGCAAGGTGAACACCGAGTTCGTCACCGTCGAGTCCGAGCACTCCGCGATGTCCGCCTGCATCGGTGCCGCCGCTGCTGGCGCGCGCGTGGCAACCGCCACGAGCTCGCAGGGCCTGGCTTACATGTGGGAGGAGCTCCCCATCGCGGCCGGCATGCGTCTGCCCATCGTCATGGCGAACGCCAACCGTACGATTTCGGCACCCATTAACATCCACTGCGACCATTCCGATATCATGGGCGTGCGTGACGCTGGCTGGATCATGTTCTTCGCCGAGACCGCCCAGGAGGCCTATGACAACACCGTCATCTCCTTCAAGGTAGCCGAGGACCCGAACGTGCTGCTGCCCGTCATCACCGCGCTCGACGGCTTCACCACCACGCATGCCATGGAGCGCTGCGTGCTGGAGGAAGACCAGACCGTAAAGGATTTCGTGGGCGAGTACACCCCGCTGTATCCGCTGCTGGACACCGATAACCCGGTTTCCCACGGCAACTTCGCCAACATCGGCAACATGTACATGCGCACCAAGATGGCCCATCGTCGCGCCATCGAGGGAGCTGCCGAGATCATCGAGAAGTACGGCAAGGAATGGGCTGCCATCGTCGGCCGCGAGTTCGACCTCGTGGACACCTGGGGCACCGAGGATGCCGATTACATCATCGTCACCGTCGGCTCCTGCGCCGGTAACGCCCGCTATGCCGCGCGTCTGCTGCGCGAGCAGGGCGTGAAGTGCGGCGTCGTGCGTCCGCGCGTGTTCCGTCCGTTCCCGGGCAAGCAGATCGCCGAGGCCTGCAAGAACGCCAAGGCCATCGCCATCCTCGACCGCTCCGATTCCATGGGCGCATGCGAGGGTCCGGTTGCCATGGAGACCAAGTCCGCTCTCATGGATGGCGGCGTGACCGCTCCCGTGACGAGCTACATCGTTGGCTTGGGCGGCGCGGACATCACGCTCGACCAGATGAAGCAGGTGTACGCCGAGCTCGAGCAGCGCGCCGAGGCCGGCAAGAACAGCGAGCTCATCTACCTGGGCATCGAAGAGTAAGGGGCGAGTAATGGCTAACATCAAAGAACTCTCCACCCGGCGTGAGGGCCTTGCTCCCGGTCATCGCCTGTGCGGCGGCTGCGGTGCCGCCATCGCGGTCCGTCAGGTCCTGCTGTCCGCCGATCCCGAAAAGTATGACGTAGTCGTCGGCAACGCTACGGGCTGCCTCGAGGTTTCCACCTCGATTTTCCCGTACAGCTCTTGGAACGTGCCGTGGGTTCACAACGCGTTCGAGAACGCGGGCGCTACCACGTCCGGCGTTGAGGCTGCCTTCAAGGCCCTCCAGCGCTCTGGCAAGATTCCCGCAGACAAGAAGATCAAGTTCGTGGCTTTCGGCGGCGACGGCGGCACCTATGACATCGGCCTGCAGTCCCTGTCCGGCGCCATGGAGCGCGGCCACGACCTCGTGTACGTCTGCTACGACAACGGCGCGTACATGAACACCGGCATCCAGCGTTCCTCGGCTACCCCGAAGGGCGCTTGGGCCACCACCGCCGAGGTTGGCAAGTGCCAGCTCGGCAAGCCGCAGGTTCGCAAGGACCTTACCTCCATCATGGCCGCGCATGGCATCAAGTACTGCGCGCAGACCACGGTGGGCCACTGGACCGACCTCACCAAGAAGGCCGAGAAGGCCATCGAGGTCGACGGCCCGGCGTTCCTGAACATCCTCGCGCCGTGCCCGCGTGGCTGGCGTCTGGCCTCCGACATGACCGCGGAGATTTGCCGTCTGGCCGTGAACTCCAAGTTCTGGCCGCTGTTCGAGATCGAGAACGGCAAGTGGACACTCACCCCGGTGCGCGAGAAGAACGCTGTGCCGCTGGAGGACTTCCTCAAGCCGCAGGGCCGCTTCAAGCATCTCTTCAAGCCGGGTTCGGAAGCCCTGCTGCAGGAGATGAAGGACGACGTCGAGGCTTACTGGAAGTACCTCGAGGGCCGCGTGGAAGGCTCCAAGGACCTGTAAGTCGTAACGCGACAACACTTCAAGCAGAAGGCCGCCTTCGGGCGGCCTTCGCTTTGCTTGTTGAGGGGATGGCTGGCGCATGTTTGACGGCGTCAGAGCTATCTGCAGCCGTCAAGTCGAAAAAACCACGGTTGTGTATATTGTTTGCGAGCTTTTGGAAAATCTTTGCAACACCCAAACCCAACCGGGTTTTTTTGGCGGTAACGCTTCAAGATGAATACAAGGGACATCACGGTAGTGGTGCGTGCGGGGGAGACGCCCGACCTGCATGCTGCAAGCACGCGGACACTTTGTCCCTGAGGCAAAGTGTCTCAGCGGGGGAACGTGTGAGACACTTTTCCTCAGAGGCGAAGTGTCTCATGGGCATGCGGGTTCCAACGCTACAGCGCGTCACGTAGAAGGCTACCTTCGGGAGGCCTTCTGCAGTATATCCTGCATGCACGATAGTGAAACATGTGATACTTCGGTATTATGGGAGCATAGCCCCGGGTAGATGGAGATTGCGATGGCTATCAGCAGGTTTTTCGGCATCCGTTCGTTCGTCCTGGCGATTGCGGCATTAGTTGCCGCGCTTGTGCTGATAGTGGGGGTACCACTTGCTTATGCGGAAGAAACCGGTTCGTGCGGGGCCGATGGCGATGACGTCAAGTATGTCTTGAGCGACGACGGCAAGCTTACCATCAGCGGTGAGGGCGCGATTGCGGACGGGGCGTTTGAAGGACGTGAAGACGTAACGCAAGTCGTCATCGAAGAGGGTGTGACCCATATCGGCGACGGGGCCTTTGCTGGATGCGAGTCCCTTGTCGGTGCCAATCTGCCCCAAGGACTCGAGAGTATCGGCGCCGAGGCTTTTGTCTGGTGTACCGCCATGGAAGCCATTGACATCCCCGCGGACGTGGCATCTATCGGCGAAGTCGCCTTTGCTGGATGCATGGCCTTGAAAAGCATCTCGCTTCCCGAATCCCTCACGACGATAAGTCCTTATGCGTTCGCAGAATGCGCGCGGCTTTCCAGCGTCAGCATTCCGGCGAATGTGACGGTTATCGGGGAAGGGGCATTTTCCGAGTGCCTGAGCCTCGAAAGCGTCAACATCCCCGCAGGCGTCACCGACATCGGCGCATACGCGTTCGCCGCGTGCATCAGCCTTCAAAGCATAGTGATTCCAGCGAGCGTCACGAGCATTGGGGAAGATGCTTTCATCTGTTGCCCGAGCGCGACGATAAGCGTCGATTCGGTTAACTCCGTTTACGACAGCAGGGACGGCTGCAACGCCCTTATTGAGACGGCGACCAACACGCTCATTGCCGGAACGGCATACAGCAGCATTCCCGATACGGTGACAGCCATTGGGAGTGGGGCATTTGCCGAGCCATCCAGGATTGAAGAATGGCTGCAGGAAATAGGGCTCGAGGGAATCGCGTATCAGCGGCTCACGGGCATCCAGATTCCCGATAGCGTGACCTCCATTGGCTCGGGTGCGTTCCGGGATTGTGCGAGCCTGACGGCGCTTGCGATTCCCGCGAGCGTGACGCGCATCGGGAGCGGGGCTTTCAGCGGCACCACGGCTGCCATCGACTATGCGGGCTCCCAGGCGCAGTG
>JAUNCA010000228.1:1146-2316 GCA_030526775.1 Coriobacteriia bacterium | reverse complement strand
GCGATGAGAACCAGGGTCTGGCACCTTTTCACATTGGACAAACGCCGTCGCGCTTCGCGCAGTTACCCTTAGCCCAATGAGAAAAGGTGCCTGACCCTGGTTCTCATTGGCGCCATTGTTTGCGCTATGCGTCAGCCTCGCCGGCAAGCAGGCGCAGCACCATGTGCGCCTCGTGGGCAGCGCATGCCATCACGCGGGAAGACACGAGCCCCAACCCGTCGGCGACATCGCTCTCCCCATCGCCGCACAGGTACAGGTTGCGCCCCACTTTGCGGGTTCGGATGGTATTCGCAGAGGAAAGCCCCGCCATGCCCGAAGCGGCCACCAGGGGTTTCCCGGGGTACGACTCGAGCACGCCCTGCACGAGCATGGCCTTGGCTTCGGGCTTGTCAAAGCATTCGCACACGATGTCGTCTTCATCAAACAGTCCGGGAATATCCGCCTCGGTAATCTTCAAAGTTTGCGCGACCACCTGGCAATACGGCGCAATGCGCGCAAGGTTGTGGGGAAGCGCCTCGGTTTTCAGCATGCCAAGCTGGGAGACCTCATATTGCTGCCGGTTCAAGTTCGTGATGTCGACGCGATCGAAATCGATGAGGTGCATGCAGCCCACTCCGGAACGCGCCAAGGCGATGGCCACGTTCGACCCCAGTCCGCCCAGACCGCACACGGCCACACGCGCACCCTCGAAGCGCTCACGCAAATCGCGCCCGAACCGCTCGTCAAGCGCAGCCTGCCACTGCTCTCTCGTTATAGCCTCTGCCATCGTGCGCCTCTCCCCCCGTCAACTAGCCGCCGCCGACAAACGCGACGATTTCAACCTCGTCGCCTGCGGAAAGCCGCGTGTCGTCATAGACGGATTTGGGCACGATGTCGCCATTCAGCTCGACCGCAACACGCTCGCGCACATAGCCGGCTTCAAGCAAATACTCTGCCAGGCTTTTCCCTTCCGCGGCCACGGCCTCACCGTTAATCGTTACCATGCGCACCTCCTCAGTTCGCCTCCCGTTATTCAACTCGCACGGGACGAATTCGTCAATCGTTCGCATAATGCAAATTCCCGTGAACCGGTTATCCCCCTCCCCGAACAAAACACATAGTGCGAACCACGGGTGCAGCTTGCTGCGGAATTCCCGTGCAGTATGGCGCGGGCGGAGGATATCGGCGCGC
>JAUNCA010000228.1:851-1136 GCA_030526775.1 Coriobacteriia bacterium | reverse complement strand
CAATGTGCCGCATACGGAATCGCATGTTTCTTGGAATGGAGCTAGTTACCGCAGCATGAATTTGTCCGCGATAAAACCCCTAGCGCTGGTAATAGCGCTTTCCTTTTCGCTCGCCTGCCTTACTGCCTGCGAAAACGGTGCTGCAGGAGATACTGCGGGCAGCCAAGCGTCAAGCTCGGCGGCCTTTTCTAGTTCGGCTGCCCCCTCGAGTTCGGCAGCCTCGTCGATTGCCGAGCCCACCGATATCGAAGACAAGAAACCTGGTAAGGAGCTCAAGCCGAAGAA
>JAUNCA010000228.1:0-841 GCA_030526775.1 Coriobacteriia bacterium | reverse complement strand
AGCGCTGAAGGCCATCCTCGGTGACGAAACGGCCGCGGCGCTCATCAAGCGCGCGGAGTCGGACATGGACGCCGCGTGGATCGCCGCCCACCCCGATGCGTACGAGAAATACGGCGCTGAGCTCCAGGAAAAGCTCTTGAGGCTCGCCGCGGACGACCCGCTTGCCATCCCCTTCGTGCGCGGCTTCCCCAAGCACGCATACACCGATGGCCCCAATCTCAAAGCCTCCGCCATGGACAAGAAAATCCACGTGAAGGGCATTCCCAAGACTAATATCCCGCACCTGTACCAGTGGGACCTGCGTTGGGGGTACGCCAAATTCAGCGCGGATGGGTTCGGGCTGGCAGCGTGCGGCCCCACGTCGCTGACGATGATTTACCAGGGGCTTACGGGCAACACCGACATCACGCCCTACGACATGGGCCGAATGGCCGAAGAGCAGGGTTACGTCATAGCCGGCTCGGGTAGCACTAACGACCTGTTCATCGAAATGCCCCTGCAGTTGGGCCTGAACCGGTGGGAAATTCCCGTCAACGCCGACAGCATCAGGGAAACGCTTTCTGCCGGGTACCCCATAATCGCGAATGTGGGACCGGGCTACTTCAGCCGGGTCGGGCACTTCTTCGTGCTCGCGGGCATTACCGAAGACGGCAAGGTCATCTTGAACGACCCGTATTCCGTCGAACGCTCCAGCAAGCTCTGGGATCCTGAACAAATCGCCTCCGAGTCGCGCGCGCTCTACGCATACGACAAAGCCTAGCCGGCCAGGCGTGCCGCCGTGCCACCGGGTTCGGCCTAATGACTTATTTTGGCATGCCAAAATAAGTCATTAGGCCGAACC
>JAUNCA010000087.1 GCA_030526775.1 Coriobacteriia bacterium | reverse complement strand
TTGCGGCAGGTTTCCCTTGGCTTGATCGCAGCGGCCGCAGGAGCCGGCGTGCTGGCCTGGGCTTTGGGCTGCGCCTGGAGGGCATCGAGCCGATGCTCCATGCGCTCGAGCTTCGCGAGGATGTCGTCGAGCGTGGCTCCGGTCGCCCGGGACTCCTCGACCACGACCTCGAGGTTTGGGTTTTCTTTCGCGCAGCGCTGCATGACCTTGATGAAACCGTCGAGCCAATCATACTGGTAAGCGGCATCATCACGCGTCACCACGATACGTGTTGGAACGTCGACGTCCTCGAGGCAATCGGACAATGCAGAGAGGTTTCCCCCATAGTATGCGGGAAAACCCAACGCGCGGGCTATCTGGAGGTGCAGGAGCTCCGGGGTGGCCAACGTGCGTTCTTCGATTTCCAGTACGCGGACGCGATCTGGCAGCGTTTCAGTGAGGTCCATTGTTCTCCCGTCAGTACAGTTGCTCGAAAGTCCGGTAGTGGTCGGGGGTGTAGAACACGAGCCCATCATTGGAAAACACGATGCGCTCAGACCCTCGATGGCCGCCGGAGTAATTGATGTCGCATTCTTTCCAGGTACGGCCCCGGGCATCGGGCAGTTGGCCATCGTCGTTGTAGAACTCGCTGCCCCCGATGCTCTTGCCCGGGCACACCTCATCGAGGTTGCCCTTCGAGGGCACCCAACCGGCCTTGCGTGCTTTGGTCTTCGAGATGAAATTGCTCGGCAGGTGGCCGAACTCGTAAATGTATGCCGCGACCTCGTCTTTCGAGGTGTAGGTGCCGTTCTCGTAGACAGTAATGGAGCCTGAGTCAGAAGGCCGATCCGAGGTTGTGCTTGAAATGACGGTCGAGCTCGATGCGGGAGCTTTACCTTGGCTTGCCCCGGTTGCGTTACATCCGGAGAGCGCAAGGCAGAGCGCTGCAAGCACCAAGAGCACGCCAACGAGCCTCGAGGCCATCCGATATGTCTTCCCGATAATTGCCATACCGGAAAGTATACCCGCGTGAATTGTGACGATACGAAGGATTCTCCCAGAATCTGAAAAACACCCGTGCGCAATTTTACGCACGAAAACCCGCATTTACTTGTGCGCGAATACGTCCGATGCGAGCTGCCCAAGTGAGGTCTATCTAAGGCGTGTCTAAGGTTTATCTAAGGTCAATCTAAGGTTTGCGAGAAGTCCGTGTGAGGTCGCCTCCCTACGCTTGCCCCAAGGCAACGACTCGGCAGGAGGTGACGCATGGGCGTCTCGGCAAAGGCCTTCGAATACTGCTTTATCAGCATGATGGAGCCCCACCGGCGCCATGGACGTCGCGTGGGCATCTTCACGTTGCTTTTATTGTGCACGCTCGCGCTCTGCGTGGTCCCCCCTCTCGCAGCCTGGGGTGCAACCCACAAAGCAGACCCTGATACGGGTACAACGACGCTTCGAATCGTGAGCGATGATCCGTCGAACCGCTGGGATTACGATGGCTCGGGCATCACCACGAGGTTGCGGTGGCTCAACTCGGAAGAATCGGGCAACTACGTGTACTGCATCAATCCCGGGGTGAACGAAGGTCCAGGCGAAGGAGCGGTCCTGCTTAAGGCGCGCCTGCTCGAAGAAGACGACTTCGAAAGCAAGGCGCTCTATCGCGCCTGCCTCGCCGCCCTGTACTATGCGCCAGGCGGCCCCGGTTACAAGACCGAAGGCGTGTCAGCCCTCGGGAGGAGCCTCTTTCCCGACACCGATTGGCGCGGCGGCGTATTCAGCTTCAAGGATCGCTTTGCGGCAGCCCATTGCCTGATGGGCTTTTACTACAACGGCGCAGATTGGGATAACACCTACCCGCAAAGCAACAAGCAACCGGCAAGCGACTATCGCAGTTGGTTCCTGAAGCACATGGCGCCGGACCGTTACGGCGGCACGGGAAACGACTCATACGGAGACCTGGCCCTTTCGCATTTCAATGACGAGGACATGCTTGCGAACGGCGGCTACACCGTGGAAGCATGGGAGGAAAGCGTGTATCTCGTCATGACGGGATACGCCGATAGACAAGACCTGCTTACATACGTCGACATCCCACATGGTTCGCTACGCGTTCAGAAACAATCGGCCCAAAACGACGTTACCGCAGATAATCCTTGCTATTCGCTGAAGGGCGCCGCGTACACCGTGTACTCCGACGCCGCCTGCAGCAAGGAAGTGGGCTCAATCACAGTCGATGCCACTGGCGCGGGCACCCTTGAAGGACTGGTCGCCGGCACCTATTACGTCAAGGAGACCAAGGCGGGCACGGGCTACCTGCCCGATCGAGAAACGCACAAGGTGAAGGTCTCGGCCGACAAGGTCGCATCGTTCACCTCGAGCGAGCCGCCACGACATCTGCCGATTGACATCCCGGCCGCAAAAGTGGACGCAATTACTGGGAAGAGCGAGCCGCAAGGATCGGGCTCGCTTGCCGGAGCGCACTTCACGGTGCGCCACTACGCCGGCTACTTCAATAACGAGAACGAGCTGCCAGACACCCCCGCTAAAACCTGGAAAGACCTGAAGACAGGTGAAGACGGACGCGTGCTGAAAGACATCAACCTGCCACTTGGCACCTTTACCGTGCAGGAAACAGCCGCGCCACTCGGTTACACGCTCAACAACAAGCTCTATATCGGCCAGATTGTCGCCGATGACGATGCACCGCAAGGTGCCCGATTGAAGGCGATCAACTATTCGACTGATGATTCCGTCGAAGGCCGCAACACGCCAATCGTCCCCGACAAGCCGAAGACCTGTGGTTTTAAACTATCCAAGCTCGATGCGCTCATGGACGGCCCGCAACCAGAAGGCGATGCCTCGCTCGCGGGCGCCGTGTTCGCGGTCGTGAACGAATCCGAGCATCCCGTCCGCATCGATGGGCTCGACTACGAAAAGGGAGAAGTCTGCCTGACGGTCGCGACCACGAGCGCAGGTGATTCATGCGTAGCCCAATGCGACGGCGGCACGCTGCCCTTCGGCAGCTACACCATACGAGAGCAGGAACCGCCCACGGGATACCTTCCGAACGAGGCATGGCAGACATCCATCAAAGCGGATGAGTCGCTCGAAGATGGGCATATCTTCGATTTCGGCAGCACGCCCTGTGAAGACCAACCGATATGCGGCGGTATCGCGATTCCTAAGATCGACCGCGAGATCCAGCGTTTCGCACCACTTGGAGCCGCCACGCTCGAAGGGGCCGAGTTCTCCATCTCGCTCGTTTCAGACCAGCCGGTGAAAGTCGGCGGGTCCATCTTCCAGCCGGGCGAGACCGTGAAAATCGTCACAACCGGCTCCGACGGCATAGCTGCGACCGACGAGCACGACCTTCCCTATGCGACCTACCGCGTGCGCGAGACCAAAGCCCCGACAGGATACCTGCTGAACACCGAGTGGGAAGATACCGTGGAGGTACGGGACGACGGTCGGGTCTACACGACGAAAGCCGCTGACGACCAGGTGAAACGCGGCGATGTACGACTCAACAAGGTCCATGCCGATTCGATGGCGCGCATGGGGCGTGTCGCTTTCCTCGTCACGAGCAAGACCACAGGCGAGCAGCACGTACTGGTATGCGATGAGAACGGAAACCTCGATACCTCCGCCTCCTGGATCCCCCACACAAATGCGACGAACGCAAATGACCGGGCTCTTGGCGCAGCGGCATCCGAACCAGAAGCGGTTTCGGATTCAAGCGAGGCCAACGGGGACGGCGCTGCGGCTGACAATCCCGAAAGCGCAACCACCTCGGAATCCATCTCGGGCGATACGCCATCCGAAACCACCGATGACGACGTGGTTCTTCCGAGCGAAACCGAGCCAGAAAGCCCAGCGGTAGCGGAAAGCAGCACTACGCTAGAAGGAGAGGATACCGCCGCAGAAGGAGATAGCGGTGCCGCGAGATCCGAAGATTCCCCCGCTGGGGAGGCCCCTGATTCCCCCGACACCGAGCAAGCCGGCGATGGGGCTGCACCGACAGGAGGCGATACTTCATTCGATATGGACGCACTGGCTGCCGCCTTGGCCGAAGTGCTCGGGGCAGACTCGGTCGTCATCGAAGATTCAAACGGGCTCGGGACATCGCTCGATGCCGCCGCCCCTGGAACCGATGTGCAATTCTCGGCGACTATCGCAACAGGCGATTCCACCGAGCAATGCATCTTCATCGCGACACCTGAAGAAGATGGATCCTTAAGCATCAGGGATGCAGATACCGATGACGAGGTGCTTTTCCTCGATGCCGGCGATGAGGCAGATGACCATGGCAGCGGAAGCGGTGCTGGAAACGATGGGGGCGAATCGGGCTCGGATTCCTCCCCGAACCAAGATCCCGATGATGGCCACGGTAGCCCCTCGAGCGATTCCGAAATCCCGGAGCCAACAGATAGCCCTGGGTCCCCCGTAACCGGAACGGATGGCGGAGATGCCGACTCATCTAGCTTAGACATCGATGACGGGCAGCTCGATTTGGAAGCCGGCGTTTGGTTCAGCGGACGAGCCGACGAAGCCACCGAACCAAACGATGCGCTCGGCGCCCTGCCGTACGACACCTATACGTTCCAAGAGCTTCGCAGCATGGCGAACCAGGGCATGCGACTCGTTCAATTCGAGGTCACGGTGCATCGGGACAGCCAGGATATCGACATGGGGACCGTCGATGATAGCCCCATCACCATATGCACCGAGCTCACCTCCCCCGCCGGCACGCACCTCGCACCATCGACGGGCAGCGTTAGCCTCACCGATACCGTGTCGTACACCGGACTTTCCGCGGGAAAGCGCTACGAACTGCGCGGATGCCTCGTCGATAAGACAACTGGCACCCAGGTCGGAGAAACATCGTACGTTGCATTCGTCCCCGAAACGGCAGACGGGTCGGTCGACGTCCCGCTCGAGGTCGATGGCTCTGCGCATGCAGGCAAAGAGCTCGTTGCATACCAGGAGCTACTAGAAGAGGGAACCCTCGTCGCCGAACATAAGGATCTCGACGACGCTGCGGAAACCATCTCCATTCCCGCAATCGCAACGACGCTCACGTCTTCCGACGGGCGGAAATCCGTGGTGGCGCAGAAAAAGACGACGTTGGTCGACCGGGTCGATTTCACAGGGCTCGTCCCAGGCATGCAATACACGCTGAAAGCGGCGCTGCACGTTAACGGCGAGAACGGCCGCGATACCGGTGTCTTGAAAGACGCCCATGGCACAGAGGTACGCGCGGAAATCACCTTCACACCGCAATCTGCACGAGGCTTTGAAAGCGTACCATTCACCTTCGATGCAACGGGCTTCGCAGGCCAAGCGGTCGCATTCGAGGAACTGTGGTGCGGTGACGTCCTCTACGCCGAACACAAGGACATTTCGGATGACGGCCAGACCGTGGATCTCACGTCTAAACCGCCGAAAGACACCCCCGAACCAGAGCCGAATCCCGAACCTCCCAAAGAACAGACTACACCCCCTCCGACCACCCCCTCCAAGACGCCAGGCAAGGGGCAACCGTACCCGAAAACCGGCGATGTTCTCGCGCAATACTGGCTCCTCTTGGGGCTCACCGGATGCACCGGCGCGATATCCGCGGCCTACGCATTGCTCACGAGAAAACCCGCCTACTCGAGTTGGGGCTAAACACCGCCACCGTGCTCGAAGCCCCGCAGGGTAAACATCGGCGACCAAAAGCGTGAAGGAGGACGATATGAAACAAATCAAGCCATTGAGGTGCATGGCGATCGCTGCAGCGGTGTTAAGCGCCTGTACGCTCGCGATTGCGTTGAGCGCCATCAGCTATCTCGGGTACCGCGGCTCGCATCCTTCCCCGAACCCGTCAGGGAAAGGCGGGGCAAGCACCGGGGGGTTCCCGCAAATCGACTGGGCATACTGGGCGCAGGTTAATCCCGACGTCATCGGATGGATAACTGTTCCGGGAACCGCCGTTAACCACCCCATCGTCCAAGCGCCCTCGCAAGACCCGGACTTCTACCTAACCCACGATGTATACGGCGAGGCCAACTTCACGGGTTGCCCGTATCTCGATGCGGGATGCACCGAAGCAGGCGGGCTGCTTCGGTGCCCAAACTCGGTGATCTATGGGCACAACATGGGCTGGTCGCAGGAAATGTTTGGAGACCTCGCCCGCTACGCTGATAAATCTTGGGGCAAAGAACATCGCGAAGTGCTCCTCCAAACGCCAGATGTTCATCTGCGCCTCGAAGTGCAAGCGCTTGCCATCGTTCCAGGCTGGGATGCCGTGAGACGCGTCGAGTTCACCGACGATGGCGACTTTGCTTGCTGGTGGAATGCGCGCTTTGAGGAAAGCGACGTCTGGTATGAACCCAATCCCCTTGCCAGTCGCAATCTCGTGACGCTTTGCACTTGCTCGTACAGCCGCTGGGAGAACGAGCGAACGCTCGTCTATTGCATGGCTGCCTGAAAGGAGATCGATGATGCGGGAACTAACATATCCGAGAATATGCTCGATGGCAGTCGTTGCGCTGGCCTGCGTATGCTTCGCCTACCCCACCCCGGCTCTTGCCGCCGATTTTGAAGTCGCAGTCGCCGACGCCGTCTACACCGGGGCGCCAGTGCGACCCGCAATCACCGTAACCGCGAACGGCAAAGCGCTCGCAGCTGGCACCGATTATGTGAAAGCCTATCGCACGAACGTGAACGCCGGCACGGGCACCGTGGTAGTTACCGGACGCGGTGTGTATGCGGGACGTAAGACGGCAACCTTCACCATACGACACGCGCCTGCAACCGCCCTTGAGGTGTCCGGCGTCGATGGGTCCTACGTTTTTGACGGGAACAAGGTGGCGCCTGTCCCAGCCATCCGTTTCGGCGCGAAGCAGCTGGTCGCAGGAAGGGACTACGACGTCTCGTATCGTAACAACGAAAAACCCGGCACGGCCAGCCTCGTCATCACAGGTAAACGCAACTTCGAGGGCACGAAGGCCATCTCGTTCACGATACGCCAGGCAAAGCCCGTCAAAACCTCACTTGCCAAGGCAACGGTATCGGTTGCGAGCGTGACATACACCGGCAAGAAACTCCAACCCAAGGTGACGGTAAAGCTGAGTGGGAAGACCTTGAAACGGGGCACCGACTACAACGTGCGATACGCATCCAACATGAAAGCCGGAACCGGCAAGGCGACCATCACCGGCATAGGCGCTTACACGGGCTCGAAATCGACTCTGTTCAAGATCGCAGGCCGTCCGATGGCAAAGGCTCGGATCGCGTCGATTGCCGACCAGCTCTGGACGGGCAAGGCCTTGAAGCCCAAGGTCAAGGTTGCCTATGGCAAGACGAGGCTCAAGGCGGGGCGCGATTATGCCATCACGTACAAGAACAACGTCAAAACCGGGAAAGCGACCGTAGTCATCAAGGGGAAGGGCAACTATGCCGGCAAGAGGAAGACCACGTTTAACATCATGAATGCCGGCGATAACCTGGCGCGAGCCGCATGCCGCGTCTCGTATTCGCAGCCCGGCTACTATAACGGAGGACAGCACGTCGCAACCAGACTCTGGCAGCGTATCTATCCGAGAATCCGCCCCGGAAGCCCTTGGATACGCGGGTGCCACACGGCTATCAACGCATTGGTCAAATGGTCCGGATACGACGATACCTACCCGAATTTCGGCAGCGGGTTTGAACGCTCGATTCGCGCGAAGGCCTCCAAATGGAAGGTCGTCGGCAAATGGAACGGCAAGACTTCGAGCCTGCAGCCGGGCGACATCCTCGCCCTGAAACGAAATGGCGTTATCGGCTTCGACGGCAATTGTCATGAACTCATGTACGTCGGCTACCCCATCGCCCGGGATATCTATCGGAAGTACTTGAAAGGCACCGACGCCGACCTCGGCACACCGGCTAAGGATGATGTGTTCGTGTCTGCCCACGGCGCAGGTGGCGTATACGCGGCGAGATCGCAAGCCCCATCTATTTGCAACGGGCGGGAATCGCTTGCCACCTACAAAGGCAGCGGCTACCGCGAAGGGTACTACATCATCCGCCCATTGAAGGTCGCCGACGCATCGAAGAGCGGGTACCTAAACGTCGAGAAGGGTTCGCGACCCTACTAGGGAAACGAGAGGAAACCGATGAACATCCAAGCAATTCCTCGGCAGCTCCATATCGTGCCAGTCGCCATCGCCGCACTCTCGCTTTTCTTGGTCTTCATGGCTGTTACCTGCGTCGCGACGCCCCAAGAGGCCATCGCAAACTCCAGCAAGCACGCCTTGCCGACCATCCGCAAACACGTGAGCACCGGCGGCGCATTTGCAGACACGGTCACGGCCATGCCTGGCCAAAGCCTGACATATCGCATCGTGCTCACCATGCCCGAAGATGTCGCCAGTCGCGACGCGCTCTCATATGCCGTCATCGATGAACCAGATGCCGCAATTACGCCAAGCCTTGCTTTATCAGAAGCGCGGATCGTCGACAACAACGGCGCTACGAAAGCCCATGTAGACCCGAACTGTCGCCTTGACGGAACAAGATTACGCATTGACCTCGGCAACTTGCGGGATACCGGTGCCGAGCTCGCCTTCGGCGACCGGGTGGTCATCGAATATCCGGCAATGACCTCTTCTTCCATAGAGCCGGGCGCACATCGAAACGTGGCGCAACTGCTCTATGACGACGGTTCCGGGTGGAACAGGAGCGCAAAGGTCATGGCCTGCGTGAATGCTATCGCATCGGGTTCTCGCGTGAAAAACACCGACAACGATGCCGCATACATCGCGAATCCTCCGAAGACCGGCGACGGCAGGATGGCATTCGCAACACCTGCTGCAATCGCCGCGCTCAGCGCCGTTGCTTTAGCCATGTTAGCCCGGCGCCAGCAGCAGAGCTGAGCCGCGTCAAATCCGAAGCAGATGGGATGGGGCAATTCCCCACCAGAGGAAAGGAGAAAGGAAATTATGGTCGCAATCACGAAACCGAACACGAAAGAGCGCATCGGGAAAACGATGCTCGCCAGTCTGATGGCATTCACGCTCTTCCAGGCAACGATGCCTTCTTCCGCAGAAGCAGCCGAAACGGGCAGCATCACCATCACCGCGAAGGACAACGCCGATGCAGGATACGACGTATAC
>JAUNCA010000086.1 GCA_030526775.1 Coriobacteriia bacterium | reverse complement strand
CTTCGCTCTTCGCCGCCAAACAGCTCGGGCGCTCCCCTGGATGCTCATATAAGGGCGAAATCGAAGATTTCGCGACGGCTGGCCTATGGCCAGCCTATTTGTTGCCGCATACGACCGCGGGAACCCCCGGCACCCCCGCCCGGATCCTCGCCTGCGGCGTCGGCGTTGCGGATCTTGGTTGAGTCTCTGTTGGGGCTGCCGCGCAACACTCACTTTGGGGGAAAAGGTGTATAGAAAAAGGGAGCCGCGGGTGCGGCTCCCTTTGTGGTGCTTGGTTGGAAAGCTAGCTTACTGCTCCCAGACGCAGGGGGCTTCGCCGGCTTCCTGGCGGCGGGACTTGTAAATCTTGTCCGGAACTTCCTTGCCGTGCCAGCACTTGATGGCGCCCTCGTCCTCCAGACGCTTGATGTCGTCCTCGGAGTAGCCGAGCTTGCCCATGTACTCAGCGGTGTGGTAACCGATGGGCTTGGAGAGGATCATCGGCGGATCACCGAAGCTGTCGTAGCGGATGGGGATCGTGGTGGTCGCACGGTCACCGAATGCATCGTAGTGAACGGTGCGCAGGCCGTCGTTGTCATAGGCCTCGTCGTCAGCGACGATGTCCTTGTAGTCGAACACGGTCTGGAACGGAACCTGATGCTCGCGCAGGATCGGATCCCACTCGTCGAAGGTCTTC
Source organism: Coriobacteriia bacterium (assembly GCA_030526775.1). Lineage (GTDB taxonomy): Bacteria > Actinomycetota > Coriobacteriia > Coriobacteriales > Eggerthellaceae > UMGS1519. The sequence goes on along the minus strand of JAUNCA010000086.1, from coordinate 8,488 downwards.
TGGGCGAAGCCAGCGTCCAGAATCTCGACCAGCTCATGATGGGTGTAGGGCTGGATGTCCTCCATGCGGCAGAAGCGCGGATTATCCTTCATATCCTCGCGGCCGACGATCTCCATCATCTCGTTGTAGTACTTGTTGTGGTTCGGCTGGCAAATGTAAATCCACTTGTCATCCTTGGTCTTGTAGGTGTTGTTGAACGGGCTCGGCACGCTCTTGCGGCTCTTCGGATACGGGGAGCCGAACTGCGTAGCGCAGATGCCGATGCCACCAGCCCACAGAGCGCCATGGTACAGGTTCACGGTAACCTTGTCGCCCTTGCCGGTGCGGATCTTGTTCACCAGGGCACCCAGGATGCCAGCGGCGAGCATAACGGCGCAGTTGTAGTCGCCGAAAGCCTGCGGCGGAATGGCCGGGGAGGTGTTGCGCTCCGGGAAAGTACCGGCAACGCCACCACGGGCAGCCCAGCAGACGGCGTCGTAGCCCGGGCTATCCTTCTCGATGCCGAACTCGCCATAGCCGCGCATCTGAGCCCAGATGAGGCCCGGAAGCTCTTCGTGCAGGGTCTCATAGTCGAGGCCCATCTTCACGAGGGACTTGGAGCGGGTGTTGGTAACGAAGACATCGGACTCGGCGATGAGCTTCTTCATAGCCGCAAGGCCTTCGGGGTGCTTCGTGTTCAGACACAGCCAGTTCTTGTTGGTGTTGTTCAGGTCGTACGTCGGGTCCTCAGTCTCGGTCTGACCGCAGCCGAAGCACGGGCCCTGGACACGCTGGGCATCGCCAAAAGGCGGCTCGATCTTGATGACCTCAGCGCCCATGTCGGACAGCACGCGCACGGTGGCGGGGCCGGCAACGTAGGTGCAGAGCTCGACGATCTTGATACCAGCAAGGGGGCCGTACCCATTCAGATGCTCGGTAGTCGTCATTGAGCAGTTCTCCTTTCCCAAAAACATCAACTCGGCGGTTGCCGAGCCGCTTGTTTGTTCTGGGTGATTATCACCCAAAAAGGCATTTTCGTCTACTGAACGCCCGGGCAAAACGTCGTTTTCAGACAATAAAACGCCTGTTGTAGTCCATTTTCCCGGTCAGTATTCAAAACTTGTTGGTCTTTGCGTGAAGTCCCCTTCACATTTTCCGCTTGTGTGCTTGCCGTTAGCCGGACGAATGACCCCATCCGCCCGAGCAGTCCCGTTCCTACTCTCCCTCTGCGAGGAAGTTGGCATCGTATGCAGCCGGAGCCTTCAGAATGGGGTCTTCCGGATGCACGAGCTTCGGAACGTACATCGTGGTGGTGTTGCGGACGCACACCTTTCCACGGCCGTCATAAATCTTCGTCTCGACAATCATCGTGCTCTTGCCGTTATGCACGACTTCCGAGACAACCTTCACGTCCTCGTTGTTGATAGGTAACGCACGCACGAAGTTCGTGTTGGACGACAGCGTGATAACGTGCTTGCCCAGCGAATAACCAGCTGCGCTTGCCGTCATGTCGACGAGGGTCATAATCGAGCCGCCGTGAACGTTGCCGTAGATATTCTCAAGCCCGGAATGGGCCTTCGACTTCATCACCACACGACCCGGCTCTATAGCAACGCACCGCATGCTGTCGAACCCCGACAGCCCATGAAAATGGTGCAGTACGCCTTCTAACAGATAATCTTCCATGTTCCCACCTTATGAGAACGCGCGACCACCGGGGCGGCCGCGCGTTGCAGATTGCTTTTTCGCCCAGTAAAGCGTTCTTACAGGTTGCGGAAAGCGTAGTTCTCGGGGTGAGCCTTCACGTCTTCGCGCATTTTCGGGTTCATCTTCACAACACCGCGACGGGCATCGTCGGTCTGGGAAGCCAGAACCTGGTTGCGGTTCTCGACCTCGATCTGGGTGGCGAAGCTGTTGTCGAGAGAGGACTGCAGCGAGCTCTTGGTGAGGCGCAGGCCCATGGGAGCGGAGTTCTTGCATGCCATCTCGGCCATCTTCACGGCCTCTTCCACGACGTCGTCGTCAGCAACAACCTTGTTGGCGAAACCCCAAACGAGGAGCTCTTCAGCCTTGATGCGGCGAGCGGTCATGAGAGCCTCGGCAGCACGGGCGTAACCAACGATGCGGGGCAGGTAGTAGGAGCCGGACATGTCGGTGCCGGTGAGGCCGATGTTCAGGTAGCCGGCCTGCATGCTGTAGGACTCGCCTAGGACGCGCATGTCGCATGCGCAGGACAGGGACAGGCCACCGCCGATGGCGAAGCCCTTGAGGGCGCCGATGATCAGCTGCGGGCAAGCGCGCATGTTCACAGCCTGGTCGGAGCAGATGGTCTGCATGATGAAGTAGTCACGCTGGGCGCGGCCCATGCCCTCCTCTACCGGCGGCTCGAGGTTGAGGTCGTTCAGGTTGAAGCCGGCGCAGAAAGCGCGGCCCTCGCCGGTGAGCACGATGGCGCGGCAATCCGGGTCCATGCGGACCTTCTTCAGATAGTCGTTGAACTCAGCCATCTGCTCGTAGGACATGGCATTCAGGTTGGCAGCGTCGTTGAAGTAAACGACATGGATGGGGCCACGAACTTCAACCTTGAGCTTGTTGTACTCATAGGTAAACTCGGGCAGGTAGTAAGCATCCTGGTAAACGCTCATGAATCTTTCCTCTCTCATCATTTGCATAGCAACAGGCACTGCAACCTGTTGTGCCACATTATAGCGGTTAACGCCCGGGTATCGGCGCACACTATGAATTTGCATGAGAACCATTTAGAAAGCTTATGCAAGAAACGCCCGCACAAGGCGGGCGTCAACACGAGCGATTTTTGAGGTTTCTTACAGCAGCCCGTCGACGAGTTGGCTCGAACGCTCGGCGGAAATGTCGCACGAGGCAGCCATCACGTGAGCCAGGAGGTCGAAGCAGCGGCCTTCCATCTCGCGGTCTTTTGTGGAGAGGTCCTTTTCGGGAACATCTTCGACGCGCTTCCGGTAGATGCGCACCAGGCGCACGATTTGTCGCAGGTCGCCCGACGAGATGATGCCGCGTGCCTCGTTGATACGCTTGTTGCGATTTTCCACCCACTCGAGCTCTTCCGGATCGTTCGCGTCGAACAGCGCGTGAATATCGTTTTCGGAAGGCACCGGACGAATGCTCATGTCGGCCTTCGACACGGGAATATACGACATGCCCTGCTTGTGCTTCGAGGGATACGCTACATCCAAGACGAAATAGTCCTCCGGCGGCATACTGCCGAGCGAGCGCTGTTCAACCGCCACAATGCGGTACACGTCCGCTCCTTTCAGGACGTAATCTTCAACTTGGTAACTCATGTTTTTTGCTCCCCTCTAAAACCTGAACAGTATACAGCACCCATTTGGTGAATTCATGAATACCCAGGTCAGAAGGAAATGCACCCCTGTAGCTTATACGTTTAATGAGTCAGGGTGCCAGGCGCCATAGCTCAATTTTTGCCTCATAACTCGAAAGCGCCCCGGAGGGCGCTTCGCAGAATTCTATGTCGGCTCCTTTTACTCCTTGATGATGAGCGTCGGGATATGCGTGACGTTCAGGATGGAGTGGGCAACGCTGCCGAAGTACTGCTTCATGGTTCCCAAGCCGCGGCTACCCATGACGATGAGGTCAACATCGTTGCGTTTCGCATAATCCATGAGCGGCTTCGCCGGCGCGGGAGCGTTCTGCACCACGATCTGATACGCGCAAGTGGAATCCTTCATCAGTTCCTGAGCCTTGGTGCGAACCTTCTCGCCGGCCGTGCTGAGCATGTCGGCAAGAGCGGGCGAGCTCGCCGCCTGAGCGGAAAGCGACGCGGCTACGATGTTGACATGGAAGATGTGCAGGGTCGCACCGTTCTGCGCGGCCAGCTCTTCGCCCATCGTCAAAGCCTTCTCCGCCAGGTCAGAACCGTCGAATGCAACCAGAATGTTCTTGAACATGGTAATCGCCTCTCTACTTGGTTGACCCCATTATACGCACATAATGACCATCGTGGACTGGAGTTTCTGGCATCGCTTTGCCTCGTAGCGAAAACCAGCGCCTTTGTGGTTCGGTATTACTTGCGCTTGCGAGCTTTGCGCACGATAAGCCGGTCTCCCTCAAGGCCGGTTGCCTCCACGCGGTCGCCCACGTTGTACTTCTGCAGCGGGTCGACGGGTATAGCCTTCACCGGGCGCCCATTGATGTCGATACGACCAGTATCGGCGTCCACGTCGATCTTCTGGATGACTACTCCTTCGAGCCCCACAAGCAAATCGAGCCCTTCTTCATGCACGGTGGCATTCTTATCGGCAATCCTGAAGAACAGCGGCCGTAACAGCAGGAACGACAACAGCGTAACCACCACGAACACCGCCAGCTGGATGGGAAACTCCATCCCCAGCAGGTAACAGATGAGGGCACCAACGCCGCCAAGCGAGAAGTGGAAGAAATTGCCGCGCAAAAGCACCAGCTCGGCAATGCCGAAGCCGAAGGTGATGAACCCCCAGAGCAGAATTACGATGCTGACTCCGTTGTATTCCACGGTTTCTTCCTAGCCCCAGACGTGCAGGAGGTCGAGAATCACCATCGTGATGATAGCCGCGACGATGATCTGGATGATATTGCCGGTATTCGGAGTGTATTTAGCCATATGGGCTCCTTTGTCGGATAGGCGATGCGCGAAAGGTATCATAGCGGAGCCCGACAACGGGAACCTCCCCCATTGTCGGGCCATTGTTGGGCTATTACGCCTCGCTCTCGCGCTCCACCAGGCGCGTTGCGCCATAGCGTTCGCGGAGGACGGACTTTTCGATCTTGCCGGTTGGGTTGCGCGGCACGTCATCGAAGATGATGCGGCGCGGACGCTTGTAGCGCGGCATTCCCAGGCAGAACTCGTTCACCTGCTCTTCGGTGAGCGTATGGCCGGGCTTCACCTCGATGATGGCAGTCGCGATCTCGCCCAGGCGCGGGTCGGGCAGGCCGATGACGGCGACGTCCTTGATGTCGGGCATCGCGCGCAGGAAGTCCTCGATCTGCACGGGGTAGATGTTCTCGCCGCCGGAGATGACGACGTCCTTCTTGCGATCCACCAGGTAGATGAAGCCGTCGGCGTCGACCTCGGCCATGTCGCCCGTGTACAGCCAACCATTCTTCAGCACCTCGTCGGTGGCCTCGGGGTTGTTGTAGTAGCAGGTCATCACGCCGCGGCCGCGAACGCAGAGCTCGCCGACCTCGCCGCTGCCGGCAACGACGGGCTTGTCGTCGGCTCCGCGCACCTCGGCTTCCCAACCGTAGCCGGGAACGCCGATGGCGCCAACCTTGTGGATGTTCTCGATGCCCAGATGCACGCAGCCTGGGCCGATGGACTCGGACAGGCCGTAGTTCGTGTCGTAGTCGTGGTTCGGGAAGTAGCCCTTCCAACGCTTGATGAGCGAGGGCGGGACCGGCTGCGCGCCGATGTGCATGAGGCGCCACTGGTCCAGACGGTAGTCGTCCAGGTTCACCTCACCGCTTTCGATGGCATCCAGGATGTCCTGCGCCCACGGCACGAGCAGCCAGACGATGGTGCAGTTCTCCTCGGAGACCGTGCGCAGGATCCACTCGGGCTTCACGCCGCGGAGCAAGACCGCGCGGCTGCCGCTGCGCAGGCTGCCGAACCAGTGCATCTTCGCACCCGTGTGGTACAGCGGCGGGATGCACAGGAACACGTCATCGCGGGTCTGGCCATGGTGGGCATGCTCGGCCTCGGCCGATGCCACCAGGCTCTCGTGGTTGTGCAGGATGGCCTTCGGGAAACCCGTCGTGCCGGAGCTGAAGTAAATAGCCGCATCGTCGGAGTCCGAGATCATCACATCGGGCTCATCCGTTGCGAAATGCCAGATGCGCTTGTCGAGGCTCTGGGCAAAAGAGGGGCAATCCTCGCCCAGGAAGTAGATGCGCTCGATTGCCGGAATGTTATCTGCGATCTTCTCCATACGGCTGGTGAACTCGGGCCCGAACACGAGCGTCGTGGAATCGGAAAGATCGAGACAGTACTTGATCTCGTCCGAGTCGTAGCGGTAATTCATCGGGACGGCCACGGCGCCGGTCTTCAGCACGCCAAAGTAGATGGGCAGCCATTCCAGGCAATTCATGAGCAGGATGGCCACCTTATCGCCAGGCTGCACGCCAGCATCCATGAGCAGGTGGGCGAAACGGTTCGCCTGCTCGTTGAAGCTGCGCCAGGACATTTGGCGGCGATAGCGCTTCGCGGGGTTCGTTTCGACGAGCTCGAACTCGCGCCACGACGTGCCGCGGTTATCGCGGATGGCAGGGTTTACCTCCACGAGCGCCGTATGGCTGCCGAGCACATTCGCATTGTGCACAAGCATATCGGTAATGGGCATGAAGCACCCTCTTTCTCTATCTTATATAGACGCAATTTGCCAATACTAGCAGTTCGCAGGCCTTCCGTCAGCCATTCCCCGAAGGATACACATGCGCCCGATGAGACACTCTGAGGGCGGGTGTCTCACTTTTCCTCCGGGGGCGGGTGTCCCGCCGTCCACGCCAATTGGAGTTATACCTTCCCCCCATTCGCCCTTGTATACGTGTAGAATTGATACATTAGCGCCGTGTAGGCTTGCCTACCGGCGGCGAGGATAGGAGACGCGTTAGCAAGAGGGGGCGTTTGTATGAAAATCGCTTTCTTCCCCGGCTGCATGGTGGACATGATGTACCCCGAGGTGGGCATCGCCGCCGTGCAAGTCCTGGAACGCCTGGGGTGCGAGGTTGAACTGCCGAAAAACCAGATTTGTTGCGGCCAGATGTTCCTGAATTCCGGGTACGAGAAGGAAACCATTCCGATGATGAAGCAGGTGATTGACGCCTACAGCGGCTATGAGACTATCGTGTCACTGTCAGGTTCGTGCTTGCATGCTATCGTGAACGAGTATCCCGAGTATCTCTCGGATGACCCGGATTACGGTCCGCGTCTCGCACGCATGCGCGAGAATTGCTGGGAGTTTACCGATTTCATCGTGAACAAGCTCGGTGTCACCGACGTTGGGGCGCACCTGAATGCGAAGGTCACCTACCACAAGAGCTGCCATCTCACCCGTTTGCTTGGCGTGAAAGAGCCGCCGCTGCAACTTCTGCAGGCCGTAGACGGCGTGCATTACGTGGTGATGGAGCAGGCCGATCGCTGCTGCGGTTTCGGCGGAACCTTCAGCCTGAAGGAGCCCGAAATCTCCACCGAAATCGTGTACGAAAAGGTGAAGACCATTGACGCGAGCGGCGCCGACATTGTATGCGGTGCCGACATCGCCTGCCTGATGAACATCAAGGGCGCGCTGACGCGCATGCGCCGCGAGGGCAAGGTCTCGCGCGACATTCGCGTGATGCACATCGCCGAAATCCTGAACAGCTAGGGGGTGTGCGATATGCCCATCATTTACAACAAGGTTCAGAACCTGCAAGAGCGCGTCGATGCGGCGCTGGCTGACGACTTCAAGCACAACGCCATCGAAACCGCGCAGAACACCTTCCACGCAAAGCGCGAAATGCTGGTGGAACAGCTTCCTATGTGGGAAGACTACCGCAACGCCTGCAAGGCTATTCGTGACCATGTGACCGAAAACCTCGACTACTACGTGCGCGAATTCGTCACGAACGCCGAGAAATCCGGCTACAAGGTGCATTTCGCCCCCACCGATATCGACGCGCTCCATGCCGTGCTCGACATCGTGGAGGAAACAGGCGCGCTCTCCTGTGTGAAATCGAAGAGCATGATGACCGAAGAAATCGGCGTGAACGACCTGTTCGAGGACATCGGCGTGAAGGTCATCGAAACGGACTGCGCCGAGGCCATCATCCAGACGGCCGAGGACAAGCCGAGCCACATCGTGGTGCCGGCGCTCCATTTCGACCGCAAGGCCATTGCCGAGCTGTTCACCAAGAAGCGCGGCTACACGGGCACCGAGGTTCCCGAAGAGATTACCCACTTTTTGCGTCAGATCTTGCGTGAGGAATTCCTGAGCGCCGACATCGGCATGCGCGGATCCAACTTCCTCGTTGCCGAAACCGGCAGCCTGACGCTCGTGTCGAACGAGGGCAACGGGCGCATGGTCGACTCCATTCCGGAAATCCAGATTGCCGTCTGCGGAATCGACCGCATCGTCCCCGATTTGGCTACGCTCGACGTAATGATGTCGCTCCTGCCGCGCAGCGCGGTGGGCGCGAAGATTACGAGCTACTTCACCATCGACAAGGGCCCGCGCCGCGAAGGCGAGACTGACGGCCCGCGTGAGGCGCACATCATCCTCATCGACAATGGGCGTCACGAGGTGCTGGGCACAGCGTTTTCCGAAATCATGCGCTGCATGCGCTGCGGCGCCTGCCTGAATACCTGCCCGGTGTACCGCCACATTACCGGCCATGGCTACGGCTCCATCTACCCCGGCCCCATGGGCATCGTGCTCACCACGGCACTCGAGGGCTACGAAAATGCCGCCGAGCTGCCGTACGCATGCACGCTCTGCGGCGC
>JAUNCA010000085.1 GCA_030526775.1 Coriobacteriia bacterium | reverse complement strand
CCTTAAAGACATCTATGGCAAGGCCAAGACCAACGTCGTTTTGGCGAAAAAGGTAAAACAGCTCATACAATATTGGCGTGTGGAAACAAAGGGGGACGGCATTTACCGCTTTGTAAACTGCGCGAGCGGCTATTATCTCGCTGTAAAGGGAACGGTGAAATCGCAGGCTAACGTATACGTTGCAAAGAATGGCTCCATCGACTGGAAGCTTAAAAAATACGATGATGGCACGTTTTCATTACGTCCCGCAAACGGCAAAAAAGTTTACCTGAGCGTGGCCGGCGGAGCTGCCAGCAAAGGCGCGAATATCAGGCTCTGGGGCGCGGTGAGCAACAATGGTCAGAAGTTCATGATCGTGAAGAGCAAGCGCCTTACGGGAGTCTTTGCAAAGGGGCAAACAGTGGCGCCCGGCATCGTGAAGGTTAAGGCAAAGGGGTCCAAGACGCCCATCTACGTTGCGAACTCCTCTACAAGCAACAACAACAATCTAAAGACCGCTGCGGCATCGGATGCGCTCTCACAGGTGTACCAGCTTCGTTATCGAGGGAATGGCCTGTATGAATTCCAGAACGCGCATTCTTACAAGGTACCCACGATTTACAAGTATTCGAAAAAGGCTGGCGCCAAGGTCGTCCAGTATAAACGCATGCTCGGCCTCAACCAGCTTTGGTACTTCAAACCTGTAGACGGGGGCTATCAGCTGCTATCGGCCCGAAGTGGTCTTGCCATCGATATTGCTGGTGGCAAAACGGTCACGGGCAAGGTACTCCAGATGGCAAAGCCGTCGAAGGCAAATACCCAGAAATTCACCTTCGAGAAAACGCAGCTCGTCGCCAATGGGACCTACGTCTTTCAGAGTGCAATGGCAATGCCTTTGGTGCTGAATGTTCATGGGAATTCAAAAGAAGATGGCGCGAATGTTGAGCTGAACCGCTCCGCCGGTGCCACTGGTGAGAAGTTCAAAGTGAGGTACCTGAAGAACGGAAACTACCGGATAACGAACGCCACGACGAAAAAGTGCATCGAAGTCGCGGGGGCTTCTAAGAAAAACGGTGCGAACATCCAGATGAGCGCGAAAACCGGTGATGCAAACCAACAGTGGATTATCGAGGTGGGCGATACCGGCCTCATGTTTAAATCAGCATTGAGCGGCAAATACCTGAACGTTAACAGCTCGCAGGCGAAAAGCAAGGCCAACATCGATCAGCGAACGGCAAGCGAAACCGCGAATCAATGCTGGACGTTGGCATCCTCCGACTGGAAATACTACGCAGGGGCAAGCAGCGCTGCGATGAAGCTCATCAAGAAGGCCGAAACGTACGAGGGCTGGCGCTACCAATGGGGCGGTCGTGACCCGTCCACCAGCTTCGATTGTGCGGGCTTGGTGATGTACTGCTCAAACAAAGCATGGGGTACGCATTTCGACCTCATGAACACGAACGCCGAGATGCTCTACGAGATGTGCACGCATATATCTGCAAAGGATGCGAAACCCGGCGACCTCGTTTTCTATCGCGGCACGTATGGCAACGATATCACGTATATCTCGCATGTCGTGATATTCACGGGTAAGGGTTACATGTATGGGGCCGGTGACCCCATCGGCTACGCAAAGGTGAATGCCGTGAAGAACTTCAAGGGCAAGACCGCAACAGCCGTCTATGCTCGCATCCGGCATTAGCGCTTTCGCGCGCATTCATTCATGACGTATACTCAGAACTTGTATTTTGCGAAGCTGGAAAGAATAAAGCGGGAACTGAGCGAGGTTCCGACTTCGCCGGGCGTATACCTATGGAAAGACGCAAACGGCGAGGTAATCTACGTCGGGAAAGCCAAACAGCTGCGTGCGCGCATGCGGCAGTACGTGAATTTCCAAGATGAACGCGTGAAAATCCCCCTGCTCGTCGAACAAATCGACAGCTTCGATTACGTCGTCGCCTCAAGCGAGCATGAAAGCCTCGTGCTCGAACGAAACCTCATCAATCAGTACAAGCCGTTTTTCAATGCCGATTTCAAGGACGATAAGAGTTACCCGTTCATCGCGATAACGGAATCCGATGTGTTTCCGGCCATTAAATACACGCGTGAGAAGCATAAGGGCGGTACGCGGTATTTCGGGCCGTATACCGATAGCCGCGCCGCGCGAGAACTCATCGACATCGCCCGCCGCATCGTGCCTATCTGCGCATCGAGCTGCGCCGATTGGCGACGCATCAATCGCCAGTTCGCTGATTCCGGTTATGATGCTGCGGTGTTGGGGGAGGGCAAGACCTGTTTCGATTGCCACGTGGGCCTCGGTCCCGGGGCATGCTGCGGTCAAATCGACCCCGTGCGCTACGCAGGCAATGTCACGCGCATCGAGCGCTTCTTGGCAGGGCACTATCGTGAGTTCATCGATGAACTCACGCGGGAAATGCAGGAGGCGGCAGCTGAACTCGACTTTGAACAAGCGAGTCGGTTAAAACAGCGCATCGATATCATCAAGGGCATCTCGCATAAGCAGCATGTCGTGACCCAGCACGACCTGGACGCCGACATCATCGGGTTCTTCCGCGAGGAGACCATCGCAGGCGTGCAGCTTCTGAGCGCACGCGAAGGCGCAGTCGTCAACAGCGTCGACTTCATCCTGAATAAGGGAAAAGACGTTCCCGACCAAGACCTCCTGCACAACTTCCTCTTGAAATACTACGGCACGGCAAGTTCGATTCCCCGTGAAGTCGTTGTCCGCGAGGCACCCGAAGACGCCGAGGTCATGGAGGGATGGCTCACCGAGCTACTCGATAACCCGCATGGCGCGAAGGTGCGGTTCGCCATCCCGCAACGAGGGGACAAACTCGACTTGCTCACGATGGCGGAGACGAATGCCAAGCATGCGCTTATGCGCTACAAGGTGCGTACGAACTACGAGGATAAACGTGTCAACGAAGCCTTGCTGCAGCTCGAGAGCGCGCTTGCCATGGACAAGCCGCCCCTACGCATAGAATGCTTTGACATCTCGACCATCCATGGTAAGCATTCCGTGGCGTCGATGGTGGTGTTCACGAACGGCAAGCCCGACAAGAAACAATATCGTCGTTTCAAGATGCGGCTCGAGACCGATGAGGCGAACGACTTCGCGATGATGGCCGAGACCATGGGCCGCCGTTATGCCCCCGAGCGCATGGCTGACGAGCGATTCGGCAGCAAGCCGGACCTCATCATCCTCGATGGTGGTAAACCGCAGCTCACAGCTGCTATGCGGATGTTCGATGAGCTTGGCATCGATGATATCGCCCTTGCCGGCCTCGCCAAACGGGACGAGGAGCTCTTCGTCCCCTGGAGCGACGAAGGCCCGGTGGTGCTCCCGAGCGGCAGCGCAAGCTTGTACCTGGTGAAACAGGTGCGAGACGAAGCGCATCGGTTCGCGATAACCTTCCACCGCGAATTGCGCGGCAAGGCGATGACTGCGAGCATACTCGATGAGGTGGATGGAATCGGACCGAAACGCAAGAAAGCCCTCTTCAAGGCATTCGGCAGCATGAAACGACTCCGTGCCGCGTCGCTGGATGAACTGAAAGCGTCGAAAACGCTTCCGGATGCGGTTGCCGAAGACCTTTACGAAACCTTACGCGGTTATAATGATATGACCCAGACGGCAATAGAGGAATCGGAAGCGGAACTGGAGGCCTCGCATGTCTGATGAAGTGTTACAAGCACCCAAACCCGACGGTATCCCCGCCCATGCACCGAAAGAACCCGATATCATTATCATTTCAGGTATGAGTGGTGCCGGCCGTACCGAAGCGATGCACACATTCGAGGACTTCGGCTATTTCTGCATCGACAACCTTCCACCGCGCCTCTTGATGAACCTGGTGAGTTTGGCGACGATTCCCGGGCAAGAGCAAGCTAACCGTAAACTCGCCATCGTATGCGATGCGCGCAATAAGAACTTCTTCGCGGAACTCGTGGAAGAACTCGCGCACGTCCGCGCAGCGGGGCTGCATTACCGCATCATTTTCCTCGATGCACGCGATGATGTCATCATAGCCCGCTATAAAGCCAGCCGCCGTCGGCACCCGCTATGCGATTATGGCGCCAACATGACCATCAGCCAGGGTATCGCGGCTGAACGCAGGCTGCTTTCGGAAATTCGCGAGCACTCGAACGTCATCATCGACACGAGCGATCTAAAGCCTATACAGTTGCGCGAGGAGCTCCGAGACCTTTTCAGCCAGAGCAACTTGACCGATGGCCTGTCGGTAACGGTTTACTCGTTTGGCTTCAAACACGGTGCCCCACTTGATGCCGACGTGGTCATCGATGTGCGCTTTTTGCCGAACCCCTTCTACATTCCCGAGCTTCGTACGCTCACGGGGCTCGATGCGCCTGTGCGTGACTTCGTAATGGCGCAACCCGAAACCTCCGAGTTCCTCGACCGGTGGGGCGACCTGCTGGAAACGATCATGCGCGGTTATCAGAAGGAGGGTAAACAACAGCTCGCAATTGGCGTCGGCTGCACCGGCGGACAGCACCGCAGCGTGGCGCTCGCGGAAAAGACCGGCGCGATACTTGCCGCGCTGGGATACAACGTCCAGGTCGCGCATCGCGACCTCGCGCTCGCGGCGACCGTGGTGGAGGACTGATGGCTAGCGATCCCTTCAAGCTCGATCCCGCACTGACGAGCACGTTCAATATCATCGCCCCGAATGATGCCCACGACGATGGCTCGGGACTTCATGCACATCCGAAAGTCGTGGTCGTAGGCGGGGGCACGGGAGCCAGTCTCTCGATTCGCACCCTGCTTTCGCTCGGAATGGAAGTTGCCGCCGTGGTATCAATGGCTGATGACGGCGGATCCACCGGCATCATCCGCAAAGAGGCGCACGTGAGCCCGCCTGGCGATGTGCGAAAATGCCTGGGCGCGATGGCTGCCGACCAAAACGACCCGTTCACGCACGCGTTCCGGTACCGCTTCGAGTTCGCGCGCAACCACACGCTCGGCAACTTGATGCTTTCAGCCCTCGAGCATGAAACGGGATCGTTTCCCGAGGCCGTCCGCATCTGCGAGAAAATCCTGAAGGCGCGTGGCCATGTGTACCCGTCCACGCTCGACAACGTGACGTTGTCTGCTATGGACGTAAACGGCAAGATGCTCGTGGGGCAAGCGCTCGCAAGCCATTCCGAGCATCCGCTGCAACGCGTGTGGCTTGTCGCAAATGAAGGATGCCATCCCTACGACGAGGCGCTGCAAGCTATCCGAGAGGCCGATGCCATCGTGCTCGGTCCCGGTTCGCTCTTCACGTCTGTCATACCGAATCTGCTCGTGCCGGGTCTCCTCGACGCAATCCGCGAATCCAAGGGCAAGACGATATTCCCGTGCAACGTATCGGATGCCGATGGCGAGACGCACGGGTTCTCCGCGCGCGACCATGTGGAAGCGTTGCTCGCGCACGGCATGCGCGGACTGCTCGATTATGCGGTTATACACAGCGCAACCTCGCTGAAACCGTTGAGCGTGGTGCAAAAGCAGCTGGATTCGCTTCCTCCCGATGCAATCCGCCCGGTTCGTGCAAGTATCGAGGATGTCAGCTGGATTCAGAACCAGGGAATCCGCGTATATGTACGCAATCTTTCGAACGCAGAGCAGCCCATGTGGCATAACCCGTACGCTTGGCGCCAAACCCTACAGGAGATCCTTTCGCAATGTCTTTCACGGCCGATGTGAAAAACGAGCTGACGCGTGTGCCGCCGACCTGTTCCCATTGCGAACGGGCGGTTCTCGCCGCGTTGCTGCGCGTCGAGGGAACGCTGTTCTTCAGCGGTCATGGCCGGTATCGCATAGAGATGGCGATGGATATGCCGAAAGTAGCGCGCCTCGCCATCCAGCTGCTCCATACGGAATACCACTTGCGCACCGAGCTCACCATGCGCCAAAGCGTCCTGCACAAGACGCCGAATTACCTCATAACCGTCCCGCAGCAGCCTGGACTCGAATCGGCTCTCGTCGACCTCGGTATCGCGGGCAACGCCGGCCTTGAGCTCGGCGTAGCCAGTCATCTGGTGGAGAAGCGGTGTTGCCAGGCGGCGTACCTTCGCGGCGTATTCATGGGAAGCGGTTTCATCGCAAACCCTAAGGGCGATTTCCATTTCGAGATGTCGGTGGAAAGCGAGCAGCTTGCCACGGATATTGCGCAGATGATGCAAGCTCGGGGGATAAACGCCCGCGTGATGAAACGGCGCAATGCCCATCTGGTGTACCTGAAGAGCGGAACCTCGATTAGTGAGTTCCTTGCGCTCGTGGGCGCCCACCAGTGTGCGCTCGCACTCGAGAACGCACGGGTTATCAAGTCGGTCCGCAACGACGTGAATCGCCAGGTGAACGCTGACATGGCCAACCAGGCGAAAGCGGCAGATGCCGCGATGGGGCAGGTCGAGGCTATCCGAAAGATCCTGCAGCATAAGAATCCGGCGGACATCACGCCGGCGTTGCGTGATTTCATGCGATTGCGGCTCGAGAATCCAAGCGCCTCGTTGAAGGAGCTGGGCGAGCTTGCCGATCCGCCGCTTTCGAAAAGCGCGGTATACCATCGCGTCCGCCGCATCGAGCAGATGGCCGAAGAGCTGAATCGAGCCCAATAACCCAACAATTCCAGCTTTATTGGCACATCGTTTCACAGTGAGCACGCACAATTCCTCCACAATCGCGATGGGTGATGTATAATCGGGAAGATTGAAAATCAGCCGTCGATTAGTTCGGCGGTGTTAAATGTCCAACGAAAGGGGAAATTATGACTACAAAGGTGGGCATTAACGGATTTGGCCGCATCGGGCGCCTCGTTTTCCGCGCCATGGCGAAGGATCCCGAACTTGAGATTGTCGCCATCAACGACCTGGGCGACAAGGCCACCATGGCACACCTGCTGAAGTACGACTCCGTTCACGGTCGCGCATTTGACCAGGTAACGGTCACCGAAGATGGCTTCGATGCAGACGGCATCAAGGTGAAGGTCCTTGCCGAGCGCGAGCCTGCGAACCTCCCGTGGGGCGAGCTGGGCGTCGACGTGGTCGTAGAGTCAACCGGTCTGTTCACCGATGCCAACAAGGCCAAGGCTCACATCGAGGCTGGCGCCAAGAAAGTCATCATCTCCGCACCTGCGAAGAACGAGGACATCACCATCGTCATGGGCGTCAACGATGACAAGTACGACAAGGAAAAGCACAACATCATTTCCAATGCGTCTTGCACCACCAACTGCCTCGCTCCTTTCGCCAAGGTACTTCTTGAGAACTTCGGCATCAAGCAGGGCTTCATGAACACGATTCATGCCTACACCAACGACCAGAAGATCCTTGACCTTCCGCATAAGGACCTGCGCCGCGCCCGCGCTGCCGCGATGTCCATGATTCCGACCACCACTGGCGCCGCCCGCGCCGTCTCTCTTGTTCTTCCCGAGCTGAAGGGCAAGCTTGACGGTATGGCCACTCGCGTTCCGACGCCCGACGGCTCCATGGTCGACCTCGTCTGCGAGCTTGAGAAGCCCGCAACCAAGGAAGAGATCAACGCTGCTATGAAGGCCGCCGCTGAAGGCCCGCTCGCCGGCATTCTCGAGTACACCGAGGATCCGATCGTCTCTATCGACATCGTCGGTAACGACCATTCCAGCGTCTTCGATTCCAAGCTCACGATGGTTGCCGCCAACGGTACGTTCGTGAAGTGCATTTCTTGGTACGACAACGAGTGGGGTTACTCCAACCGCGTCAAGGATCTCGCGAAGATTCTGCTCTAGGATCTTTATGGGTGGAAGCGGTACCAAAGTGGCATCGTTTCCGTCTATGCGCCACTGCATCCGGGGGAAGTGACGCTCCCACAACGTCATCCTGAGGAGCAAAGCAACGAAGGATCTCCAGCGTCACGGCGACGATGGGGGTCCTTCGCAAGTATTAGGCCACAATAGTTGCAATTGCAACGTGGAACAGATTCCTTTCGATTAGGAGGACAATATGCCTAACATCCGCACTATCGAGCAAGCCGACGTAACCGGCAAGCGCGTACTGTGCCGCTGCGACTTCAACGTCCCGCTGAAGGACGGCGTGGTCACTGACGACCTGCGTATCCAGGCCGCTCTGCCAACCATTAAGTACCTGCTCGACCACAACGCGAAGCTTATCCTGATGTCTCACCTCGGACGCCCCGAGGGTACGGGCTATGAAGAGAAGTTCAGCTTGAAACCGGTTGCCGCACACCTCGCAAAGGTCCTTGGCCAGGATGTTGTGATGGCCGCCGACACCATCGGCGAGGATGCGAAGGCCAAGGCCGCCGCACTCGGTGATGGGGAAGTGCTCCTCCTTGAGAATGTACGTTTTGACAAGCGCGAGAAGAAGAATGACGAATCTTTCACTTCAGAACTCGCAAAACTTGGCGAAGTGTATGTGAACGATGCGTTCGGCGCAGCACATCGCAAACACGCTTCCACTGCTGGTTTGGCCGATTACCTGCCGGCGTATGCAGGCTACCTCATGGAGCGCGAGATTGCCACGCTTAAGGGCATGCTCGACGAGCCGAAGCACCCGTTTGTCGCTATTCTTGGCGGGTCTAAGGTCTCCGATAAGATCGGTGTTATCGAGTCCCTCATGAAGAAGGCTGACACCATCCTCGTCGGCGGCGGCATGTGCTTCACCTTCTTCCTCGCACAGGGCAAATCCATTGGCACTTCGCTGAAGGAAGAAGAACAGGTTGAGACTGCAAAGCGGCTTCTCCAGAAGGCGGAAGAGGCTGGCGTGAAGCTGCTTCTGCCCGTCGACGTCGTCGTGGCTGACAAGTTCGCCGAAGATGCGGCGACCAAGACCGTTTCCGTTGATGAGATCCCCGACGACATGATGGGCCTCGATGTCGGCCCCGAGACTGTGAAGCTGTTTGCTGCAGAGATCGAGAAGGCTGCCACCGTGTTCTGGAATGGGCCGATGGGCGTTTTCGAGATGAAGCCCTTCGAGGCTGGCACCAAGGGCGTCGCCGATGCCGTGGCCGCTACCGCAGGCCAGACGATTATCGGCGGTGGCGATTCTGCGGCTGCCGTGAAGCAGTTCAAGATGTCTGACCAGATGGACTTCATCTCCACCGGCGGCGGTGCTTCCATGGAGCTCGTCGAAGGCAAGGACCTTCCCGGCGTCGTCCCGCTGCTTGACTAAACAATCAATCGTTGGCGGAAGGGATCAGCTCCCTTCCGCCAAC
>JAUNCA010000227.1 GCA_030526775.1 Coriobacteriia bacterium | reverse complement strand
CGAGACGCCCGATGTCCCTTCGAAACGGCTCAGCACTGGCAGAACAGTCAGGGTTGCATACTCCGGCTTTGCCATATGGCCGTATAATGATGTTAGGGAGAACATTCCTTTGGCCCATCAAGGAAAAGGAGCAACACTATGAAGCAAACCGCGAAGAAAGTTGCGGCCCTCGCGTTCACCATGATGCTCGCATGCATGCTGCTTACGGCATGCGGGCAGCAGGAGAGCTCCAGCTCAAGCGCGGCCGAGCAAACCGAGACACAAGCTGCTAGCTTGGACGTTTCCGGCTTGAAAACCCTCGGCGATGTCCTCGCGGTGTCATCCTACTGCCAGGGTATGGCCTACGGCGAAGAATCCTTCGGGGGCGTATATCAAATTGGCGACTCGTCCGTCCGCGTGACCGCCAAGATGACTCCCGAGCTGTACGAGCAGACGAACGCCCTCGATTACAACGACAAGGACTACGACAAAAAGTTGTCGGAACTGATGAGCGGGCTTGAGCTCGAAAGCGTCGAGGACATCACGGCGGGCAAGATCCCGCAAGAGACGCTTGACACCTACGTCGGCAAAACCGGGAAGGATATGGTGAACGACGGCTTCGCATTCGCTACGTACTTCATGTACGGGGAAGACGAAACGGGCGTGGCGATGACCAATGGCTACTACTCCTATGACGTGATCTTCGATGCGAAGGTGACCGAGGACGACACCAACGACGAAGGCGCCTCCATCATGGACGCGACCATAAAGTCGGTTGAGCAAATGGGCTTCTCCGCAGCGGCGTTCGGAGAGTAAGACACCACCGAACGGGTCTCGTTGTCTCACTATCGGTAACCAAGGCTCCGATAGCCAAGGTTATCGGAGCCTTGCTTGCTCTAACGGCTGTCTCCCCCGCTTGCTCTTCTTACTAGCTCCACGGATCCTTGCCGAAGATCTTCTTGTATTCATCCAGCGTGATGACTTCGTGGCTGTGTTTCGAAGCGCTCCTGTCCTCGAGGACTCCGTAAATGATGTTGGAGTAGCAGATAATCTCGCCGGTCTGGTCATTGACGAGCGCAAACTCGCTGGGGTTGGAGAGCCCGGACAAATCGAGGATGTAGCCACCCGCGACGGCATCCAACTGTTCATCGGTAAGCTGGTCCAGACTGTCAATCTCCTGGACAAGGCAGGGATTTCCCGCTCGACCTTCTACCGGCTGTACGAGGACAAGTACGACCTGATGCAGGACGTGCGCAACACCATGCTGAAGGGCGCCATCCAGGTGGAGACCTCGAAGAGCTACAAGGAGTTCGCGCGAACCATGCTGCAGTTCGTGAAGGACCACCGCAAGTATTATCTGAACGTGTTCTCCGTCATGACCCTCACGAGCACCAATGCCGGTTTCCGGGGCATCACGCTTTCGCTGTTCGAGGCGTTTCGCGACCGGGTTGTCGCCCACCGCGGGACCGCTCTGAGCACCTACGAGAACTACCAGCTGGAACTCTGGTGCGCAGGGTCGACCTGGATGCTGCTGCAATGGGCCCTCGACGGATGCCGGATCGACCTGGATTTGGTGGCCGACTACAGCCACCAAAACGCCCCCGACTTCGTGAAGGCGGCATTCGAGCAGTAAACGTGATGCAAACGGCGAGAAGTATGAGTGCAACCATTTGGGGACTATTCCAAGTGGTTGCTGATACAATCGTGCGTGGATTTACGGGAGGGAGGATGCCACATGGCACAGGCGCTGATTCACAATGAGCTGGAAATTGCGTATCCGGACGGATTCGCCGAGATGAGCCCTGAGGAGCTGCGGCAGGCGTACAACAACCCGTATCCCAACATCTGGGGCATCCGCGACACGGAGCGCCACGTGATACTTGCCGTGTTCTGGAAGGACTCGAGCGAGCTGGCCTCCAAGTTTGCCAGCGCGGAGTCGCTGGCCAAGCGGGCGGAGAAGCAGCTCTCCAAGGGGATGCGCAAGAACGCGTACCGTTTCGGCGGCGCGTTCGTGACCACCATCGCCGGCTGCGAGGCGCATGGTTTCCGCTATTCGTTTACGGCGGTAGGCAACGTGGCGCAAGAGGCCGAGACCATCGTTTTCAAGCGCGGCAAGACCTGCTACACGCTGTACTACTACACCCGCCCGGAAACTGTTGCATCGAATCTGCCGGTGCACGACGCGATCCTGGCCGCGATTCGCTTCGCGTAGCCGCCACTTCGAGCCTGGTTGCCTTATTTTCGCCCACGAACCTTGCGTTTACCGCGGGCTAGAAGAGTTTTACAGGCAAAAACGGGCGTTCGCGTACAAAAAACAAGGTTTTAGGTAGGGCTCGCGATTGCGTGCCGAAGGTTGGTGTCATGGGCCGCTTTGAGAAAGAAGCGGCCATTG
>JAUNCA010000084.1:4665-9241 GCA_030526775.1 Coriobacteriia bacterium | reverse complement strand
AACCTCGCAACGCGAAACGAGGCCGCGGGCGACAAACCCGCGGCCTCCTTATTCGTGGCCGGTATGTGCCCCAATTTTACTTCACGTACTTCTCGAAGAACTCGATGGCGCTGTTGGCGCAGAGCTCGATGCCGACGCCGGAGCCGCCGGCCTCGCCGCCGACGATGTACAGGCCCTCGAGCGGGGTCTTCACCGACGGCCTGTCAGCGCCGGTCTGGCCGGGCATCTGGCCGAGGCCGATGGACGCGCCGCTCTCGCCCAGCATGGCCTCGAGATCCTTCGGGGTCGTGATGTCGACCCACATGATGTGCTCTTCGAAACCGGGGACGATGGTGTTGATAGCCTCGAACATGTGCTTGCGCAGCGGCTCGTACATGGTCTCCGGCGTGCCCGTGGGAACGCACGTGGTTGCCATGAGCAGCTGCTTGTCCGGGGCACAGATCTTGTCCGAGAAGTTGGACGGAACCACGAAGAACACGCCCATGCCACCCTCATAGGTGCCATCGAGCAGCGATTGCGCGACTTCCGGCATGGGCTTGTCCTCGAACTGCGAGAACATCTTGAGGTCCGTGACCGGCTGATCCATGGCGATGCGGAAGATGATGGCGCTCCACGCGGGGGTGAGGTTCTCGACGTACTGGATGTAGTCATCGTCGAACACGCCGGGCTCGACGAACTTCAGGACGGTCTGCTTGATGCCGGCGTTGGAGACGATCATGTCGGCGCGATATTCCTCGCCACCGGCGATGACGCCGACGGCCTTGCCGTCCTCGACCAGGATCTTCTCGACCGGCGTGCCAAACAGCGCCTCACCGCCCTTGTCCTTGAAGCCCTTGAGGAACTCCGCCGCGATGGCGATGCAGCCGCCATCTGGGTAACCGGATGCATGCGCCCCGGCCTCCCAGTCGAGGCAGCGGATGAACTCGCCGGTGGACGATACGAACGCCGGGATGCCCAGGTACACGGCATCGATGATGCTCACCGCCTGATGCACGATGAGGTTATCCGTGTAGTTGTAGAGGAACTCGTCCAGGTTGACGTCGTCGTACTTGTGCGACTCCTCCTCGCTGCAGCCGCGCACGAAGGCCATGAACTCTAGGAACGCCTTGAAGGCATCTTCCGGCACGAATTTGTACAGCTCCTGCGGGAACTTGAACACTTCTCCGCGGAACGATGTCACCGGGCGTACCGTGGTGAAGCTCAGCGGCATGCCGCAGCCGGTCTGCTCGAGGATCTGCCCGATGGGGCCCTTGGCGCCGCGGGAGATAACATGCACGCCGAGGTCCATCTTGAAGCCGTCCTTCTCGACGGAGGACAGGCGGCCGCCGGGCGCCTTCAGCTTCTCGATCATCAGGACGTTCTTGCCGTTTGCCTGCATCAACAGCGCTGCGGAAAGACCGCCGATACCAGAACCGATAACAATAGCATCGTACTTTTTCATAGGTATGCTCCTTTGTATCGTGCCTGCTTGCTACTTACCAGACCACTTCGCCTGAAGCGCATCCACCTGCTCCTTGGTGAATCCGTACTGGCCGAGCACCTCGTAGTTGTGCTGGCCCAAGTCGGGCGGGGCGCTCTTGACGACCTCGGGGGAGTCGGCCAGCTCGACCGGCAGCGCCGGAAGCTTGAAGGTCTCAGGCGCGCCCTTGGCGAGCTGCGAGGGGGTCGCGGGGATGTCGATGAGGGACTTGCGTGCCTTGAAGTACTCGCTCTCGACCAGGTCCTTCGTGCTGTACACCTTCGAGCAGGCGATGCCCGCGGCGTCCATGATGTCGATTGCATCCTGGATGTTGTCGAAGGTCTGGAGCCACCCGTCGACAATCGGGATGAGCTCCGCCTGGTTCTGGATGCGGGCGGTCACGCTGTTCGTCTTCGGCGTGTCGATGAGGTCCTCACGCCCCATGAGCTTGCACAGGATGCCCCAGAAACGGTCGTTCGGCGCGCAGATGATGGCGTACTGGCCGTTCTTGCCCGTGAACATGCCATACGGGAATGCCGAGGCCATGTGGTTGCCGCCACGGGTGAGGTGGATGTCGGCCATGGTCTCCCAGAACAGGCACATGTTCATGTCGGCGAGAGCCGAGGTGAGGCTGATGTCGATGTACTGGCCGCGGCCGGTCTGCTGGCGCAGGTACAGCGCGGCAACGACGTCGAGGCTGCCCTGAAGGCGCCCGACATAGTCGCCCAGCATCGTGCCGACGCGCATCGGCGGGCCGTCGATCTCGCCGGTGATGTCCATCATGCCGCTCACCGCTTGTGCGATGATGTCGTAGCCGGGCTTGTTGGATAGCGGTCCGGTCTGGCCGAAGGTCGAGACCGAAACATAGATGAGCCGCGGGTTGATGGCGGAAAGGGTCTCGTAATCCAGGCCATACTTGGCCATGTCGCCGGGCTTGAAGCCCTCGATGAAGACGTCGGCATCGGCGGCCATCTTCTTGATAATCTCGCCCGCTTCGGGGTCGGTGACGTCCATGGTCACCGATTTCTTGCCATAGTTCATGGCGTAGAACGGAAGGCCCATGCCGTAGATCGAAGGCGGATACAGACGGGAGTCGTCGCCGTATCCCATGCGCTCGATCTTCACGACGTCGGCGCCCATGCTCGCCAGATACCGGGCGATACCGGGACCTGCGACCAGCGTCGAGATCTCCAGCACCTTGATGCCATCGAGCATTGCCATAATTGTCTCCTTCCTTGATGCAGCTTGTGGGTCAGCGGCAAAGAGGCTGCGGGTTGCATCCCCCGCAGCCTCTTGCAACCCAACGTAGGTGGCTGGCCCCGCAGGGCCAGCCGTCGTCAGTCCAGCGAGCCTACTTCACGTAGTTGTTGAAGAACTCGAGCGCGCTGCTGGCGCAGAGCTCGATGCCCACGCCGGAGCCGCCAGCCTCGCCACCGACGAGGTACAGGCCCTCAAGCGGGGTCTTCACCGACGGCCTGTCGGCACCGCACTGGCCAGGCATCTGGCCGAGGCCGATGGTCGCGCCGCTCTCGCCGAGCTGGGCCTCGAGGTCCTTCGGGGTCGTGACGTCGACCCACAGGATGTGATCCTCGAAGCCGGGGATGATCTCGTCGACGCTCTTGAACAGGTGCTCGCGCAGCGGCTCGTACATGGACTCCGGGCAGCCGGTCGGCACGGCCGTGGTGAGCATGAAGAGCTGCTTGTCCGGGGCGCAGATCTTATCCGAGAAGTTGGACGGGATTACCAGGAACACGCCCATGCCGCCGTTGTACTCGCCTTGCAGGAGCTTCTCGGCCACCTGCTGGACAGGCTCCTCGCCAAACGCCGAGAACATCTTGAGGTCGGTGAGCTTCTGGTCCAGCGCGATGCGGAAGATGATGGCACTCCATGCGGGCTTCAGGCCCTCGACGTACTCGATGTAGTCGGCCGGGAACACGCCGTCCTCGACGAACTTCAGGACTGTCTGCTTGATGCCGGCGTTGGAAACGATCATGTCGGCGCGATACTCCTCGCCACCGGCGATGACGCCGACGGCCTTGCCGTCCTCGACGATGATCTTCTCGACCGGCGTGTCGAAGATGGCCTCGCCGCCCTTCGCCTTGAATCCCTTGAGGAATTCCGCCGCGATGGCGATGCAGCCGCCATCCGGGTAACCGGACGCATGCGCCCCGGCCTCCCAGTCGAGGCAGCGGATGAACTCGCCGAGGGACGAGATGAAGGCTGGGATGCCCAGGTACACGGCGTCGATGGTGCTCACCGCCTGGTGAACGATGACGTTATCCGTGTAGTTGTAGAGGAACTCGTCCAGATTCACCGCGTCGTACTTATGCGAATCTTCCTCGCTGCAGCCGCGCACGAAGGCCATGAACTCCAGGAACGCCTTGAAATCCTCTTCGGGCACGTACTTGTACAGCTCCTGCGGGAACTTGAAGATTTCGCCGCGGAACGAGGTTACCGGGCGCACCGTCGTGAAGTCGAGCGGCATGCCGCAGCCGGTCTGGTCGAGGATCTGGGCGATGGGGCCCTTCGCGCCACGGGAGATCACGTGTACGCCGAGGTCCATCTTGAAGCCGTCCTTCTCGACGGAGGACAGACGGCCGCCGGGGCCTTTGTGCTTCTCGATGAGCAGGACCTGCTTGCCCTCGGCCTGCATGAGCAACGCTGCCGAAAGACCGCCGATACCGGCACCGATAACGATGGCATCGTACTTAGCCATAGTACTTCTCCTTACTATCGTGTTTGCCACATCGTGTCTGTTAAAACGCGTTTGCTAAACCGTGCTTGCCCGTTACTTTCCGGCCCACTTCGCCTGGAGCGCATCCACCTGCTCCTTGGTGTACCCGTACCGGCCGAGCACCTCGTAGTTGTGCTCGCCCAGGTCGGGCGGCGCGCACTGAACGATCTCGGGGGAGTCGGGCAGCTCGACCGGCAGCGCCGGGACGGTAATCGTCGCGGGGGAGCCGTTGGCGAGCATCTTGGTGGTCGCCGGAATCTCGATGAGGGAGTTGCGGGACTTGTAGTAGTCGCTCTCGATGAGCTCGTGGGTGCTCAGCACCTTGGTGGAGGCGATGCCCTGGGCATCCAGGAGGTCGACCGCGTCCTGGATATCGTCGAAGG
>JAUNCA010000084.1:0-4655 GCA_030526775.1 Coriobacteriia bacterium | reverse complement strand
GTGCAGCCATTCGTCGATGACCGGGATGAGCTCCTGCTGGTGCGCGATACGCGCGGTGATGCTGTTCGTCTCGGGCGTATCGATGAGGTCCTCGCGGCCCATGATGTTGCACAGGATGGCCCAGAAGCGGTCGTTCGGCGCGCAGATGATGGCGTACTGGCCATCCTTGCCCTCGAACATGCCATACGGGAATGCCGCCGACATATGGTTGCCGTCGCGGGTCATGCGAATGCCCGCCATGGTGTCGTAGTAGGTGTCCATGTTCATGTCGGCCAGGACCTGCGTGAGGCTGATGTCGATGTATTGGCCACGGCCCGTCCGGTCGCGCATGTACAGCGCGGAGACGATGTCGAGCAGGGTCTGGATACGGCCGACGGAGTCGCCGAGCATGGTGCCGATGCGCATCGGCGGTCCATTGCGCTCACCGGTGATGTCCATGATGCCGCTTACCGCTTGCGCGATGATGTCGTAGCCGGGCTTGTTGGAGAGCGGTCCGTGCTGGCCGAACGTCGAGATGGACGCATAGATGAGCCGCGGGTTGATGGCCGAGAGCGTCTCGTAATCCAGCCCGTACTTAGCCATGACGCCGGGCTTGAAGCTCTCGATGAAGATGTCGGTGTCGACGATCATCTTCTTGATGATCTCGACCGCCTCGGGGTCGGTGATGTCCATGGTTACCGACTTCTTGCCGTAGTTATTGGAGAAGAACGGCAAGCCGACACCCCACAACGAAGGCGGATAGAGACGGGCGTCGTCGCCGGTCCCCATGCGCTCGATCTTGACGACGTCTGCGCCCATGCTCGCCAGGTACCTGGCGGTGCCGGGGCCGGCGACCAAGGTCGAGATCTCGATTACTTTGATGCCATCGAGCATTGACATTGTGGTCTCCTTCCTAGCTTTTACTCTTCAATCAACCTTTTCCCGTGGGAAAAGGGTCTAGCCGTGATAACGCGATCACTCGTTGCCGAGTAGTTCCTTGAGCTTGTCCTTTTGGACCTTTCCAAGCCCGTCTTGCGGGATGAGGTCGAGGAACACGACCTTGCTCGGCCGCTTGTAATGGGCGATTCGCGTCTCGCAGTGGCGGATGATCTCTTCTGCCGTCGGATTCGTGCCTGGTTTTGGCACCACGAACGCCACAGGTGTTTCGCCCCACTTCGGGTGCGGCGCGCCGATGACGGCGACGTCCGCAACGCAATCGTCGAGCTCGGCGATGCACGACTCGACTTCCTTCGGGTAGACGTTCTCGCCGCCGGTGATGATCATGTCGGTGATGCGACCCGTCACATACAGGAAGCCGTTCCCGTCGATGTATCCGGTATCGCCCATCCTCAGCCATCCATGCTCGTCGAATCCGCTCTCCTCGCGGGTCTTGTTCGCGTAACCGAGCATCATTGCCGGGCTCTTCACCCAGATTTCTCCCTCGACGCCTTCGGCGCAGAGGCGTCCGCTGCCATCGAGAATCTTCACCTCGGCGCCCATCATGGGCTTGCCTGCCGAGAACGACCGCATGTCACCGTGCGCCCAGTCCGTAAAGTGGTCGGGGCCGGACAACGTGGTGACGATGAGCGATTCGGTCGAGCCGTACGCCTGCAGCAGGGTGAATCTCAGCAGCTGCTTCGCCTTGATGACCGCCGCCCGGCTGACGGGGGACCCGCCGTAGCCGATGTACACGATTGACGAGAAATCGCGTTCCTCGATATCGGGCCTGTCGAACATCCACTCGATGATCGTCGAGGCCACGGTTGTCCTCGTAATCCGATATGTCTCGATGGCGTCGAGGAACTTGTCCATGTCGAAGCCCTGGTGCAAGACCGCCTTGCCACCAGAGGAGAGTGCGTACAGCGTCATCATGCTCGAGATGTGGTACAGGGGCAGGAACGCGAGGACGGTGTCGCGGGCGGGGACAACCTCTTGCATCAAGTTGGTGTTCGCCGCGAATCCGAACATGGACATGAAGACGGCGAGTCCGCTGTGCGAATGCAAAACGGCTTTCGGAACGCCCGTGGTGCCGCTCGTGAAGAGCTGCATGGCGATGTCGCCGTCTTCCGCGAATGCGATCTTGTAGTTCGGTTCGATGCGGGTCAGGAGGTCCTTCAGGCGATACATGCCCTCATCGGGCTTGATGTCCTCGTCCAGGGCGATGAACGGCACCTCGGGGGGAAGCACGCTTCGCAGGTACTCCGCCTGTTCGATCGATCCGTCATCGAAGGCTACCGCTGCCACCGGGGTGGCTTCGATTGCGCGTTCGACCTCGACGGCCGACCAACGGGTGTTGATGGGGCATGCGATGATGTTGTCCCTGAGGCACCCGACGGCTGCGACCAAGCATGCTGCGGTGTTCTTCGCCATGATGAGCACGCGTTCTTGGGACCGTATGCCCATCAGCGTGAGCGCCTGGGCGAATCGCGCCGTGTACTCATCGAACTCCCGATAGGTTAGGTTCATGGTGCCGTCGATGATGGCCACTCGTTGACGATTTTGGTCTGCGCTATCACGAAATGCTGTTGCAAAGTTCATACTTATCACCTAAAACTCTCGTTGCGATCTGCTCGTAAATATGCTGGGCTTCTCGCCTTTTAGCCACAACGTACGCGTAGCAAAGCGCTATGCAAACACGTCCCTGGCCACGACCAGCTTCAGGATTTCGTCCGTGCCCTCGGTGATCGAGCAGACCTTGGCATCGCGATAGAAGCGCTCCATGCCGAAGTCGTCCATCAGGCCCATGCCGCCGCACATCTGGACGGCCTTGTTGGTGACTTCCTGCGCCACGTTGGCGGCGAAGAACTTGGCCTTGGCACTCGTCACGCCGAAGGGCAGGCCGGCATCGTATTCCTGGGCGGCTTCGTATACCAGCGCGCGGGCGGCGGAAATCTTCGTGGCCATTTCGGCGGCATACCACTGCAAGCCCTGGAAGGAAGCAATCGGACGACCGAATGCGACGCGCTCCTTGGAGTAGGCGACGGCCTTGTCCAGCGCCTCCTGCGCCAGGCCGACGGCAGCGGCGGCGACGGCCAGACGGGCCTCGTCGAGCACGCCGAGCACGTTGTGCAGGCCCTTGCCCTCCTTGCCGATGAGTGCGATCTTCGGCACGCGCACGTTGTCGAGGAACAGCTCGCCCGTGTCGGAGCCGTGCATGCCGAGCTTGTGGAACGGCTTGGACTTGGTCACGCCGGGGGAGTTCGTGTTCAGCAGGAACGAGGAGACGCCGTGCTCGGTCTTCGCGGAGCACAGGGTCCATTCGCTTGCGGTCATGAAGCTGATCCAGGTCTTCTGGCCGTTAATGACCCATTCGTCGCCGTCGAGCACTGCGGTCGACTGGATGCCCGATGCGTCGGAACCGGCGCAAGGCTCGGTGAACGAGAAGCCCGCGCCCTTGTTCACGAGCTCGTCCATATAGGCTTCCTTCTGCTCGGGCGTGCCCACGCGCAGCATCATCGCCGCGATCATGTTCTGCGGGCAGGCGATCGAAAGGGCGAGGTTCACCTTGGCGAATTCCTCGACCACGGCGACATGCATCACCATGCTCTCGCCGATGCCGCCGTATTCTTCAGGCAGCATCATGTTGGAGATGCCGAGTTCCCTTGCACGGTCGAAGAGATCGAGTGGGCATTTGTTGCCGATTTCCATCTCCTCCAGCACGCGCGGTTCGATCTCATTTCTGACGAACTCCTTGATGGAAGCAAGCATGAGCTCCTGGTCTTCATTGAGATACTTCATTGCAACTCCTCTCGATGGACAACTCTTTTGACCAACCAGCTGAATGCGAAGGAGCCCGTCGGGCTCCTCAGTTTCACTATATGAATTGGGGAATATGTCGCACGCAATTTTTGCTTATGGTTGTGCGGAAGATGCCCCAAAACCGTAGTATTTCGTTACAATGTGTTCTGATATGTATTGATTTGACATATTGATTTTCTGACCTGCTACACCGCTAACAAAAGCCTTAAAAGAAGGTGAGAAATGAGTCATTTCATCGGCATGAAGCCGTCCGAAAAGGACGTCGACAGCCTTCGCCAGCGCGAGGTCGACCTGCCCCGGCAGATACGCGCTTCGTGGGAACGGTCGGCAGCCGCTGGCCTGAAGAGGACGATGGATGTGCTGCCGGAGGTGTCCCAATCCGAAAAGGACGCGGCGGTGCGCGATGTCCCGACAGGCGCGCGCTACAAGCGCCGGCTGCTGCAGGGCTACCTCAACAGCCTCGAGGACACGCTGGTCTTATGGGGAGGGGCGGTTATCTACCTCGACCATTCCCTGCGGGTGTTCGGGCGCTTGGGCGAAGACGACCTGCTTGACGAGCTGAAACGCAAGCATATCGAAACGGGCTCGAGCTTAGCGGAGGATGTCGCGGGAACGAATGCGGCTTCGCTCACGCGCAGCCTGCTTTGCGCCTGCAAGATCGACCCGGGAGACAACTATTGCCAATTGCTTGACGACTACGTCTGCTTCACGCAGGGCCCGATGCGAATCGGCCTCGACGACTTCATCATCATGCTCATCATGTTCCCGAAGGAGCTGGTGACGCCGCGGCTTTCCCAGGCCGTGGAGAGCATGCTGTATGCCGAGGGGGTTATCTCGGAGCTTTCCAAGACGCTTGACGTCAATGCCTCGCTCGCGCTGTTCGACATCATGATGGAGGGGCAGGGGTTCTCGTACCT
>JAUNCA010000226.1 GCA_030526775.1 Coriobacteriia bacterium | reverse complement strand
CGCGAAAGTGCCAGTGGCACTTTCGCCAAAGCAGGACTGTTTGAGCATGGCGCCCCTCCCCAGGCAAGCCCGCCACGCCCAAGCGGTCTCAACAATACCTATCGCGCTTCGGATCGATTTGCCGATCCAAAGCAATCATATTTTCAAACGCCATACCTTGCTCGTATGCCAATTGAAGCATTCCCGGCGCCTCTTCACGCTGCACCAGCAATGCCACGCCGCAGTACGCCTTCGCCTGCCGCGGCGTCGTCGAGATGCGGGGGCGCAAACCCGCGCCCCGCGCAACCTCGTACATCGCCATCGCATCGGTATGGTCCTCGAACAGCATATAGCAATCGATGGCCGTGCCGGGAAACTCTTCCTCGGCTTCGCGAATCCGCGCCTCGATGTCGATGGTCTCAATCATTTATTCTTGCGGCCTTTAACCAAGCATTTCCACAAAGGCTTCGATGCGGGTGCGGAGCTGCTCGGCATCGTTGTCGGTGTAGTCGGTCTCGATGTCGAGCACCGGGATACCGGCTTCCTCGAGCACCTTCTCGAGCGCCGGAGCCTCGGTCTTGAAGGTCGTGCAGAACTTCAGGTTGGTGTTGATGACGCCGTCCACATGGTATTCCTTGGCCAGCGCGAGCACCTCGTCGATACGCGCCTTGTTCGGCGTGAAGCACGCGCAGTTGATCTGCATGTAGCGGTCGGAAAGCGCCTGGAACATCTCGGGCAGCGTTTCCTTGGTCTCGTCCACCAGGTTGGTGAAGAACTTCGTGCCGGTGCAGTTCTCCTCGCACACGATGGCGGCGCCGGAAGTCTCGATGATGTGATGCAGCTTCCAGTTCGGGATGGCCAACGGGGTGCCCGTCAGCAGGATGCGCTTCGTGCCCTTCGGGAACACGGAGACGCCGTCGACCAGGCGCTGCTCGAGCTCATCGGCCAGGTTGTTGGCCATCTGCGCGCAGCGGACGGGGTCGTCGAAGAAGGCAATCTGCATCATCAGCAGGGCGTCGGTGCCGGAAATCGGGATGATGTCCGGGTTCTTGCGGGTCTCGTACACGCGCGCAAGCGCCTTGCGGCGGTTGTTGATGACTTTGATGGCCTCGGCCAGGCGCTCGGGGGTAAGCTCGACGCCCGTGACCTCTTCCACGTTCTTCGCGAAATCGGCGATCTCATCGGCGAAAGCCACGTAGTCCTTCGGGCGCTTCATCTGCGGAAGCTGCATGATGTGCATGTCCACGTCGGTCGCCAGGATCTCGTACATCTTCTTCTTGCCGTCGCAGGTGGTCTCGCCCACAATCTGGTCGACGATGCGGAAGAACGGGCAGGTCTTGCCGAAGCGGGCGCCCAGCGATGCCTTGATGAGCGGACACATGTCGGCCGGCAGGTACTTCTCGCCATCCGGGACCCAGAACTGGCTACCGCCGCACAGGCCGGTGACGATGCCGTCGCACGCGATGACGACCTCATCGGGCACGTAGGTGCAGAAGGTGCCGAACACCTTGCGGCCCTTCGCCTGCTCGTCGATGAGCTCTTGCGGACGGATGCCGTGGACGTCGGCCACGACCATATCCCAGAAGGCCATGCCTTCAGGGCGGTTCTCCTGCGACAGGAACGTGTCGCTAAATGCCGTGGGCAGCACCGAGCACAGCACGTCGTGCGTCTCGAGGTCCATTCCCAACGATTCCCACATCGGATGACGATCAACAGGCATAATCTCCTACTTTCACTCCAAGGGCGCGGCACGCAGGCCGGCCGGACGCTCTCCCAAACGTCCTGTTTCAGGGCATACATGCAGAATGCGTATTCGGTTTTCGCAGAATGGGTTATTCGGTTATGCGCGAGCCTACGGGTTGCAGAAGCGCCCTCCGTGCAGAATCGAACGGCGCACCCTTGCTCTTCTTGGCACCATTTTACGGCTTTTCCGGCCATTCGACAGACACGATTGGCCAACGGACAATGGGGATGAATCGACGGTTCGCAACCACCCGATTACGCTTCGTATGCCTGCAGGAAACGCAGGGCGTTCTCGGCGAAGAGCTTGCGGGCTATCGTTTCACCCAGGCGCTCTTCCACCTGGTCGTACAAGTCTTTCTGCGCGGAGCAGTCGGCCAGCCATGCGGGAATCGTCGAGCCGTCGCGGTCGGCTCCGAGGGCGATCACGTCTTCCCCGCCCAGCTCAAGCCAATGCTCGACATGCGCGATAAGCTGGTCGAACCCATATTCTTCCCCCGCCGCGCGCACGAAGCCCTGATGATAGTTCAGCCCCACGATGCCGCCGCGCTCCGCGATGGCGCGGAACTGGTCGTCAGTGAGGTTGCGCGGCACCTTGCAGACGGCGCGCGCATTCGAATGGGTTGCGATGAACGGCCGGGTCGCAATTTTCTCGAGCT
>JAUNCA010000083.1:7728-9298 GCA_030526775.1 Coriobacteriia bacterium | reverse complement strand
GCAAACCGCAAGACCCCATGAGCGTGCTTCATTCGGTATTTCAGCTCGGCATTTTGGTTGAGGACCTCGACGCGGCGAAGGCCGCGATGAAGCGGATTTATGGCTTGGAGCCGGTATTGGAGCTGGTTTGCGACTACCCCCGCGTCGTCTATAAGGGCGAAGATATCGATGCGAGCGCACACATCGCCAAGTACGACCAGTTTGGCGTTTTACTCGAGTTCATCCAGCCGTTGGGCGACGACTCGATGTGGAGCGACGCGCTGAAGGCGAGTCCAAACGGTGCGGTGCTGCACCACATCCGTTTCAACGATGTTCCCGACAACGATGTGTTGACGGCCATGATGGCCGAGCGTGGCGTTGCGCTGCTGCAGGAAGGAGCATCGGTCGTGCACCCCAACTGCAAGTTCACGTTCTACGATACCGAGAAGGACCTCGGGTTCGTCAGCGAAGTGGTGACGGACGTCAACGCGAAGTAGGGCTGCGAAACGCAAAGGGGAGACCATGGCTGCGAAGTATTCCCTGGTGCACATGACGGATCCCACGTGTCCGCCCGACTTGCTCATCTACATCGCCGCCGAGATCGGCTACGACTGCGTGGGCTTGCGGACCATTCCCACGCGCTTGGCGGGAGATGCGGCAAGCGGCGGCATGGCCGCGATGAAGGCGACGACGAGTGGCATCGAAGCGTTCGACGTCGCGCATGATCCCGGGATGTTACGGGCGATAAAACGGGCTGCTGCCGAAACGGGGGTCGTTATCAACGATACCGAAAACGCGCGGATATTCGATGGGTGCGACGTGCGCATCTACGAGCGCGACCTCGAGGTGGCCGCAGAATTGGGCTTGCACCACGTGCTGACGAACATCTGGACCGATGACAAGCCGTTCCGGCTCGAGCAGTTTTGCCTGCTCGCAGAGTTGGCGGCGGGCTACGAGCTTACCGTGAACGTCGAATTCGTTACCTGGGCGGGCGTGAAGAACCTGCAGGATGCAAAGGAGCTGCTGCTGGCTTCCGGCGCCGATAACGTGGGCATCGTCGTGGACGCGCTGCATTGCCATCGTTCTCGCGTCGATTTCTCGGAATTCGAAGGCTTGCCGCAGACGTGGTTCAACTATATGCACCTTTCGGATATCGAGCGCGAGATTCCCGAAGACCGCGAAACGCTCCTCTACAACGGGCGTGACGAGCGGCTGTATGTGGGCGATGGGGCTATCGATTTGCGCGCCCTGGTCTCAAAGATGCCAAACGCGGTGCGTGGCCTCGAGGTTCCATCGGTGAGCAAGGTGAAGGCCATCGGCGCCGTAGCGCACGCACGCGCGAGCCTGCGAAAAGCGAAAGCCTACTTCGGCGATTAACGCACCAGCAATCGTGCCATTGGGGTCGTACCTAATGACTCATGGTGGTTTTTGCGCCAAAATGAGTTGTTAGGTACGACCCCAATGGCATGGCCCCGAGCGAAGGATGTCCGCATGGTCCAACATGTGAGCGAAGAAGAGGTGCGCGGCATCGCCGGGTATGTGCGCATTGCGCTCACCGGTGAGGAGCTCACGCAGATGACGGCTGACCTGA
>JAUNCA010000083.1:0-7718 GCA_030526775.1 Coriobacteriia bacterium | reverse complement strand
CTGAAGCCCATCACCGAGTACGACCTCGAGGGGGTTGAGCCCACCTTCCATCCTATTGGCGGTATGTCGAACGTTATGCGCGAAGACGGGGAGCATCCGAGTTTCACGCAAGCCGAGGCGCTCGCAAATGCCCCCAAGCAACAGGATGGATGCTTCCTCATCCCGTCGATTCTAGGCGGAGGCGAGCAGCAGTGACGTTTGGCGCCTTGGATATCGCCGGCATTCAGGCAGGTTTGCGCGACGGTGCGTTTTCCGCTGCCGAGATGGTTGAGCAGATGCTTGCGCGCATCCGCGCCGTCGATACGCAGGTGCATGCGTTTCTCGAGGTAACCGAGGAGATGGCCTACGCTGCAGCGCGACTGGTGGACGCGGCCATCGCCGCGGGCGCCTTTGAAGAGCTCGGTCCGCTTGCTGGCATCCCTATCGCGTATAAGGACAACTTGAACCTCGTGGGGACCCACACCACGTGCGCGAGCCGCATGCTCGAGAACTACCAATCGCCCTATACGGCCACGGCGGTGCAGAAAACGCTCGATGCAGGCGCTATTCCCCTTGGCAAGCTGAACATGGACGAGTTCGCGTTCGGTAGCTCTACCGAGATGAGCGCATTCGGGCCGACGCGGAACCCGTGGGATTTGAATCGCGTGCCGGGTGGCAGCTCCGGCGGCCCGGCGGCTGCGGTGGCGGCTGGCATGCTTCCCGTCGCGCTGGGGTCCGATACCGGTGGCTCCATCCGGCAGCCTGCGAGCTTCTGCGGCGTTGTGGGCGTGAAGCCCACATATGGCATGGTCTCGCGTTTCGGTTTGGTGGCGTTTGGGAGTTCGCTTGACCAGATTGGCCCCTTCGCGCGCAGCGTGCGCGATGCGGCATGCATCTTGAACGTTGTTTCCGGCCGCGACTCGCATGATTGCACCAGCCAGGAGTGCCCGGTCGATTTCCTCGATAGCTTGTATGGTGGCGTAGCCGGCATGAGGATCGGCATCGTGCCCGCCTTCCTCGAAGCACCGGGCCTCGACGCCGAGGTGAAGACGCGGATCGAGGAGGTCACCGACGCGCTGCGCCAGCTCGGGGCGCATATCGTGGAAGTCGAGCTCCCCAACGCGCGGGCGGCCATGAGCGCGTACTACGTCCTGGGACCATGCGAGGCGTTTTCCAACTTGTCGCGATTCGATGGCGTGCGCTACGGCTATTGCGCTTCCGGACATGCAGATCTAAGCGGGCAGTACGAGGCTTCGCGATCCGCGGGGTTCGGCCCCGAGGTGCGTCGTCGCATCATGCTGGGCAGTTACCTGCTCTCGAGCGGCGTGTACAGGAAATACTACTACCCGGCGCAGCAGGTGCGCACGCTTATCACGCAGGACTACGCGCGCGCGTTCGAGACGTGCGATTGCATCCTGGCCCCCGTCTCGCCGCGCCCGGCTTGGAAGCTCGGCGAGGTGTCCGATCCCACGAGCATGTACCTGGCCGACATGTTCACCGTGTCCATAAACATAGCGGGCAATGGCGGCATGAGCATGCCGGTCGGCTTGGGCGCCGCATCCGGTTTGCCCATCGGCGCGCAGCTCATCGCCCCGGCGTTTCACGATCAGAACATGTTGCGCGTGGCGGCGGCGCTCGAATCGGTTTACGGCATTCCTCCCGTGGCATGTGATGTGCCGGTTGCACGGGGAGGCGAGTAGCATGAAGAGCCTGCAAGAGGTCCTGCGCGATTGGGAAGCCGTCATTGGCTTGGAGGTGCATTGCGCGCTTACCAAGCTCGAAACCAAGATGTTCTGCGGGTGCAAGCTCGAGTTCGGCGCGGAGCCGAACACGCACACCTGCCCGGTGTGCCTCGGCCTTCCCGGCGCGTTACCCGTGCCCAACAAAGCCGCCATCGAGAGCATCGTGCTTGCGGGCTTGGCGACGAATTGCGGGATCTCGAAGCGTTCGATGTTCTATCGCAAGGGCTACCTGTATCCGGATATGCCCAAGAGCTTCCAGGTCACGCAAGGCCCCATCGCGTTTTGCATGAACGGATACCTGGATGTGCGCATGGAAGGCGAAGCGGCGAATGAGCGCGTCGACCTGCCCGAAGCCCAGGGCAAGGACGGCGTGTACATTGCACGCATCGGCATCCAGCGCATTCACTTGGAAGAGGACGCCGGCAAGATGGTGCACATTGGCGGTGGGGAGGGGCGCATCGCCGGGGCGACCCATTCGCTCGTGGATTACAACCGTGCGGGCACGCCGCTTATCGAGCTCGTCACGCGTCCCGAATTGCGCACCCCGGGAGAAGCGCGCCAATTCATGCAGAAGCTGCGCCAGGTGTTCCTGGCGCTGGGCATTTCCGATTGCTCGATGGAGAAGGGGAGCTTGCGTGCGGATGGGAACATCTCGCTGCGCCGCCGCGGGAGCGCGCAGTTGGGCGTGAAGACCGAACTGAAGAACATCAACAGCTTCAAGCACCTGCACGATGGCCTCGCATACGAGATTTGCCGGCAAGCCGAGATGCTTGAATCTGGTGGCGAAATTCGCCAGGAGACGTGCCATTGGGATCCAGGAGCTCGGCGCACCATTGTGATGCGCGTGAAGGAAGCGGCCGACGACTACCGCATGTTCCCTGACCCCGATTTGGCACCGTTCGATTTATCCGACGAGTTCGTCGAGTGCGTGCGTGCGCGGCTGCCGGAACTACCCGACCAGAAGGCGGTGCGGTTTGCGGGCGATTTCGGGGTGCCGGATTCCGATGCCCGCCGCCTCGTGGAGCGGCAGGACCTGGCGGAATTCTTCGAAGCCTGCATGGCATTTGCCGCCGAGGATGCCGCAAAGCTTGGGAAACCAATTGCGAACCTCCTGCTGAATGACGTGCAGGCCACCGTGAGCGCCGATGAATCGCTCGATCTCGCGGCATCTCCGCTGTCGCCAACGCGCGCGGTCGCGCTTGCGAGGTTGCTTATCGAGGGGACGATTTCCACCAGGCAGGGCAAGGAGGTGCTTGCTGCCATTTTCGCCGAGGACAAGGACCCGGACGCGATTGTGGAAGAACGCGGCATGAAACAAGTGAATGACGCGACCGCCATCGAAGCCGCGGTTGATGCCGTGCTGGCTGCGAACACGACGCAGGTCGAACAATACCGCGCCGGTAAGAAGGGAATCCTCGGGTTCCTTGTCGGCCAATGCATGAAAGCCATGGAAGGTCAGGGCAATCCGCGGCTTATCAGCCAACAACTTGCCCGAAAGCTGGATGCAGAGTAGCTGGGTGAGCGCAGGACTGCGACGGTCGTTTTGAGGATGCGGGAGTTCCTGCGGGAAAACCCGGCATCCTCGTTCATAATGGGCGGCATGGAAAACGTCGGTGAGGAAAAGAGCGCCCGCGTCGGATACGGGGTCTTAGCGTTAATGGTGTTCGGCACCATCTTAGGTGGTTTGCTCCAAAACGCCGTGAGCACGGTGCTGCCGGCCATCATGGCGGAGACGCACGTTTCGGTGGGCATGGCACAATGGCTCGTCACGCTGTTCCAGCTGTGCTTGGGCGTGGTTATCCCGCTCGTCGCCTTCCTCGTTCGCCGTTTCGACGTGAAATCGCTGTTCGTTTCTTCGACGGCCTTGTTTGCGGCAGGGACATTCCTCGTTGCTGCGGGGGATAGTTTCACTGCGATGTTCATCGGCCGTTTTCTCCAAGGAGTCGCCGCCGGTGTGAGTTTCCCGCTCATCCAGGTGGTCGTGTTCCAAAACTACCCGCGCAATCGTTGGGGAACCATTATGGGCATCCTCGGGCTTGCGTTTGGGTTCGCGCCGAATATCGGCCCCACCATCGCTGGCATCTGCGCCGACATCTGGGGTTGGCGCAGCATGTTTTGGGCCGTGGCCGTGCTTTCTGCAGTGGTTGCCATCGCCATGGCAGTTTTCCTGCCCCGCGGCATGGCGGATGGCGAGGACCGAAGGCTCGATTGGCCATCGGTGGGGCTTTCGACCATGGGCTTTGGCGGCGTGCTTTTAAGCTTCACGAATGCCACGGATGCCGGACCGTTAAGCGTTGCCTGCTTGGCGCCGCTTGCGGTGGGAACGCTTTGCACGGTGCTGTTCCTCTGGCGGCAGCGTCGGATTCCCAACCCCCTGTGGGATCTCGACGCATTCCACGACCGCGACTTCACCGTGGGCACGATTATGGTGTGCCTGCTGTTCAGCGCATTTATCGGTGTGACGCTAGTGCTGCCGCTCGGCATGCAGGAGGTGCAGGGGTTCAGCACCCTCGAGGCGGGTATGGCGCTGCTGCCAGGTACTATTGCGGCGCTCATCATGAACCCGCTCTCGGGCATCATGATGGACCGGATCGGTGTGCGGCCGGTTATCTGCTTCGGCTCAGTGCTGCTCCTCGCCGGCACGATTCCGATGATGTGGTTAGCGCAGATGGATGATCTGGCCCTCATCATGCTGCTGCAAGGTATCCGGACGTTCGGTATCAGCTCGCTCATTCAGCCTATCGGCACCTGGAGCGTACGCTCGTTGCATGGCCGCCTCATTCCCGATGGCACTTCCATCAGCAACACGCTGCGCAATGTGGCGGCTGCATTTGGAACGAGCATCATGGTGTTGTTGATGTCCATTGGTGGCCCGATTGGCGGAGTGAGCGCCTTTGGCGTAGATGCCGCCATCGCGTTCAGCGCAGTGTGCTCTGCGGTTTTGCTGGTGCTCTCCTTCGCATTCGTACGGAAATGAGTCAAACACCCCAGGGGTAAACGACTCATCGTGTGCGATGAGTCGTTTACCCCTGGGGTGTTTGACTCATCGCGGCAGGAGGGATGGGTAGTCGGCTGAATGGTCGTTGCTTATTTCGACGAGGTTCATGCCTAGGAACTGGGTGGCGTGGAATCCGCGCTGGTCGTACCACGTGGGGTCGTAGAACCGCACTTCGCCATCGACATAGGCCGCGAGCCATGCGTGCCGGCCGCCGGTTCCCAGGAAATCCTCGGCTTCTCCGGTTATGTACACGCAGGGAATGCCATGGCGCAAGGCCAGGTACTGCACGGCTTTAGAATAACCAGCGCACACTGATTCGCCATTCACGAACACGCTGTCGATGTATTGGTCGTCGTCGGTGTTCACGTAATCGGTGTTATCCGCCACGTAATCGCAGATGTTTTGCATGGTTTGCGCCTGCGTGTCGGCAAGCAGCGGAAGCTCGAGCGCCAGCTGCTCGAACTGCGCGGAGAGCTGCTCGGTCGTGGCTGCGTCGTACTTGTACGACGGCTCCAGCATCGTGATGGACCCAGCCAGCGAATAGTAGGACACGTGCGCATCGTCAGGCAGGTTGAAGAGCCCGGGGTGGTCGTACAGCACGAACTGCCAGCAGGTTTGCAGCTCCTGGGCGGTGGTGCCCAGCGGCAGGGTTATGCGCTCGTCCTGGGCGAGGATGCCCGATTCGAGCGCATCGTAGACCGACTGGGCGTGGCTATCGAGCAGGTTGCGGTAGTAATGGTATGCATCCGCCATGCTCAGCAGCTCAGTCGGCGGCTCTTCGGCGAGGTAGCCCGCGTCGGCGCGCGTTTCCTGGTTGTAGATGGCCTCGATTTCTTCCTGGGAGGGCAGGGGCCAGTCGAAACCGAAGGTGTCGGATAGCCAGTCGCGGAACTGGTCGATCTGGGTTCCCCGGATGATGTCGTTGTTAGGCAGGAGCGTTGGCCACATGGTGAACACGAGCACGACCGTGAGCAGCAGCGCGATGAATGTCCCGCACCCGCACCCGCATCCGTGGCGCTTCCGTGGCTTCTCCACGTAGGTGTCGCGGCCGTAGAAGAACTCGTCGTAGTCGGTGTAAGGATCGGGCTGTGCGTAATTTGCGGGCGCGTAACCGGCGGGCCGGCTGTATGCGTCCGGTGGCCGCTGATTCAGGGGATACGTTTGCGTGGGATACCGGGGGCTCGCCGGGGGTTGCTG
Organism: Coriobacteriia bacterium; assembly: GCA_030526775.1. Classification (GTDB taxonomy): domain Bacteria; phylum Actinomycetota; class Coriobacteriia; order Coriobacteriales; family Eggerthellaceae; genus UMGS1519. The sequence continues at coordinate 1,802 of JAUNCA010000083.1, read as the reverse complement.
CGCAGACGGTGGCTGCACAGGCCGCATGGGGGATGTGTTCCCGATATGGGAATCCCATTCGTATGCGCTCCAGTTGCGGTTGGAATTGTCGTCGGGGCGGGTGTTCATGCGCGTCATTATCGCGAAGGGTTGTGGAGAACCTGAAAAGTGCCGCTGCGCTGCGCAGATAATCCACTAGAACGTAAACCGGCCGTTCGGTACCGAGCCGAAAAGCCGCTCCTCAAAAACTCCAAGTACTTTAGCACTATAGTGTGCTAAAGTAACCGCCGTAAATGGGGAATAGCTCTGCGCAGGTTGCGTGGGGTTCTGCCCGTATACCTCGGTAAAACTTTATAATTGCAATTTACGTTGAACGACGAATTGGAAAAGGAAGCCCCTTGATGAATTTTGCAACGCCGACCGGATTCCGCGACATCCTCCCCGAGGAGGCCGCACTGCGCGAGGAGCTGGCAAATCGCTGCCAGCAGCTGTTCGCATCGCGCGGCTATGCGCCGGTCGAGACCCCGACACTCGAGCTTATGGACGTGATGGAACGCGGAGGGAGGATTCCCGATTCGCCGTTCCGGCTGTTCGATTCCGCGGGGAGCTTGCTGGCGATGCGTCCGGACGTCACCCTGCAGGTGGCGCGCATGTGCGCGACGCGCCTGGCCGGGCAGCCGGGGCCGTTTAGGTTCCGCTACCAGCAGCGCGTATTCCGCCAGACCGAGCCGGAGACCAGCAACCGCGAGATGACGCAGGTTGGCGTCGAGTGCATCGGCGACGAGGGCACGGCGGTGGATGCCGAGGTCATCGGGCTGATGGTTGACGCGCTGCGCGCATGTGGGCTGGAGGATTTCCGGATCTCGCTGGGTACCGTCGCCGTGTTGAACGATTTGCTGGAAGCCGCATCCGATGACGCGGCTTGGAAGCGGGCGGTTCGCCATGCGTACCACGATACGAACTTCGTCGAGCTTGCGGAGCTCACCTCCGAGGGGAACGGCAAGCCGGTGTACCTGAACGCGATCCGCCAGCTGCCGTCGCTGCGCGGTGGCAGCGAGGCCATCGAGCAGGTGCGCGCGCTCACCGAGCCGCTCGGGTGCGCCGATGGCATCGACGCGCTCGCGCAGACCTACGCTTCCCTCGAGGAGGCGGGCCTTGCCGATTGCGTGCTCGTGGACTTTTCCGTCATCAGCTCCTTCGACTATTACACGGGCATCATCTTCGAGGTGTATTCCGCGCTGCTCGGCACGCCGCTCGGCGGCGGCGGTCGCTATGATGAGGTGCTGTCCGCCTACGGGCAAGGCCGTCCGGCAGCGGGATTCGGCTTCTACCTCGACCAGGTTATGAAGGCCGTGGGCGAGACCCTCGATGCCGACCGGCCCCTGCGCATCGCGGTGCCGAAGGGCTCGCTCAACGGCGATACGATTGCCTGCTTATCGGCTGCGGGGCTCGATACGACCGGGCTCGAGGATCCAGGTCGTCAGCTTATCATCAGCAACCCCGGCGTAGATTACATCATCGTGCGCGCCCAGGACGCACCCGTGTTCGTCGCTCTTGGGGCGGCCGACTGCGGCATCTGCGGAAAGGACTCGCTCGTCGAGGCCAACCTCGACGTCGTCGAGCTCGTGGACCTGCAATATGGGGCGTGCCGCTTCGTCGTGGCCGAGCCCGAAGGCGCCCGCGAGGCGGTGGAGGAGCGCTATCGCCGCACGGGGAGCATCCGGGTCTGCACCAAATACCCGCGCATTACCCGTGACTACTACGACAAGCGTGGCATCCAGGTGGAAATCGTCCAGCTGCATGGCAACATCGAGCTCGGGCCG
>JAUNCA010000225.1 GCA_030526775.1 Coriobacteriia bacterium | reverse complement strand
CGATTAAAGTTATATGACTATGAGTTAGCAAAGTAAAGTCACGAGTGCTAATCAACATATTTGCAACATATTAGTTTAGGAAATCTAAGTAGAAGTACTAAGATTATCGTGTGAAATAGCCCTTGTGTCGGGTGCTGCCGCTGGCTACTGGTGAAGCCTTGGAAAAAGGGCGATAATTGCTGCGATGTTTTGCGGAAGAGAGGGTTTCCATGGCGTTGCGGGATACGAAATTGGCGTTCAAGGTTCACAGTATTGTGCAAGAGGCGATGTGCGTGACGGATCAGCGCACATCCGAAGAGCGAAAGGAGCACGGTCGGGAGCTCCGCGAGACATGTCCCTTTTCCGCCCATAGCTCCTGGGAGGCTCCGACCGATCGGCCCGACCCGATTACCCTCATAAAGGAGCAGGGCGAAAGCCGCGTGCAGGAATTGCTGCCGCTTCGGTATGAGCGCATGTCGGCATCCGCCTTCACGTTCTACCGCGGCGGGGCGCTCATCATGGCGTCGGACCTATCGCATACCCCCACCACGGGAATCGAGGTTCAAGCGTGCGGTGATGCCCATATCTCGAATTTCGGCTTCTTCAATTCGCCCGAGCGGCATACGGTGTTCGACATCAACGATTTCGACGAGACCACGCGGGGGCCGTGGGAGTGGGACGTGAAACGCTTGGCTGCGAGCGTCGAGATATGCGGACGCGATCGGGGCTTTTCCGATAAGGACCGCAAGCGTGCCGTGCGCACCTGCATTCGGGGATATCGCGAGGCGATGACCACGTTTTCCCAGATGGGCCACCTAGATGTGTGGTATGGCCACCTGGATATCGACACGCTCATGGCCCAATTCAGCGATAAGGTAACCAAAAAGCAACGAAAAACCGCCGAGAAGCTTGTCGGAAAAGCAAAGGCAAAGAATAGCGCCCGGGCGATAACAAAATTCACCGAAGTGGTTGATGGGGAGCTTCGTATTATCAGCGATCCGCCGGTCATCGTTCCGCTTCGAGACCTGGCGCAAGATAAGCGCGGTGCAGAGCTATACGGCGAGGTCGATATCGAGCGGTTGGTACGGCTTGCGCTCTCCGAATACCGGCATACGCTTTCGGAAGATAAGCGGCGGCTTATCGACTTGTATCACGGCGTGGATATCGCGCATAAGGTGGTTGGCGTTGGAAGCGTTGGCACGCGGGCGATCATCGTGGTGCTCGAGGGAGCCGATCGCAACGACCCCCTGGTCCTGCAGATTAAAGAAGCGCAGGAGTCGGTTCTCGAGCGTTTTTGTGGGAAGAGCAAATATTCGCAACACGGGCAACGTGTCGTGGAAGGGCAGCGTGCAATCCAGTCTGCAAGCGACATGTTCCTTGGATGGTGCCGTCTTCCGGACTTGGATGGGCAGCTGAAAGACTTCTACGTGCGTCAGCTTTGGGATGGCAAGGGCTCTATCGACCTTACCGTTATCGACGAAGAGCGCTTGGCGATGCTGTCGGAGATTTGCGGGTGGACCTTGGCCCATGCGCATGCCCGCACGGGCGATCGCTTCGAGATAGCCGGCTACCTGGGTGAAAGCAAGGACTTCGACAAAGCCATCGCGAAATTTGCCGTGGCATATGCCGACCAAAACGAAGCCGACTACGCGCGGTTCATGCAAGCCCTCGAGGCCGGGGAACTCTAAGCCAAAATGATGAATTACCGCGGGTATTATTTATCATTGTGGACGAAATGATGAAAAACACCCGCGGTGATTCATCATGTAGTAGTTGGTGCCATACGTACAAATAGGCCGGCGAAAGGACAGCTATGTACCAGGTTTCGAACTTCTTCCAAAACGACGATGTGGATATCATTTCCCAGCTTGGAGCGTTTAGCGTTATCCAGTGGAAACGTGACCTCTCGGTGAATGGGGCTACCGCGCAACAGGCATGGTTCTCTTCCGCGATGAACGTGCGGCGCCGTCAGGTGGTGTGCAATGTCGCGCAGTCGCCGGTAACCGTGCAAGCGGGAGCCATGCAGTGGTCGGTGGGTGATGTGAACGCGACCACCGGCGTGAAGGGTGTGGGCGACTTCTTCGGAAAGGCCCTGCGCGGCGCGGTAACCAAGGAAAGCGCCATCAAGCCGGAATACCAGGGTTCGGGCATGCTCGTGCTCGAGCCGACGTATCGGTACATAATCCTGCTTGACGTGGCCCAGTGGGGCGGTGGCATCGTGCTCGACGATGGCATCTTCCTCGCGTGTGAGTCCAGCCTGCGGCACCAGACAGTCGCGCGCACCAACGTGTCTTCGGCGATTGCCGGCGGCGAGGGCCTGTTCAACCTTGCGCTCTCCGGCCAGGGCGTGGCATGCCTCGAGGCGCCGTGCCCGCAGGAGGAGCTTATCCAGGTGGACCTCCAAAACGACG
>JAUNCA010000224.1 GCA_030526775.1 Coriobacteriia bacterium | reverse complement strand
CGCGCATCATGAAAGCGGAATCGTGAAACGACCAACCTGGTTACGCTGTTTCACTCGATGTGGTCGAGGGCGTAGGTTTTAATGGTGTCGGAGATGAGGCCCAGATAGGCTTGCTCGCCATCGGGGGTTAGGTGCGTGCCGTCGCCCCAGAAGTACTCGTCGTGGCCGGCAGAGGCGTTGTACCAGTCGATGAGGCCGACGACGTTCTCGTTACGCTCGACCGCATCGGCGAGCGCCTTGTTCGTGTAGCTCTCGTAGTCTTCGGGCGTGCGGATGTTCACGAGGAACACCTTCTTGTCCTTCGCCACGGGCTTCAGCAGCTCGTCGTCGATCTGCCAGCCCTCCACAACGTTGTTCGTGCCCAGGCAGAACACCACGTACTCGCCCACCTGGTCGGCTTTGGCGTAATCGGCGTACGGGCTCTCCCATATGTTGCGGCTCACCACCGCATCCAAGTGCCCGCACGGGAAGAATTCCGCGAAAGCGCTTTCGGTGCCCGCGGCCACGCTATCGCCGATGAGGAGCGGCTCGTAGATGGGGTCGCCCGCATCGTTGTACCGCTGCTTTCCGAACAGCCGCTTCAAAGCTTTCTTCTTGGCCTTGGCCTCGGCTTTCGCCTTCTTCTTTTCCGCCGCATCAACGGTATCGGCCGCGGCTTCGGCCACGTCGGCAATTGTCGCCTTGGACTCGCCGGCATTTTCAGCTACAGCGGCCGAAGAGGCTGCCGACGTGCTTTCAGCGGTACCTTCCGACTTCTCCGGCGCAGCGGCAGCAGAGGAAGAACCTGCTTCGCCCTGACCCTTCGCCTTGTCCGACGCCGAAGAGCTCGAGGCCGCTGGGGTGGGCGCAGGCAGGAACTGTTCGAGTTGAATGGCCGGCAACTGCAGCGGCGGCAGCTTCGCCGGACCGTTGACCAGCCCGAATCCCGAAATCACGAGCAGGCATGCCACGGTAGCGCCCGACACTACGGCCGAGGCGCGAACCGGTTGCGGCTGGCCGGCGCGCCGCGCGCGGAACCAATCGCCAATAGCGCCCCTTCGGATGGGGTTCTCGACGTATTCGTACGAGAGGTGCGACACCAGGAAGATGAGCGCGATTTGCACGAAGTACATCCAGATGGGCGGATCGACCGTCGAATTCACGTTGGTCGTGAGCAGCAAGATGGGGAAATGCCAGAGGTACATGCCGTAGCTGCGCTTGCCGATCCAGACGAGCGGCTTGAGCTCGAACACGGCGTCCATGAAGGTGCCGGGGATGACCAGCGCGGCGATGAGCAGGGCCGACAGCACCGACGTGAGCGCGATGCCACCGTAATAGGGAAACGCCGTGAACCCGTTGGTGAAGATGACGATGTTGATGAGCGCGGCCAGCGCCACGATGCCGAAAAGCTCGACCGCGAAACGCGATCCACGGCTCTTCAGCTGGCGCGCTCCCCCGAAGGCAGCCGACGGCCAGGCGAGCGCAAGCCAAGCGCCCACGAGCAGGCTCATCGCGCGGGTGTCGGTGCCGTAGTACACGCGGCTCGGGTCGCCCAGCGGGTCGTACAGCACGGCCATGGCCACGGCCGACGCGATGGCCAACACGGCGACGATGCGGCGCATGGCCTTGCGGCTGAAGCGCAGCTTGAACATCAGCAGCAGAAGCAGCGGCCACACCAGGTAGAACTGCTCTTCAATGGAAAGGCTCCAGAAGTGTTGCAGCGGCGACGGATTCCCAGCCGCCTCGAAGTACGACACGTCGTGGAAGATCTGCCACCAGTTGTTGAAGAAGAACAGCGATGGCACGATGTCGGGCTTCATCTTCTCGAACAATTCGGGGCTGAACAGCGTGCAGAGCGCGCAGATGCCAGCGACCGAGAGCACGATGGCCGGGAACAGGCGCCGCACGCGGCGCATCCAGAATGCGGGCAGGTCGATACGGCCGGTGCGTTCGCATTCGTTCACGAGCAATCCCGTGATGAGGTAGCCGGAAATGACGAAGAACACCGTGACGCCCATGAGGCCGCCGGGCGCCCAATCCAGATGCATGTGGTAGAAGATGACGGCCAGAACCGCGAACGCGCGCAGGCCATCGACGGATGCGACATAACGGGTATTCCCGCCCTTTCGGGCGGTTGCATGGCGCGTCGATTGGTTCGGACGGCGTGCTTCGTTTTGGTTGTGCGTATTGCCCCGTTCCATGGGGCGAAATGGTAGCACAACCGCACACGCCAAAACGCGGCACGGGCAATTGCGCGGGGAATTCAGAAATCTGACGCTATAGGTGGGAAAAGCGGCCTTATTCCTTGGCCGGAGTCTGCTCGGGTGCCTGCTCCGTTTCCGGTTCCGCGGCCTCTTCCGGCTCCGCTGCCGGCGCCGTTTCCGGCTCTGCCGCCTCTTCGGATTCCGCTTC
>JAUNCA010000223.1 GCA_030526775.1 Coriobacteriia bacterium | reverse complement strand
GAAACCACCGACTTCAGGTGGGCTCCGTAATCGAGCAAGGCATAGTACCATCCGCGCACGTCTTCCGCCGGACAAGCACGTTCCACGAGGGTAGCCACATCCTTATCCGGCACCTTTTCGACCCCCGGGAAGAAATGGTGAAGGAAAACGCTGCGCACGTTCGTCTCCAGATACACGCAGCGCTCGTTTCGCGCAAACGCCATCACCCCCGAGGCGGTGGCCGGCCCGATACCCGGCAATCCGAGGAGCTCTTCGCGCGCCGCAGGAAGCGTTCCGCCATGATGCGTCGCGCATTCCTCTGCACAACGCTTCAGCATGAGGGCACGCCGGTTATATCCGAGCCCCTGCCACATCTCGAGCACGAGCGCATTGTCGGCGGCTGCTAACGCATCGATGGTCGGAAACAGCGCGAGGAATCGTTCCCAATACCGCAGCACGCGCTTCACTTGCGTTTGCTGGAGCATGACTTCGGATACCAGCACCGCGTAATCGTCATCGATGCCACGCCAAGGCAAATCGCGCCAATGCACACGGCCTTCACGCCAAACTAGTTGCCGGAATTCTTCGATTTGCGCGTCCGTCGGTTTCGGGCAGTTAAATTTCGCCACGCTCGTACCGTTCGATCTCGTCGCGGAAATCGTCAACCGCGCTTTCCTCTATCCAGCGGTATTCCTCTGAATCGAGCGGCTGGTACGCGGCGATCTTATTCAACAAGTTGCCCCTATCGACGGGCACATACGTGCGATGGTCGATGCTTTGCCGATACGCCTGCGACACCGCTTCACGCGCCGCCGCGAATATGTCGCAACGCGGCATGCCCTCGCTTAAACGCACGAGCTCGACGCGATCCATCGCCGACATCGAGACATGCTTGCTCATCAAATGATTCCAAATCTCGTCACGCTCTGCTTCGCTCGGCGCGGGAACGTCGAACACCTTCATCGGACCAATCCAAGCACCAATAAGCGAATGAGGGTCGATATCGCCAGACGCGGAGGCCAAAATGGTGACTTTCGGATTCGACGCAGCCTTCCTCAAGAGCGAAACTGCCTTCATAGCACCGTTCGCCGCATTCGCGATGGCCATCTCGTCGTAAGCCACACCAAGGTCGAAAGCCTCAGGCGTACCCCAGGAGTCCACGCCCTCGAGCACCAGCGTTCCCCAGTCTTCGAAACCCTTCTCCGTTACGCCGGGAGTAGCCATGATGCAGATGGCCTGGACACCAGGATGCGGGGAAGCCACGCGCATGCGCACGGTCGGGTGCCCGAGTTCATTCGCGGTGGCGATCATCAGCCGGTCGGCATCTTCGCGTACGACAGACTTGAACAGGATGGCCTCGCCCGTCGGCTCGTCGAACAGGCCGTGCTGCAGCTTCATCTGCTCGACGAACGACACGAACGCAGAGTCCTCTGCGTTATCGAATATGCCCATCAAGCGAAGCCGTTCGATCTCCTCGCCAAATCCCACGAGGGTGTCGAATGTATAACCCGCGAGCGACATCATGACGGTAGATTTCTGGGTGCCATCGCTCCCCACATCGGCAATGCTGCCTTCCTCATTCATGGAATCGAATTCCTCGGACACGATGACACCTCCCTTGGCTGTCGATTTTCGGGTAATCCATTGTACTCTCATCGCACGCGAGCGGCTGTACCCCTATGCCAATGCGCACAATGTTTACCGCGAGTTTTCATATGAAAGCATCAAGGCAAAACACGTAGTCGGGCTAAGCGTTTTCGCTTAGTCTTCCAGAATAGTCCAGCCGTATTTCTGCGCGGCCTTCTTGAGACCGGTATCGGGGTGGACGGCAGTTGCATAATCTGCTGCAAGCAGCAGGGGCTTGTCGGAATAGTGATCGCTATATGCACGCTTCACCCACCAGTTGCCACGGCCGAACTGCTCGTCGGCAAAGCGCTTCAGCGCGGCGATCTTCTCGTCACCTTCGACTGGTAGGCCATCGACGCGCGCCACATAGTTACCCTGCGCATCAACCATCATCTTCGTGGCAATCTGGTAATCCACGACACCAAGCTCGACCATGCGCCTCACGATGGGCTCGAACGTCGCCGACACGGTGACGATAACGCAACCCTCTTCCCTATCGCGCTGAATCTGCTCGAGCAGGCTCGCACGCAACCGGTGTGCGATTTTCTCGTCATAGAACCATGCAAGATACGCATCCACTTCATCGCGCGGCTTTCCCTGAAACGCACGGAATACCCTTCCGCGAACCCAGGCCTCGTTGGGGGGCACATGCATCTTGTATGCCAAGCCCCAAAGCATGATGAGCCACAAGTTGCCAAACGAAAGCTGATGGTTGAAGAAAAGGGTGCGTGTGAGAATTACCGGGGATTTTCCTGCGAGCAATGTGCCGTCGAAATCGTATACGGCCAATTGCACCGGGCGATCCGC
>JAUNCA010000082.1:4876-9477 GCA_030526775.1 Coriobacteriia bacterium | reverse complement strand
ATGTCGGTGACCCACGCGTTGAAGCACGAGTCGTTCGCGAGGCTGCCGAAGAAGGTCATGATGCAGTCGAACGCGATGGTAAGCGTGATGCCAAGCGCGGCGGCCGCCGCCGCATCGCGCGCGAGCGAGGCTGAAACATCTTGCAGCGCCGCGAACGCGCAGATGGAGATGCCCCACACCACGGTGCCAACCACCACGAACGTCTTGCGCCGCCCGGCGCGGTCGGACCACACGCCCACGAGCAGCGTCGTGGCCGTGGCCGTAAGTGCCGATGCGCTCACCATCAACGCGACGTCGGAAAGTGACGCCCCGAAGGCATCCTGAATGAACAGGTTGAAGAAGTTGTTCTCGACCGCCCATGCCACCTGGCCGATAAGGGCGAGCAGCACGATAATCGTCCAGGTTTTGCCTGGAATCTGCGTCCGGTTTGCCTGTTGTGCGCCCATAACCACTCCTCGTCGCATAACCCCCGTGCAGTCAGTATACGCCAAGCAACATCGAGCCTGTTAAACCCGCGTTTTGCAAGAAATCAGAAATGCGGGTAAAGTGCACTTTGGAGCAACGGGGAACAGCGAGCAACGACCAGGAGAAAGGACCCCCGATGAACGAGGAGACCATCCGCGCATTCGAATTCAAGCGCAACGAGATGCGGGCCCAAAAGGTTATCAAGGGTCTGAAATCGCGCAAGATGAACGGCTATTACGCGGCAAACCGGGAAGAGGCGCTGAAGATTGCGCTCGAACTCATTCCCGAGGGCAGCGAAGTGAATATGGGCGGCTGCATGAGCGCTCACCAAATCGGCCTGTTCGACACGCTGAAGAATGGACCGTACAACTTCGTGGACCGTGACGACACGGACGATCGCCGTGCCGCGATGCTTGCCGCGTTCGATGCGGATGTGTTCCTGGCCAGCGCAAACGCCATCACCGAAGACGGCATCATGGTGAATATCGACGGTGCTGCGAACCGTATTGCGGCGCTCGCGTTCGGGCCGCGCAAGCTCGTGCACATCGTGGGCATGAACAAGGTGTGCGCCGACGTGCACGATGCGATCAAGCGCGCCCGCAATGTGGCTGCGCCTATCAACGCGCAGCGCTTCGGCCTGAGCACGCCCTGCAGCAAGACGGGCGCTTGCGGCGATTGCAAGTCGGAGGACTGCATCTGTTGCCAGATGCTCATCACGCGCTTCGCGATGGACCCCGACCGCGTCCACGTCATCCTGGTGAACGAGGACCTGGGATTCTAATAACAGGGCGCGCCCGGCGCGCTGCCGGCGCCCTTCAGCCGAATGAAATGTAGCCCGCGATGGACTTCACGCGCGGTTGGCCAACTGCGCGCGCAACGCCGGGCTTGTCCACACCGCGCTCCCGAAATCCGCTTCGTCGGCGTTTTGCGGATTATCGCCTAACGACGAAGTTCTCGATGTTTTTCGCCGCCGAATGGCTATACTGGCCGCAGTAACCCGACTTTCATAGGGAAAGCGGATATACGGGAAGAAGGTCATATGGTTGGGACCTCGGCACCATCGGTGCCGCTTAATGCTGTGCGCATTGCGTTTATCGGCGCCGGCAAAGTTGGATTCTCGCTCGGAAAATTCTTCGCAGAAGGCGGTTTGCCCATAGCGGGCTATTACAGCCGCAGCGTGGAGTCGGCGCACGAGGCGGCGGCGTTCACCGGCAGCTCGTGTTTCGAGTCGCTGGCCGAGCTCGTGGCTGCGAGCGACGCCATCTTCATCACCGTTCCGGACGGCGCCATTTCGGGCGTGTACCAGAACCTCCGCGCATACGATCTAACCGGCAAGCAGCTGTGCCATTGCAGCGGTTCGCTTGCTGCGGCCGAGGTGTTCCCCGGCTTGGAAGAAACGGGCGCAACGGGGTACTCGCTGCATCCGCTGTTTCCCGTCAGCAGCAAGACGGGCAGCTATCGCGAGCTTCCGGGCGCGTTCTTCTGCATCGAGGGCGACGAAGCGCATCTGGCCGAATGGAAGCAGCGCCTCGAAGCGCTGGGCCCGCAGGTGCAGGTGATTCCCGGTTCTGCCAAGAAGCGGTATCACGCGGCATGCGCCATATCCAGCAACCTGGTGTGCGCTTTGGTGCAGCAGAGCCTCGACATGCTTGTGGCCTGCGGGTTTGACGGGCGCTCGGCGCTCGGCGCCATCACGCCGCTCGTGCGCGCGAACATGGAGCACATCATCGAACACGGACCCGCCGGCGCCCTCACCGGGCCCATCGAGCGGAACGACGCCACAACCGTCGCATCCCACCTGCAATGCTTCGACGCTCCCGAAGAGCGCGAGCTGTACCGATACGCTTCGCTCAAGCTCGTCGAAGTTGCGCAGAAGAAGCATCCGGAAGCGGATTACGCGACCATGCGGGAGACCCTGAAAGCCTAGCCGGCATCCATATGCCTAACAAGAAAGGAAACATCATGAAGAATACCATTTCCACGCTTATGGCCATGCGCGAGCGCGGCGAGAAGATTTCGCAGGTAACGTGCTACGACTTCTCGATGGCGCGCCTGGTTGACGCAGCCGAGATCAACACGATTCTCGTCGGCGACAGCCTGGGCATGACCATGCAGGGCTACTCCGACACGCTGCCCGTGACCATGGAAGAGATGATCGTCTACGGCCGCAGCGTCGTGCGCGGTGCCCCGAACGCCTTCGTCATCATGGACATGCCCTTCATGAGCTACCAGGTGTCCGTGGAGCAGGCCGTGGCGAACGCCGGCCGCCTGATAAAGGAGACAGGCGCGAACGCCGTTAAGCTCGAGGGCGGTGCCGCCGTGGAGGAGCAGATCCGCGCCATCGTCGATTCCGGCATCCCGGTTTGCGCGCACATTGGCATGACCCCGCAATCTGCAAATGCGTTCGGCGGCTTCAAGGTCCAGGGCAAGGGCGAGGAGAACGCCCGTCGCGTCCTGGAAGACGCCTTCACCGTGCAGCGCGCCGGCGCGTTCATGTGCGTGCTCGAGTGCGTTCCGCCGAAGCTGGCCGCGCTTATCTCGAGCAAGGTGGACATGATCACCATCGGCATCGGCGCCGGTGCCGGCTGCGACGGCCAGGTGCTGGTGAGCCAGGACCTGCTGGCGATGTCCGGCGATTTCAAGCCGAAGTTCGTGCGCCAGTTCGCCCAGGTGGGAGCCATGATGACCGAGGCGTATCGCGCGTATGACGCGGCGGTAAAAGACGGGAGCTTCCCCACGCTGGAAGAATCGTACGTGAAGAGCGACTGCAGCGACGAGTTCCTGCGGGCGTTGTCCGCGCAGTACTAGGCGCAGCGGCGAAGAAAGGTTTTGAACAGATGATAGTTGCAACGACCGTTGACGAGGTGCGCCGCACGGTGCGCGCCTGGAAGCGCGAAGGGCTTACCGTGGGGCTCGTTCCTACCATGGGCTACCTCCACGAAGGCCACGCGAGCTTGGTGGATGCCGCCGTGGCGGCGTGCGACCGCGTGGTGGCTTCCGACTTTGTGAACCCCACCCAGTTCGGTCCGGGTGAAGACCTCGAGAGCTACCCGCGCGACTTCGATCACGATTGCGCGCTGCTCGAGGAGCATGGATGCAGCATGGTCTTCCATCCCTCCGTGGACGAGATGTATCCCGATGGCGGCGGAAAGACCGACACCTATGTGGAGATTCTCAACGACATGCCCAAGCAGCTGTGCGGCAAGACGCGCCCCATTCACTTCCGCGGCGTGTGCACGGTGGTGAGCAAGCTCTTCAACATTGTGACGCCGGACAAGGCGTTTTTCGGCCAGAAGGATGCCCAGCAGCTGGCGGTTATTCGCAAGATGGTGCGCGACATGTCCTATGGCATCGAGATTGTGGGTTGCCCCATCGTGCGCGAAGAAGACGGCTTGGCGAAGTCGTCCCGTAATACGTACCTCAGCGACGAGGAGCGCGAGGCGGCGCTGGTGCTGTCGAAGGCCGTGTTCCTGGGCCAGAAGCTCGTGGAAGATGGCGAAACGGACGCAACCAAGATCGTCGCAGCTATGACCGACCTCATCCAGGCCGAACCGCTCGCGCGCATCGACTACGTGGAGGCGGTCGATGGCCTGACGATGGCGCCCGTGACGACGGTGGAGCCTCCGGTCCTGTTCGCCATGGCGGTGTACATCGGCACGACGCGCCTCATCGACAACTTCCTGGTGGAGGCATAACGCATGGTTTTGGAGATGCTGAAAGGCAAGATTCACCGCGCGACGGTCGTTCAGGCCGAGGTCGATTACGTGGGGTCGATCACGGTCGACGAGGACCTGTTGGATGCGGCGGGAATCTTGGAGTACGAGAAGGTGCAGGTCGTTGACGTGAACAATGGCCAACGTCTGGAGACCTACACCATCGCCGGCGAACGCGGCTCGGGCATGATTTGCCTGAACGGTGCCGCTGCGCGCTGCGTGAACCCGGGCGATAAGGTGATCATCATGTGCTATGCGCAGGTGAATGCCGCGGAAGCGCGCGAGCATCGTCCGCGGGTGGTGTTCGTGGACGAGGCGAATCGACCCGTGCGGATAACCTCTTACGAGAAGCACGGACGCTTGGAGGATATGGCGTAAAACCCTAAACGCACGCCACCGGCTGGAGAAGCCGGTGGCGCGCCG
>JAUNCA010000082.1:438-4866 GCA_030526775.1 Coriobacteriia bacterium | reverse complement strand
GGGGTGTTGTTTTGGCCTAAAACCCCAACCCCCCCGCCCCGGGCTGGACACCCGGGGGCCGCGCCGCTTTTATGGCATTGCGGTGCGCTTTCGGATATAGTCGTGCTAATGGTGCGCGAGACGGGAGGCCGCAATGTCGCTTCTGACCTTGAAGATTACGAACGGTCAGGTTGATATGGGCATGTTCGAGGGCGAGGAGCTCCTCGCACGCTGGGCTGGCTCCAGCGGTCCGTCGCTGATGACGGACGAAGCCGCCCAAGCTATCGATGCCTTCCTGTCGTTGCGGGACCTGCTCGATCCCGATGATGCCATCTTGTGCTCGGTGGTTCCCTCGGCTACGTACGCATGGGAACAAGCCGTTTGGACCCTAACGGGTAAGCGGCCGCTTGTGGTGGGTCCGGGGCTGAAAAGCGGCATCGCCGTGAAGTACAAGGACCCGGGGCAAGTGGGCTCCGACCGGGTGTGCAATGCCTTGGCGGCCCGCGAGATCTACGGGGCGCCCTGTATCGTGGCGGATTTCGGTTCGGCGACGAACCTCGTGGTCGTCGATGAAAAGGGCGCATTTGCCGGCGGCGCGATTGCGGCAGGGTTGGGCGCTTCCATGGAGGCGCTGAACATCGCGGCCGCCCAGCTGCCGGGTGCGAGCATCCGCATCCCACAGCAGGTCATTGCGCGCAGCACCGCGGAATCGGTGCAGGTGGGGGTCGTGCTCGGCGAGGCGAAGCGCCTCGATGGCCTGGTGGAGGCCATGTGGCATGAGCTCGGATACCGCACGCGCCTCGTCGCGACGGGCCGCTTCTCCCATATCGTCTGCGCCGAGTCGTGCCACGAATTCACGCTCGACGACAGCCTGACGCTCAAGGGGTTGCGCCTTATCTACCAACTGAATCGCCGCTGATTGCGGTCCCTTTCCATCGAAGGGTTCCCGCGGGCGGCTACTTCTTCACGTTCCACCAGATGATGATTGCGAAGGCCACCGCCATGGGGACCAGCATGACGAGCCACATCTGGCTATAGGCGGCAAGCAGGCTGCCGGTGGCAGGCTCGAGCGTCTCGATGACGAATCCGGCGAACAGCGGGCCGCAGAGGCTTCCCACATCAAGCCCGGTGAACGTGGTGTTGCTGGCCGCGCCGCGCCGACCTGCGGGCACGCTCATCATCGCAAGCGACTGGACGAGCGGCATGCAGGCGCCGAAGCCCGCCGAAGCCACCACGGCCACCGCCATGAGGCCCATGAAATCGGTGATGTTCGAGAGCATGACATACGAGAGGGTGAAGAAGATCACGCCCGGGAGGAGGATGCGTTCGGGCCCGAAGGTATCGGCGAGGCGCCCGTAAAGCGGACGTGTGGCCAGCAGGCAGAACGCGTACACCACGAAGTATGCGCCGAGGTTGTCGATGCCGAGCTTCGTGCCGTACAGCACCAGGTACGAGGTAGTTCCGCCGAATGCCAACGCGAACAGCATGATGACGATGGCCTTGTCCACAGCCTCGCGTGCGAACATGCGACCGAGGCGCAGCTGATAGGGCGGATGCTCGCGGGGGATTTCCTTCACGCGCGAGATGCTTGCGACCGATGCCACGAGCAGGGCGGCCGAGATGAGGTAGGTTCCCTGGAACCCAATGGCGTCGATGAGCCAGAGGCCCGCGCCTGGCCCCATCACCTGCGCGAACGTTTGCGCGAGCGAGTAGATGCTCATTCCCGTGGCGAACTTGGCGATGGGCAGATACTCGGAAACGAGCGACATCGCGAGCGGTCCGGAACACCCGATGCCGATGCCGTGCAGCAAGCGGACGGCGATGAAGGCGGGCACCGAATCGACCACGCCGTACAGCACGAAGGCGATCGCGTTGACGCCTTGCATCATCATGAGCAGCTTCTTGCGCGAGAAGCTGTCGAATGCCGGCCCCGCAAACGGCCGCACGAGCAGCGCGGTTATGGCAAAAGAGCCCACGACGACGCCGACGACGCCCGCGCCTGCGCCCATTGCGTCGATGTACAGCGGGATGGTGGTGTTCGCCATGAATGCGGCGGTGCTCTGGAAGAAATTCGCCAACAGCAAGATAACGAACGGCACGCTCCAGATACTCTCGCGCTTGTCGAACTCTTCCTGACCCATACCCTCCGCCTCTGTGAATCCCCGCAGCGATTATACCCCGCTCTATGCTCGACCACCATTTGGGGACAGTCCCCAAATGGTGGTTAACCCAGGGGCGTTTCGTATGCTTTGGCGGCCTTCACGAAGTCACGGAACAGGGGGTGGGGTTTACCGGGGCGGCTCTTGAACTCGGGGTGGGCTTGCGTGGCCACGAACCAGGGGTGTTCGGACAGCTCGACCATCTCGACCAGGCGTCCGTCGGGGGAAAGCCCCGAGATTGCCAGCCCGGCTTCTTCGAGCTGCGCGCGGTAGGCGTTGCTTACCTCGTAGCGATGGCGGTGCCGTTCGTAGATGAGCTCGGAACCGTAGGCCGCAAACGATTTCGTGCCTGCCGCGACCTTGCAGGGGTAGGCGCCCAAGCGCATTGTGCCGCCCTTGTTCTCGACGTCTTCCTGCTCGGGCATGAGGTCGATGACCAGCGGGGTTTCTGCGGTTGTGGCAAGCGTGCCCTCGTCGGCGAACTCGGCCGAGGTCGCGCCGGCAAGGCCCGCAGCGTGGCGCGCGAATTCGCACACAGCCGCCTGCAACCCCAGGCAGATGCCCAGGTAGGGCACACCGTGCTCGCGTGCATAGCGGGCAGCGGCAATCTTGCCCTCGAAAGCCCGCTGCCCGAAGCCGCCGGGCACGAGCACGCCGTCCATGCCCGCAAGCGTGTCGGCGGCGTTGGCCTCGGACAGCTCCTCGCCGTTTACCAGGTGAACATTCATGCGAACGCCGTTGGCCACACCCGCGTGGTGCAGCGCCTCGATAACCGAAAGGTACGCGTCGGGCAAGCTCGTGTACTTGCCCACCACGGCGATGTCGACTGCGCCCTCGCAGCGGGCAGCCGCATCGACGTAAGCCTGCAGCGGCGCCGCAGCCAGCTCGCCTTCGGGCAAGCGCAGGCGGCGCAGCACCTTCACGTCGAAGCCTTGGTTGAACAGGTCGATCGGCACCTCGTAGATGCTCGGCGCATCCACGCAGGAAAGCACCGAGTCCACGTCTACGTCGCAGAAATGCGCGATCTTCGCGCGCACCGCATCGCCGATCTCGTGGTCCGACCGGCACACGATGAAGTCGGGCTGCACGCCCATCGAGCGCATCTCCTTAACGGAATGCTGCGTGGGCTTCGTCTTCACCTCGTGGGCGGCAGCGATATAGGGAACAAGGCTCACGTGAACGAACACGACATTATCCGCGCCTAGCTCGTGGCGCAGCTGACGCACGGCCTCGATGAACGGCTGTCCCTCGATGTCGCCGATGGTGCCGCCAATCTCGGAGATCACGATATGCGCACCCGTCTGCGAGGCGGCGCGCAGCACGCGCTCCTTGATGGCATCGGTGACGTGGGGAATAACCTGCACCGTTCCGCCGAGGAAATCGCCGCGCCGTTCGCGTGCGACCAGCGACTGGTAAATCGAGCCTTGCGTGAAGTTCGACTCGCGCGGCAGGCTCTCGTCGATGAAGCGCTCGTAGTGCCCTAGGTCGAGGTCGCCCTCGTGGCCATCGTCGGTAACGAACACCTCGCCGTGCTGGAACGGGCTCATCGTGCCGGGGTCGACGTTCAGGTACGGGTCCATCTTCTGCATCGTCACCTTGTACCCGCGCGCCTTCAGCAGGTGCCCGAGCGAAGCGGCGGTGATGCCCTTGCCCAGCGACGACACCACGCCGCCCGTCACGAAGATGTGCTTTGCCATTGCAACCTCCCGTTCTCCGAGCATGAAAAAAGCGCCTGGAGACTCCAACAAGAATGCCTTCCAAACGCCTCTCGATTCTAAGACGCCAATTCGACGCCTGAATGCAGGCCAGTTGGATTTAACATGCATGCAATGGCATCGTTACAGCCTTGAGCGGGGAAAACGCTTCAACATGTCGAGTCCACAGCGAAGTTTTACCTTTCCGAAACCTCGGTGAAATGGTCGTGACATGCGATACCTCTAGACTGCCAAAACATACTGGAGGGTGTAGGCCTGGTACGGGCTGCGCGTGAAGAACAAGAACGGCTGGCGGTATCGAAATGCGCAAACGGATTCTTTTCATAGTGAATTCCCTTGATACCGCATACAAGTTCCAGCAGGTGCTCTTAGAGCTCGATGCGGATGTTACCGCGGGTCCGATAACGCAAATCCAGAAGCTGCTCGCGAACGGTATCGTCCCCGACCTCGTTATTCTCGAGGCCCAGGATGTCGCCCTAGCCCATTTGAAGGATATCGAGCAAGTGGTCGCAGACCGGGGATGTCCGATGCTCGCCGTTGTCGATGAGCCAGGCGTCGAGCAGTTGGATTTTCAA
>JAUNCA010000082.1:0-428 GCA_030526775.1 Coriobacteriia bacterium | reverse complement strand
TCGTACGATTTCGTGATGAAGGACGCAGGGGAAGTGGAGTGCCTTGTCCGCTTGCGCAAACTGTTGAACGAGCGCAACCCGGGCGATGGGACGGACGTTATCTCCATTGGCGGCATGACCATCAACTTGGCGACGTACCAGATTTCAATTGCGGGCGATCCGGTAGACCTTACGTACCTGGAATATGCGCTGCTGGTGTTCCTCGTGCAGCATGCGGGCTATACGTTTACGCGCGAGGCACTACTGCAGAACGTGTGGGGCTTCGACTACTATGGTGGCCCGCGTACCGTCGATGTGCACGTGCGGAGAATCCGCTCAAAACTCGGCCCTAACCTGGCCCAATACTTGGAAACCGTGCGCGGCGTAGGCTATCTCTGGAACCTTTCCTAGGATGAGTCGGTGGATGAGTCGGAGAACGTATCTCCGAC
>JAUNCA010000222.1 GCA_030526775.1 Coriobacteriia bacterium | reverse complement strand
TGGAGCCCATGGCGAAGGCCATGGCCCAGGTGCGGAAGAAGCCCGTGATGCGCGACAGCAGGACGCAGGCGCTTATGAGCGTGGCCGACTTATGGACGCTCTCGTCCATCTCGCCGGTCGGTTCCTGTGTGGGATTCAGGACGGACGCGGCGTTTGCGGACATGCGGCCGGCAAGTTCGGATGGTCTTCTTACGTGCTGCTGGGGCATTATGCTTTCTTCGTTTCGCGGCGGGTATAATGTTTGAAAATCTTAGCAAAGAGCAAGGTAGGGCACATGCATATCCTCATAGTTCGCAACAATTCCAACGCGGGTGCCATGGAGGCATCGCAGGAGCTTACGGCGTATTTCGAGCGCGAGGGGATAACCTACAGCGCGAGCGACTCCTTCGACCTGCCGCGCCAGCCGGGCATCCCGGTGGATAGCGAGGACGACTCGCAGGGCCTGCGCTATTGGGATTCGAACGGCGAGCATATCGTGGACATGCTGGTCGTGCTTGGCGGCGATGGCACGGTGCTGCATGCCGCGCGCATGGCCGGCGTGTCGGGCGTGCCGATTATCGGCATCAACTTCGGCCATCTGGGCTTCCTGTCCAACCCGAGCGACGATGGCGTGGTGCGCGTCGTGGACGCGGCGCTTTGCGGCGACGTGGTGCGCGAGAACCGGTCGAACCTGCACATCGATGCCGGCTACCTGCCGCATAACCGCTTGGGCGAGAGCACGGGCACCCACCATTACGCGTCGTATTTCGCGCTGAACGAACTCGCCATCACCCGTGGCGATTTGGGCAACATGGTGAAGCTCTCTGTCTCCGTGAACGGCGACCCCTTCATGAACATCCGCGGCGACGGCGTGGTGCTCGCGAGCGCGACGGGTTCGACCGCCTATGCGCTTTCCGCTGGCGGTCCGGTGGTTTCGCCGGTGCACCGCGGCATGGTCATGGTGCCGCTCGCCCCGCATTCGCTGCATTCCCGTGCTGCCGTAACCGGGTATAACGAGGTCGTGACCATAGAGCTTTCGCATGACGACGGAACGCGCGCGGCCAGCCACTTTATCGACGGCCAGCTGCTCAACCGCGGCGCGATCATGAACCATTTCACGATTCGCGAAGGCGAGAAGCCCACGACTTTGCTGCGCTACAAGTACGACGGCTTCTATTCCTATGCCGCCAAGACCTTCCTGTAGTTTCGGGTTGATGGCATGGAAACCACTGCTGAAAAGACATATGACTGGCTGGAATCGTTTGCGGACCTGGGCGGTTGGCATCCGATTCTGCTCGCATTGGTATTGTTGGTGGCAACCGCGATTGTCGCGCATATGGTCGTGGGGCTCATCCGCCGGTTAACCCAAATCGATGGGGTGCCGATTCCCGAGAGCTCCATCCTGGTGAACGTTGCGCGAATCATCGTTTGGTGCATTGGCGCCGGGTTCATCCTCGGCATCTGCTTCGACGTCGACGTGAATGCGCTCATCGCCGCCCTTGGTGTCGGCGGCATCGCCTTGTCGTTGGGCTTGCAGGACACCATCAAGAACTTCATGGGTGGTTTGCAAGTGACGCTTATGGGCATCGTGCATCCGGATGACCATATCATCGTGGGGTCGGTCGAGGGCATCGTGCAAGACGTCAACTGGCGCCAAACCGTGGTGAAGGACTACGAAAACACTCTGCATATCATCCCGAACGCCGTCATCAGCTCGACGACGGTGAGCAGGGTCGAGCCGGAGAATCTCGTTACGAGCGTGGTGGTGCTGAACAACGACGGTCGCGATATCGACGAAATGCTGCGCGAGATGGAGGAAAAGGCGCGCCTCGCCGTGCAGGCTGTGGTTCCCCTGGACAAAGACCCCTGGATACTGGTCACGCAAATCGGCGAATATGGCATTTGGTGCAAGCTGCGCTTCGTGATGTCCCTTCCCGGCAATGCCCGCGAAGCCCGCGATGCCGCCCTGCGTGCTATAGCCCCCTACACCCGCAACAACTCCGCGGAAATATTGGAAGCGCCTGAGGAGTGAGACAAATAGACCAGGTCTGTTTGTCCTATCCGATATACTTTCCCCATGGCGCATGCATTGCAATACATTGGCGATGATTACCTGTTCTACCTGTCGGTGGAGCGGGGTGCATCGCCTTTGACGGTGAAGGCGTATCGGGGCGATCTGGCTGATTACCTGGGGTATCTCGAAGGTCGCGGCGTTAACGACATGCGCGCGGTCACGCGTGAGACCGTGGTGGACTACGAGGATGACCTCGTGCGGCGCGACCTCGATGGGGAAGGCACGCACTATTCGCCCGCGACGGTGCAGCGGCGCGTTTCGATGCTGAAGGGTTTTCACCAGTTCCTCGTGCGCGAGGGGTATTGCGATTCCGACCCCACGTCGAAGATCCCCTTGCCGAAGAAACCCGACCGGCTTCCCGACGTGCTGTCCATCGAGCAAGTTGATG
>JAUNCA010000081.1:3759-9544 GCA_030526775.1 Coriobacteriia bacterium | reverse complement strand
CCGAAGCTGCGGCAGCGCCCGCGCGCCTGCGCGATGGTTGCGAAGTCGCCCTCCTCGAAATCGGAGAGCACCGATGCCGACAAGTTGTCGAGGGCTGCTTCGATTCGAGGCACAGCCGAAAGGTCGATGGCTGCAAGCGTATAACCCGGACGGGCAATCGAGCGCTCTTCATCCGCATGGAACGCATCGAATGTGTCCACGATGGAAATCGCAGAGGCTTTGGGGTCCGCCGGATCGATCTTCTCGAGGAGCTTATAGTCCCATCCGTCACCGTCCTCGACCTCTTGCGAACCCACGAAGTAGCGGGCGTAATCATCGAACGCCTGGAGGACTTCGATGGAATCCATCAGGCACGCGTCGAATCCCACCCAGTCGAGCATACGTTGGTCTCCATAGCCGGCTGCGCGAAGGGCATCGTCCATCTCTTCGAGCATGAGGGTATCGCGTCCGTACAGCTCATCGCAGCCATATCCCGTGGCCGGTCCGCCCCCATGGTCCCAAAGAACGAGCGCGGTATGCTCGGCGGGATAGTTCGCATCCACCCATCGCATGAACGCCGAAAGCGTTTCCGGCTCTGCCATGTTCAAGGAACGTGCCGTCTGCGCGACACCCGTCAATCGCCCAGGCGCAACCTCGATCACGCAGTTGCGATCGTTGGGAATATTGGTATGCCAGCTCTGGGTGCCCCCGGTGTAGACCACCACGTTTATCCGCTCTGAGTCGAACACCGTATTCGCCATCTCCAGCATGTCGTTGGTCGCGCAGCTGTGATTTGTCTCGAGGTCTGTTCCCACCATGTACACCATGACGGTGAGCTCCTTTTCCGGAGCCGGGAAAGAGCTTCCCTCTAACGGTTCGATGGGGTTGTCCGCAGCAGAAGCCTCCTCGAGCGAATCCGGTTCGTCGCCATCAAGCTCCATCAGGGGTGACAACGCTCCGCCCATTCGGTCCGGCACGTTCGAGGTTCCACCGCCCGAACAGGCAGTAACGAGCAGACAGGCAAGCATTGCCGCGGTTGCAAGCACGAGGAAAAGGGGTGTACGAAGAATCGTTCTTCTCACGGAGCTCCTCAACGATAGGACGGGCAAGGCGGATACGTCCGGCAGAGCGCCTCGGTCCTTGCTCGCTATCCAGCAGTTCGTCTAGTCAGTTAAATCTCCTCGCCCGGAGCGAAGCACAGCGAATTGGTCGCGGTCTTGATGGCATCGAAATTCGCCTTGAAAGCGCTCGAAGGGGCGACGAACTCCAGCACGTTCAGGTAGCTCTTGCTGTCGACGAACTGGTCGTACACGTAGAATTCTGTGCCCTCGAACTTTCCCGAGCAGAACACGAACGACGTGCACAGCGTCCCGTTCTTGGAGTAGTTCGTCCCGTAGTTGATTACTTCCACATCGCTTAAGCCCTTGTTGGCGAGCTGTTGGGGCATCACCTTCGCCAGCGCCTCGAGCGGAACGACTTCGCCCGGTTCTTTCGGATAGCTGTTCACCACGCACAAGACATTGCCATCGGGGTTTGCGAAGGCGACGCCAGCGTCCTGGGTCCCCATCTGCCACGCAGCCGGAACAACCATTTGAACGCCGCCCTGCCGCACGAGAACGAGATCGCCCGAATACTTGGATGCTTCATCGGTAGAGGCCTCGATTTCGGGGGCTTCGAGTTCTTCGTCTGGAGCAACCTCGCGTTTGGGCAACGCATCGATATCATCGGCGCCTTCGACATCACCCGATTCGGCAATCTCCGTCACCGCATCGGAAACGACCGCGACATCGTCGGAAACGACTATCTCCTGAGATTCGGCCGCTTCCCCGGAAGACGATTCGCCCGAGGACTGTTGGTCGCCGCAACCGGCAAGGCACAACGCAAGCGCAAGCACCATGAACAGGGCTGCAATCCAACCAAAACGAATCGATACATGCTCTGAAACCATGTGCATCCCCTTCCCAAAATGCCCGGTAACGGCTTTATTCATCATAACATAGGCGGCAAAGCGCCCCCGATGCAGGCCCACCCGGGTATCCGTTAGAATAGTCTGGTCGAAACACCTTCGAACACCGCTGTGCTGGATACGGCATGACGGCGGGAGGCATACGTGGGCAAGGAGTACCAGGCTTTCATATCGTATCGGCATGCCGAGGTAGATTCGCGCGTAGCCGCCGAAGTCCAGCGTTCGCTGGAGCGCTTCCACGTGCCATTCTCCACGCGAAAGCAAACGGGCAAGAAAAGCCTTGCACCGGTGTTCCGGGATAAAGAGGAGCTTCCCGTCACGAGCGAGCTGGGCAAGGACATCGCCGACGCGCTCGAACACGCCGGGCACCTCATCGTCATCTGCTCGCCACGCACGAGCGAGTCGACCTGGGTCCAGCGCGAGATCGACACCTTCCTGAAAACCCATAGCCCCGATGACGTGCTCACCGTGCTCGCCGAGGGCGAGCCGGAAGATGTGATTCCCCCGGTTTTGCTCGAGCGGAGGCGGGTCATCACGCTCGAAGATGGCACGGCACAGGAAGCGATTGTGCCGGTCGAGCCGCTCTCGTGCGACTTCCGCTCTGCGAAGAAGGCCGATCACCGCCCCGAGGTCACGCGACTCGCCGCAGCCATGCTCGGCGTCCCCTTTGATTCGCTCGTCCGCCGCCAGCAACGGTATCGCCGGCGCATCGCACTTGCCGCCGCCGCCTTGGCACTGGGCATCATAGCTTACGGAGCTTGGAGCCTGGTGCAAATCCAGCAGGGGCTTGTGGCCACGCAACGCAGCCAGTCGGCGGTGCTCGCGCACACTGCTCTCAATCTCTACGAGGAGGGCAACGCACTCGAAGCCCTCGAGGTAGCGCTGGCCGCGCTTCCCGGCACGGGAGGAGACCGCCCCGTGGTGGCCGAGGCCGAATACGCATTGCAGCAGATAACCCGTGCCTACCAACCTCCGTTGGATGGCGAGGTTCAAGGTCGGCCGTGGGTGACAGACTACGGACCGGTTCGCTCGTTCCGCGCGAACGGATCCGTATCGGACATAGCCTGCACGCCGGATGGCTCATATATGGCCGCCATAACCTATAACGGCAAGCTCAACTGCTGGAACGTTGATTCCGGCGAGCTGATTCCCAACCTATCTGATGCAGAAGACGTCATCGGCATCGAGGCCTTCGGCGACAACCGGTTCCTGGTGGTACTCCGCAACGGCCTGCGTTGTATCGAGCCAGAAAACGGAAAAGAGCTCTGGACCGCGAACCTTTTCGAAGGCGAGCTGGGCTATTACTCGCTCATCGGCGCTACGGCCGATACTGCCAAGGACGAAGCCGTGGCAATATGCGAAGGCGGTCTATACCGCGTGGATTTGAAAAACGGGCATATATGCGCGGCTGAACCCCTCGAGGGCATCGCAGGGGAATACTCCTTGTTCTCCACCTCGGTCATAGGGGAAGGGTTCTATGCGCTGGGATGGGATGATAACCGAGAAGAAGATGGCATCCGCGTTTTGCTCGGCAATTACGAAACGGGGAAAACCCAGCTGTCCGAACAGCAGTTCCCCAACCTCGGCATCAACCTGTTACAACCGATAAGCGGGGGGAGAATGCTTGTTGATTCCCTCGACTCCGAAACGTATAGCGCTTATCTGCGGAGCAGCGGAACGGATTATTCAGCCGGGCTGGTTCCGTATAAGCATACGGTGACATGCCTCGATTCCGCTACGGGAAAGACCCTCTGGTCGCAAGACATCGACCTCTGGCAGGTGGTCGCCTCCGTCACGGTGTTCGAAACGCAGTTGCGGCTGGAAGACGGTAAAGCGCACGACGTGGTGGTATGGTGCGGTGCCAACGTCTGTGCATACCTTGATGCGGCCGAAGGAACCCTTCTTGGACGCATCGAGGTTCCTTCCCCCTTCATCGACGCTTGGCCGGAGCTTGATGCCAAGGGCGGCGAGACGAAAGCGATTCGCGGCTGCCTCAACGACGGAAGCTATGCGACCTGTATCCCCGAACGTAAGCAATCGGTTTCCACATCCGGCCTCCCTGCAAATGCAAACTGCGTAACTTCGACGCAACGTGGAGAATTCGTCGGCGCCGATGATGTCGTGTTCTTGTGCGCACACGGGCGCAACGATACCTCGTTCAAGCCGATAGCGCTTAATTGCGGACTTATCGAAGACCCAATTCCGCTTCAGGGCGCATTCGCGGTACTCGACCTGACTGGCTCGAATCACAATGGGACGCCCACGGTCTCGAGAATCGACCCGGTAGAAGGCTCGGTATCGTGGAGCACTCCGTTGGCGAAGCCGGAGGATTACTATAATCTCGACTACCTCGGCCTCACAGAAGACCACTCGACCTTGGTGTTCCGCAGAACCGTATACGATGCCGCATATGCATTTGAGCTGATTCTTGTCGATGCGGCGACCGGTTCGGCCGAACGCACGGCGCTTAGCGATCAGGCATCGTCAGCAGAGGAGCAACGGGCGCTCTGCGGATTCAATGCCCTTGTTGCAGGGAACAAGCTGGTCTCGAGTCTTTATACCTCAGAAGAACGTGAAGATGGCACCAGCTTAGGCTATCGCCTGTGCGTGACCGACCTCGAAACCATGGAATCAGCCCTGTACGATATCGGCGAGGAAACGTTCGAGCCCATGGGAAGCGCGAAGTCGCTCTTTACCTCAGGCTCGTCAGACCGCATCCTGGTGTCCACCGAGCAGTCGGCAGATACAAATGGCGCCTACCGATGCCTCGCGGTTAATCTTGCCGATGGTTCGAGCTGGGAGGTGGGCGTTCCCCTCTTGCGCAAGAGCGCCCACACGCAAACAGCCAGCGTCAACGCACTGTGGGGAGACGGCGGCGAACTGTACGCCGTGGGCACGGGCGCCTGCATCGGCTACTCTCCCGAAGGCCGCGAGCTCTTCCGCTATGACATCGGAAAATCCCGCCCCCTTGGCATGTCGCTTTCCAAAGACGAACTGGAACTCTACCTCTTCGACGGCGAAACCGTCACTATGGTGCGCTTGGACAGGAAGAATGGGAGCTTGCGAGGATCCAATCTCCTGCAGCTCGACATTCCCGCCGACACGCTCGGATCCATGAGCAATCCGATGGGTTATCCGATCGTTCGCTACGACATCGCAGCCCACGCCAGCGACAATCGGGATAAGCGCATCTTGCATGCATACGATACGATGTTCATAGTCGATAACGACGGCGCAGTGCACCAAAAGCTCGATTCGCTCGGCTACGATACTGCAAGCGACACATTCGTCGTCATGAAAGCGGATGAAAGCACGCTCGGAATTTACGAGCGCTATTCCGTGGAGGAACTTGTTGAACGGGGCCGCGAGCTGCTGGGAGATGCGCAGATGAGCGAGGCGCAACGCGCCGAGTTCGGACTGTAGGACAATAGGAGTGGATATGACGTGGGACATCTGGAGCGTATGCACCTGCCTCATGGCGGCGTTGTTCGTCGTCGCCATCGCGACCTTCTGCTATGACCTAGCTCATAGCGGCATGAAACGCGCCTGCACGCGCGCAACGCTCATCTCGCTCCTGGCTGGATGGATCGGCCTGTTGCCGGTGAACCTCGCCGATAGCCTCAGCATCATCGAGGGCATCATCCGCAACTTTTACGATATGGTCGACCTCGCCACCTTCTCGATTAAGATCAGCGATGTCGAGAAGACTGTGGTCGAATGCCTCGGGTCGACATCCCTGCTCGCAAGCATCTACGTGCTCATCGTCACCCTCCTGAGCATCTTCGTGCCGCTCGTGGTTATCTCGAGTGTCGTGAGCGGCCTGCGCGAGCTGGTGCAGCG
>JAUNCA010000081.1:0-3749 GCA_030526775.1 Coriobacteriia bacterium | reverse complement strand
AAGATCGCGCTGCTTGGCTGGCGCTATAAGCAGGCCTATGTGTTCTCGGGTGCAAGCCACGCCGAAGCGGTCCTCGCCCGCGACATCCTCGCGAAAGCTCCTGGCCGACCGTTTGTCCTCTTCTGCAACGTCGCAACCGGCGAGAAGGGCAATGCGGTAATCGAGGAAATCCGCAGCGGAAACCGCGGCAACGTCGTGTTCACCTTCGGCGGCCTGCGCGATGCCGTCGAACGCATGAAGACGTTCACCGACATCCACTGCTTCGCATTCTCCGAAAACACGTCTGAAAACGTCGAGCTTGCCACGTCGCTCGTGGAATGGGCGCGAATGCTGCCAGAGCAGGATGTCGATTGGGCGGCCTTACGGGAGCAGGAGGGCCTGACACGAAGACAAGCCCGACGCTATGCCAATAGCTGCCGCAAGTTGGCACGCGTTCAATGGCATGTGTATTGCCTGCATGATAGCAACGCTGACGAGCTCATCTTCGACTCGCTTTCTCAGGGAAAGCCCAGCCCGAATGTGGAGGTTCGCCTGATATCGGAGTGTGAGGAACGAATCCTGGAACTCTTCACCCGATACCCGCTGTACAAAGCACTTGGTCCGGCAGACCCGGAGCATCCGCAAGATCTGCTCATCCTCGCCATAGGCACAGGAGGTATTGGCACCGAGGCCATGCGCACGGCGTACTGGCTCGGGCAGATGGGCGCCGCCGCACGCCTCCATATCGTTGGCGTGGATGTCTGCGCGGGTAAAACATTAGACCTACTGCAGGCGCAGAGCCCCGAGATGATGGCGGATATCGACCCCCTGACCCAAACGCCCACGGTGCGACTCATCGAGGCGGATGCGACTACCGATCAGCTGATGCACGTTATCGACGGGCTTCCCGAGAATTGGCGCACCTATTGCATCGTCTCGTTGGGCGAAGACACCCGCAACCTCGAATGCGCGGTGGAGCTGCGGCGCCTGTTCCTGAAACGTGCTGTGGAAAGCTCCGAGAAAGCGCTTCCCCATCCGATTATCGCGCCGGTTATCTACTCGAGCGAAGAATTCCGCGCTGCGGAGCGCATGACCTCGGAACGCGGAGATTCCTTCGCGCTTACCCCCTTCGGGAAGATGGGGGAAGTTTTCTCGTACCGGGGAATCGTCGCATCTGACTGGGAGCAACGGGCCATGAACATGAACGCGGCCTATGATGAATGCTGGGTGGACCAGAACGATTCTGAACGTGTCGCACGAAAGGGCTTGCGCGGAAGTACGCAGCTTATGGCACGGCAACCCGTATTGGAAGAGTATGCGCAATACGAGATCAAGAAGCTCTCGAACCGCACCTCGGTCCGCCATGCCCCGTATAAGCTCTGGTATCTGGGATTGGAAGACGCATTCGAGGCGGGCCAATTCGACGCCAGCAGGCTCTCAAACGAACAGTGGCTTGCCGCGCTCGATCTTACGCCGGAGCAAGCCGATGCCATGTTCGACGACTTCGCCAAAACCGGGGGTAAAGCGGAAGATGCGAAGGCATTGCGAACACGATTGGAATCGATTCGCGCACAAGCGCCCCTGCTCTTCGCGCTCTCCGACATGGAACACGACCGCTGGTGCGCTTATTACCGCGCGCATGGATGGGAGGATCTCACCGTCGAGGAAGCTCATCGCCTGCAGGAGCTGGGCATCATCAAGAAGGCAAGCGACCACCAGTCGGTCCTGCTGAAACGCCATTGCTACCTGTGCGACAGCGAAACCCTTCTGCTCCGGGGCGTACAGCTCGGCGAAGACCCGTTCCGCTACGATCGCGCCGCCGTCATCGAGCTGTGCCGCATCATGACAGGCGAGATCCTGGCGTAATGCACAAGAAAATCCCCGCGGAATGATAATTTACCGCGGGGATTTTTCATCATCGAGAGCTACTTCCAGAGCTCGTTCTTGATGTCTTCCTTGAAGCGAATCCAGCTGACGATCTCGTCGCAGGTCAGGAGGTCAAGCTCCTTCTTGCCAGTGCGCACGGCCTCAGCCACCGCATTCACGATGTACTCGAAGCCATTCCTCTTGTGCGGCTCCTCGATAACATAGCTCGTGGTGCCCTCCGGGACGTTCGCCACCGTACCGGTTCCCTTGCTGTCACGGCCAGCCTCGACATCCGGATACTGGTAGACCGTCGCCTTGGACGCACGGCCATACTCGGGAATCTCGAAACGACCGCGCGTCCCGATGACCATCGCGCGGAACGGTGCCGGCGTTGAAATCGAGAAGGTGGCATCGGCCATCGCGCCGCTCGGATAGCCCAGCGACAAGTGAAGAACCTCGTCGACACCCGTCGTGCCCATCCGAGCCACGTAATTGATGCGGTCGGGCTGATAGCCGAGGAACGTTCCGATGAACCCCAGACCATACACGCCGATGTCTTGCAGCGTGCCGCCGCCCTTCTCGCGGTTGAAGAAACGGTCTTCGGGATCGAACTCCATACGGAAGAAATAGTCGGCATGGATTACGCGCACCTCGCCGATGCCGCCCTCGGCGATGATCTCGCGCAAACGGTCGTAGATCGGCAGGAAGCGCGTCCACAGGTTCTCGGCCAGCAGGACGTTGTTCTCGCGCGCGGTGGCGACGAGTTCTTCGGCTTCGGCGGCCGTCATCACCAGCGGTTTCTCGCACAGAACGGGCTTGCCCGCCTGAAGAGCCTGCTTGGTCACCTCGAAATGCTGGATGTTCAGCGTGGCCACGTACACGGCATCGACCCGCTCGTCCGCAAGCAACTCTTCATTGGTCGCATACACGGTCTCGATGCCAAAGCGCTCAGCATAGGCCTGCGCCTTCGAAAGCGTGCGGTTGCTCACTGCGATGATCTCGGCATCGTCGAGGCACTCCACCGCCTCCGCGAACTTGCAAGCGATAATACCCGTCCCGATAACTCCCCAACGAAACTTCTCGGCCATCATCATCCTCCCTATCGCATCTTCTTCGCTTCGCCGTTCCGGGTCAGCGCACAACACGCGCGGTCTCCCTAATAAAAAACTAGTGCATCGTACGCAATATAAAAACGGCCAGAGTAAAGCTCCTGGCCGTTTCAAAGATGAACGAATATGAAGTGGTGCACCATTGCCGGGCAGCAGCGCACCACCAACGCATAGCCTTTCCGTTACTTCATCAGGCTGAAAATCTTCTGCGCATAGGCGGCGGGGTCCGCAACCTCGAGGCCGTTCACAAGCAGAGCCTGGTCGTACAGGATTTCCGTGTAGAGCTTCACCTTCTCGGCATCCCCGGCTTCCTGGGCGGCCTTCAGCACTTCGAACACGGGATGTTCGGCATTCACCTCGAGCACGCGGGTGGCTTTCAGCTCGCCCATGCCGGCATCGGGCATCTGCGCCATGATGCGCTCCATCTCGAGCGAGATGGGGCCTTCCGCGGTAACCACGGCAGCGGAATCGCCCAGACGCGTGGATACCTCGACCCGCGCAACCGCGTCGCCCAAGGCAGCCTTCATCGCGCCGATGAGGCCCTCATTCAGCTTTGCGGCAGCCTCGGCTGCGGCTTTGTCGCTCTCCGACTCGAGGCCCAAATCGTCGCTCATCACGTTCTTGAACTCATGCTCCTTGTAATCGATCATCGTGCCGAGCACGAACTCGTCGACATCCTCGGTGCACAGCAGCACGTCGTGCCCCTTGTCGAGCACGGTCTTCACGAGCGGCAGCTTGCCCAGGCGATCAAGCGAATCACCGGCTGCGTAGTAGATGGCCTTCGGCGCCTGTGCA
>JAUNCA010000221.1 GCA_030526775.1 Coriobacteriia bacterium | reverse complement strand
TCCTTGTCGCCCTTCCAATAGGCGCCGGAAACGGCCGTCACCTTGAAGGCCTTCAGGCCCTTGGTGTACATGATGTGCGGACCAACGCACATGTCGATATACTCGCCCTGCTGGTAGAACGTGATGCGGGCGTCTTCGGGCAGGTCGTCGATATGCTCTGCCTTGTACAGCTCGCCCCGTTCCTGCATGAGCTTCTTGGCCTCGTCGCGCGGGAGCTCGAAGGTCTCGATCTTCAAGTTCTCCTTCACGATCTTCTTCATCTCGGCCTCGATGGCGGCGAAGTCTTCTTCCGAGATCTTCGTGTCGCCGAGGTCGACGTCGTAGTAGAAACCGTTGTCGGTGGCCGGGCCATAGCCGAAATGGGCCTCCGGGTACAAGCGCTTGATCGCCTGCGCCAGCGTATGGGAACACGTGTGGCGAATGATGTGCAGCTCTTCCTCGGGCGTGCACTCGCCCACGTGGCCGTCGTTGTAAAGGACCTTCATGGGAACCTCTTTCATGTTCGTAAACCTAACCGCATAGGATACCCCAGAATGGCCGAAGACGCAGCACGATACCAGAAACCTGCGCAACCGGACAGGCCATCGGATGCCAACTGCTCCCCATGCGTCCGATTTCCCACCACGGCGAGGGCGATTCCGCGTTCGTTTTGTAAGCATCCCGCAAGCCCCGGGTACTAGCCCCAAAGGAAGCGTATAATTATTGGGTTAGAGGAATCGAGGGATAGATATGCCAGACACCGAAGAACGCATGGACAAGGTGTTCCGCAAAGCATCGCGCATACAGCACAAGCGCAACCGCGTCACCCTCCCCGCGCTGGGGTTTTGCGCCCTCGTGCTCGGGCTCGGGCTCGTGGGGGCCATTGGCCTGTTTGCCGAGCCAGGAAGCGAAGTGGCTGTCTCGAGCCTGTACGGATCGTCGCTGATGCTCGATGGAAACGTGGGAGGCTACATCCTCGTAGCGCTCCTGGCCGCCGCCTTGGCCGTCGTCGTCACCCTCCTGTTCGTCACCAAAACCCGTCAACACGCGTGGGAAGACCCCGCCAATACGTTCAGGGAAGACGACCTGCTCGACTAGGCGCAACCAGGTTCCGCGCTTAAACCAGACACGAAAAAGGACCCGCGATTCGCGGGTCCTTTGCATTGCGGAATCGGATGAAGCCTTAGCGGCCGCTCTCCGCGAGGAACCAGGCCTCCAGGAACAGCTGGATGGACACGGCGCCGGGACGCTCGGCGTTCTGGGCTTTGATGTAGTCCTTCAGTGCGCGGGACGGCTTGTCGCCAGCATCGATGACCTCGTAACCGCGGCCAGCAGCACCAGCCTCCACGAGCTCGTCAACCGTCGCATCGACGAAGGTGAGGCAGTAGAAGTCGGGCTTCATGCCCTTCGGCACGCGCGCCATGCCGAGCACCTGGGTATCCATGTGGAAGTGCTTCGGAATCTCGCACTCGAGGCGCAGCTTGTACTCCGCGCCGTGGATGACGATACCCTGCAGGGTGTCGACGCTCTCATCGTCGATGTAGTCGTGCCACGAGGTGACGCCCGAACCGGACGGCATGAGCTTGCCCTTGTTCGTGTGCGCGTCCCAACGCTGGCGGGTGATGATGATCTTGTTATCCTTGGTGATGGCGATCGTGTTCGCGCCGATGGGGTTCACCGCCGTGTTCGAGGAAATCGGGTACACCACGCCAAAGTCGTTGTACAGGTAGTTCGAACCGCGGAACTCGATGGTCCCCTTGTCGCCGCGGTAGTTGTACGGGAAGGAATAGAAGGTCGCGAGCATGTCGAAATACTCGGCGCGGCCGATCTTCACGCTCGTGGTGTTGTAGTACAGGTCGCTCTTCAGGTGGCACACGCGGTGGTTCTCGAAGCGCTCCTTGTCGCCACGGCTCAGCTGGTAGTCCAGCATGATCTTCGAATACGCGGCGTACTTCTCAGGAATCTTATACGGTGCGGTCTCCACCACGGCGATGTCGTGAGCGCGGATGTGGCTGTTCACGGTGTCGCTGATGATGTACTGGTGGTCGTACTTGCCATCGTTGTAGATGCGGAATTCGAATCCCGCATTGATATCGGT
Source organism: Coriobacteriia bacterium (assembly GCA_030526775.1). Lineage (GTDB taxonomy): Bacteria > Actinomycetota > Coriobacteriia > Coriobacteriales > Eggerthellaceae > UMGS1519. Next base: position 379 of record JAUNCA010000221.1, on the reverse strand, counting down.
CTGCGACAACGTCGCGTTGTCCAGGAGGGTCAAAGATTTCTCAACGGCCATGGAGGCTATCCTCTCTAATACTCATCTAGCCCAATTTATGTAATCGCATGCCGCATTGTATCTGTTTGCAAGCGAAAATTCAGCTATTTGACAAGTTCATCATGTGCAGCATGATGGGCAATACCCCAATTGCGAGGAATTACACGTTCAAATGAGCTGGAAAACCCACCTATTCGGCCAAAAGGGCGTAGTGGTCCCATCGAGGCATAACCCGAGCCAGCTACGGCTCCAACTGGCGCAATTTCAAGTCGGTGTTGTAGAAGTCCTTCGTCGTGCAGCCCGCTCGCCCGCCGCCGGCGCAAGCGCAGGCGCAGGCGCAACCGCACGC
>JAUNCA010000007.1:20240-28374 GCA_030526775.1 Coriobacteriia bacterium | reverse complement strand
AGAGCGATATGGGTCGGAAAAGTTGAAAAACGCTGCAAAACTGCTCTCGAACCGCTCAATTTGAGAGCTTCGCGCGGCAAAATGTCGGAAAAGTTGAAATTTCATGCAGGGGCGGCAGTATAGGCAGTTCGATGCAGGCAGGAAGGGTTGCCATGGTGAACACTACCTGGGCAGATGAGCGAGCACGACTCGATAGGGAAGAGCGGCCGGCGCATACGGCGCTGTTTTTGTCGGCGTTCTTCGATGAGCTGCGGCGTTGCGGGCTGCGCGACGTGGTTATAAGCCCGGGCTCGCGTTCGACCCCGCTGACGATGGTGGCGCATGCCGCGCCGTTGAACCTCTATGTGGACGTGGACGAACGTGGGGCGGCCTTTTTTGCGCTGGGGTTGGCCAAAGCGAGTGGCCGGCCAGTTGCCATCATCGCGACGTCGGGCACGGCTGTGGCGAACTATTACCCGGCGGTGCTCGAAGCTCAGAGCAGCCGCTTGCCGCTGCTGGTGTTGACGGGCGATCGCCCGTTGCGCCTGCAAGACCTCGGTGCGCCGCAGACCTGCGACCAGGTGAAGATCTTCGGTAACGCCGTTCGGCAATTCCGCGAGATGCCCGAACCGCGGGGCGATGCTGCGAGCATCGCCTTTGCGCGCCAGGCGGCACGCGAGGCGATGGCTGCGGCCGCCGGCGTGGCGGAGGGCAGCTTGGGCTCGGGTGGCGGGTCGATGCTAGATGCCGCACCCGTGCACCTGAACTTCCCGGTGGATGACCCGTTGAAGCCCGACTTGATGCAGCCGGGGTTATTCGAGGTCGGGCGCGTCGCTCCTACCGAGCGGGACCTGCAGCCGCGCATTGGCGGATGGTTAGCGCTCGGCCCGAACCGCGCTCGCGACATCGCGCGTTTCCTTGAAGGCAAGCGTGTCGTGGCCGTGTGCGGCGAGCGTTGCACTACCGGATCGAGTGGTGTGCGCAATCTTCTGCGCTTTGCCGAGGAATACGAGATTCCCCTGCTTGCCGACCCGCTTTCGATGCTGCGTGAGCATGACTGCCCGCTCGTCATCGACAACTACGATAGCTTCCTCGGTCACGACGATGCGCCCGAGGCCGACGTCGTTATCCGGTTTGGTCGCTGGCCTGTATCGAAGCGCCTCACACAATGGTTCGAGCGCACCCGCCCGATGCAGATCGTGGTGGACCCGCGCGAGACCCGCGACTTCACCAGCGGCAGCGACGTGTTCGTGCGCGCCACGCCCGGCGGCTTCGTCTCGGCCCTGCTCGAAGCCAAAGAATTTCATAAAAAGGGACAGTCCCTTTTTATGAAATCCTGGATTGAAGCCAACGATGCGGCGCGCGAGCGCATCGTTTCGGTCGCGACCGAGCCGGCGCTGCACGAGGGTACGGTGGTGCGCGAGCTGCTTGCGGGTGTTCCAGACGGCACGCTCCTGTTCGCGGGCAACAGTATGGCCGTGCGGGCAATCGATACCTTCATGCTGAAAGCGGACCGCAAGCTGCCCGTATTATGCAATCGCGGGCTGAACGGCATCGATGGCACGCTGTCCACGGCGTTCGGGGCGGCGCAGCACTTCGACCAGACTGTCGTGTTGCTGGGTGACATCACCACGCTGCACGACGTGAACGCACTGGCTCTGCAGGGTGAGATGATCCTGCGCGAACGCCAAGGCCACAAGCGTCCAAGCATCACGGTGGTATGCATGGAAAACGGCGGCGGGGCTATTTTCGACATGCTGCCGCAGGCATCCGACGAACCGTATTTCGAGCGGCTGTTCCTCACGCCTCAGCAGGTTGATTTCGGACCTATCTGCCAAGGCTTCAACGTGCCGTATGCGCAGGCGGAAACGCTGGCAGCATTCCAGGAGGCGCTTGAAGGCGCGCTCGGCGTGCCCGGCATTTCATTCATCTCCGCGAAGCTTCCGCTGCGTGGCGTGCGCGAACGCTACGGTAAATACTGGTAAACTGTACCGGCTAAAAACAACGACCGGGAGAACGCTATGAGCGAACACGAGCACGACCACGAATGCGCCTGCGGGCATGACCACGAACACGGCCACGAATGCGAGTGCGGTCACGACCACAACCATGAACACGAGCACATCGAGAAATCCATCCCCGCCATCGATTTCGACGTCGAGGAGATGGGCCTCGGCTGGGAGGGCGTGTGCCCGTGCGGATGCGGCGGCGTGGGGCATCATGTGGATGGCGCGGGCGGCATGGGCGGTTCCGAAGCTGAGACAGCCGATGCCCTAGCCTGGCGGGCGTGGGTGAATGCCGAGCCCGAAACCTACGAGGAGTTTCAGCAGGGATACGCCTTCGATACCGACGGCAACCTGCTCGAGGATCTGGTGGAGGAAATTCCCGAGCCCGCGTTCGCGGAGTTCGACTACGAGCGCGAGGGCATAACCTACCACGTGCGTCGCTGGGGCGAGCCGGGGCAGATTCCGATCGTCGCGCTGCACGGCTTCATGCAGACGGGCGCCACCTGGGTGCCGGTGGCTCCGCGTCTGGCGCTCGACCACTGCCTGTACGCCATCGACCTGGTGGGGCATGGCCAGACCACCGTTTCGGCGAACCCGCAAGCCTACGCCATCCCCGCGCAGTCTGACGCCATTGCGGCGTTCATCCAAGATGTCGTGTTGCCCCAGGCTGCTGAGGCCACGCCCGAGGGGCGCATGCCGTCCAAGCGCGCGCATGTGCTGGGCTATTCCATGGGCGGGCGCATCGCTCTCGACGTGGCACTTCGTCATGGCGACGTGGTGCTGAGCCTTATCCTGGAGAGTGCGGGCATCGGGCCTGCAGACGAGGCGGAGCGCGCAGTATATACGCAGCGCGCTGAGGGTTGGGCATGGCGCCTGCGCGAGGAGAGCATGCAGGATTTCGTGGACTATTGGGAGGAACTGCCCCTGTTCGCGACTCAGCTGCGCCTTCCCGAGGAAACGCGCGCGGCTGTGCGTGCCGAGCGCCTGGCCAACGATACCGAAGCTCTGGCTCTTACCGTGGAAAATGCCGGCCAGCATACGATGATGCTCGCAGACGAGACCATGGATGCCCTGGGGCTGTGCTGGACACCGGTGTTCTACGTCGCCGGCACGCGTGACGAGAAATATCTCATCATCGCCGAGCGTTTCGTGAAGGAGGGCTTGGACGCGAAGGCCGTGATGGGCGGGCACAACGTGCACCTGGAGGTACCCGACATGTTTGTCGAGGCCCTGGGGCCGCACTTCCGCAACAACGAGATCCGGGGAATCTAGCTCTTATTCCTCGGGCTTGGTTTCGAGGGTACAGAGGTAGGACGCCAGATTGCGATCGAGCAGCCCCGCCGCGTCGAGGTTGCCCTCGAACACGCACCAATAGAACATGATGCCGGTCGCGATTGCCGCGATTTGCAGCCGCACTTCGTCGAGGTCGATATCCAGTCGGATCGTGCCCTCCTTTTGCCCTTCGAGCAGGTAATCCACGCATTCCTCCAGCACGACGCGCTCGTGGTTCGGGCGCTCTCGGAAGTTCAGCATGGCGTTGTTGGGCGTGTAATACACGCTCATGAACTCATAGCCGGTTTCCTCGCACGACTTCACGAAATACTGGTAGAGGTTGCGGATCTTCTCGGTTGCGGAAAGGCCCGCGATATTCGTGTTCGCTTCCTGCTTGTATCGGTCGAAGACATAGCTCAGGTAGTAGTTGATAACGTCTTCCTTGCTGTTGAACAGGTGGTAGAACGCACCGGTGGTAAGCCCGGCTTGCTTGCAAATCGCGCGGACGTTCAGATGCGCCACGCCTTCGGTCCGGATGATATGGATGGTGGCTTCGAGCAGTTTTTGCCGCGACAGGGCAGAACGCGCCTCGTTTCTCGACAGGGAAGCATCCATGCCGTTGCTCTGTGTTGCGCCTATAACCATGTGTCGAGCCCCTGAATCTTCCATCGCGGAACCACCAATTGAGCGGGCGCAGATGGCAACCGTACACACCGTGTAAGCTAAGCTCTCTTGACACGCTCCAAGTATATTATATTATAAACATAACATGTTATGTATAATGATAAACATACAATAAGGAGCGTGAAACATGGCCGAGAATACGGGTCGCGTAATCGTGGTAACGGGCGCTTCGAAGCCCGACGGCATTGGTGCGAAGACATGCTAGACCTTCATCGAGAAAGAGCCTGATTGCCAAATCGTGGTGCTCGACATCCTCGACGACCGCGTGAACGAATGGGCGGAACCGTACGACAACGTGACGTATATCCACACCGACGTATCCGACAAGGCCTCCGTTATCGCTGCAAAAGACCAGGTTATAGAGAAGTTCGGCAAGGTCGACGTGCTCGTGTGCGGCTCTGCATACCAAGGCCCCGGCAGCCTTCCGCTCGAGTCGCTTTCCGAGGAGAGCTGGCGCGCCTGCATCGACGTGAACCTTACCGGCACGTTCTTCTGCTGCCAGGTGTTTGGCGGCGAGATGCTCGACAAGGGCGGTAACATCGTGAATATCGCCTCCCTCGGCGGCGTGAACCCCATCTTCATCAGCGGTTCGTATAGCCCGTCGAAGGCCGGCATCATCATGCTTTCCAAGCAGCTGGCAGGCGAGTGGGGCGGCCGCAAGGTGCGCGTGAACGTGGTGGCTCCAGGCCATACGTACACCGACATCAACCGGGCGCGCATCGACAAGCCGGGCGCGCGCGAGAAGCGCAACGCCATGACGCCGTTGGGTCGCGTGGGCACGCCGACCGACCAGGCGAACGCCATCTACTTCCTGGCCAGCGACGAGGCCGACTACATCACCGGCTCGGTTCTGCTGGTCGACGGCGGCATGACCATCAACACGCTCGCGCCGCTGATGACCGCCTTCTAAGCGCCGGCGAGAAGCGTTATGGCTGAAGGATACAAAACACTTTTGTCGCCCATCGAGGTGGGTGGCCGTACGCTGCGCAACCGCATTGTGAAGACGCCCGCGGGTAGCCGCTACTGGTCGCAGGACGGCTTTGTTACCGATCGGGTGAAGGCGCTGTTCGACAAGATCAGCGCTGGTGGGGCAGCCATGGTCACCGTCGACACGATGGCATTCATGCCGTGGACGAACGCCAATTTCGTCCAAGGCGGCGTGTGGGATGACAAATTCATTCCTGGGCTGGCCGAATTGGCCGAGCTCGTGCATGCCAATGGGGCGATCATCATCGGGCAGCTCCACCACGGCGGCCCGGCCGATTTCACCGATCCGGTGGGGCCTTCGGTGCTCACCGAAGACGAGATGCCCCTGAACGATCCCATTCCGCGCGCCCTATCCATCGAAGAGCTCGAGAACATGAAGGAGCGCTACTTCGCCGCCGTGCGCCGACTTGCCGCGGCGGGGTTCGATGGCGTGGAAGTGCATTCCGCGCACAGCTACTTCATGGCGAGCTTCCTGACGCGCGTATGGAATAAGCGCACCGACCAGTATGGCATCCAGAGTTTCGAGAATCGCACGCGCCTGACTCGCGAGATCATGCAGGGCGTTCGTGCGAACACGCCCGAGGGCTTTTTGATGGGCGTTCGGTTTAACGGTATTGAATTCGGGAACGAGCGTGCGATGACCATCGAGGAATCGTGCGAAATTGCCAAGCTGCTTGCGGCGGAGGGCGCAGATTACCTCTCCGTGACGGGCGGGGGAGTTCGGGCATGCTAGCCTCTCCTACGCTGTATCTCCCGGTAGATTACTTCCCGTACCCCGAACCCGATGAGTTCATGAAGCCGTATATCAAGGATTTCGAAGGACAGGGAACGCTCATTCCCGCGGCAGCCGCCATCAAGGAGGTTGTCGATATTCCTGTCATCTGCGTGGGCCGGCTGGATGAAAACAAGGCAGAAGAGGTACTTGAACAGGGAAAAGCCGACATTGCCGGCTTCAACCGCGCGCTCTGGGCCGACCCCGACATGCCGCGCAAACTCATGGAGGGACGCCCCGAGGACATACGCCACTGCACGCGTTGCGGCACGTGCGAAGGTGGCGGGAAAATCTCGGCGATGGGACCGCGCGTATGTCGCATGAACCCCGCGCTTGGGCGCTACGACCGCGACCCCAAGCCTGCTGCAAAGAGGAAGCGCGTGATGGTGGTGGGCGGCGGCCCTGCTGGCATGGAAGCCGCATGCACTGCCGCTCTGTGCGGGCACCGCGTTACCCTCTACGAGAAATCGCCGCAGCTCGGCGGTCATCTGCCGCTTGCGGCGATGATCAAGGGCACGTACCTGGACAACGTCGAGCTCGTCGAGAGCTACCTGGTAGGCCAGGTGGAGCGACTTGGCATTACCGTGAAGCTGCGCACCGAGGTGGATATCGAGCTGGTGCGTCGCGAAGCCCCCGATGCCGTGGTTATCGCGAGCGGCGGCGTGTACGAGATCGAGGCTATCGAGGGCGAGACCTGGCTTAACCATACCGATGTGAACAAGCTGCAGGGCATGGCAGACGTCCCGTCGAGGGTGTTCACGGCGGCCTTCCTGAATTCCGTGACCAAGCGCGTCTTGCCCGGCGTGGGCAAGAACGTTGTGGTGGTGGGCTCGGGTATCGCCGGATTGCAGGGCGCCCTGTGGCTGAAGAAGCGCAACCGCAACGTGACGGTGGTTTCGAACGGCGACGAGATTGCCACGCAGATGCCGCCGCGTTTCCGCAACCGGCTGCTGCCGTGGCTCGAAGAGCACGGCGTGCGGATTTACACCGAAGCCGAGGACCTGCGGCTTAAGGGAAAAGACCTGTACCTGAAGACGCCCGGCTATCCGAAGGCGGTGGCCTGCGACACGGCCATGACGCTGCCCGGCATGTCGGCGGCGACGGAGCTGTACGAAGCGGTGAAAGACGCCGGCATCGAAGTGCACCTCGCCGGCTCGGTGAAGGGCGATGGCAACGACCTCATCGTGGATGCCATCCGCGATGGCCGCGAGGTGGGGTTGGCGCTGTAACGAGGCTTTAGCGCATCTGAGGATGCGAGGAAAAGAGGCTCGGGGAGAAAGGAGTTAAACGAGCTAAGCCAGACAGGGGGGAATCGTGTTATCGAAGAGAGGAACGATAATGAAAGACAACGCTTTGAAGAACAAGCGCCTCATGCTGCTCTTCGCAGCAGTGGCCGCGATGGTCATCGCGATGGCCGGCCTTGCCGGTTGCGGTGGCAACTCCGCTCCGAGCTCCAGCGCTGCCGATTCCGGCTCTGCAGCCGCCGATGCTGCCGGCGAGTTCGCGGACCTGGAGCCCGTGACCCTCATCGCCGCTGACAGCGCGAGCCCGGGATCGGCCGGCAACCTGTGGGCCGAGACCTTCGCCGAGAAGCTCGAGGCTATCACCGGTGGCCAGATGAAGGTTGACTATCACGGCGCTGGCGAGCTCGGCGGTGACGTCGACGTCCTGACGCAGGCACAAGCCAACGACGTCCAGATATTCACCTGCCAGCCGGCTCCGATGGTTGCGTTCATCCCCGAACTGGCAACCTTCGACCTGCCCATGGTGTTCGCGACCTATGACTCCGACCAGATCGAGAGCGTTCTGAACGGCGACAACGAGTTCACGCAGGAACTGCAGGAAGCCTATGGCAAGGCCAAGATGTACAACCTCGGTTGGCTGCAGGATGCCACCTATCGTCAGGCAACCTCCAACAAGGAACTCCGCACGCTGGAGGACTTCAAGGGTTGGCAGATCCGCACCATGGAGAACAAGAACCATATGGCATTCTGGAAGGCCCTTGGCGCCGAGCCCACCCCGCTTGCATGGGCTGAGGTGTACATCGCCCTCCAGAACGGCACGGTTGACGGCCAGGAGAACGCCACCGACACTTCCGTCGGCAACAGCCTCCAGGAAGTCCAGAAGTACCTCGATCGCACGAGCCACATCCTGTACTCCTACAACATGAGCATCAGCAAGGAATGCTGGGATGCCCTCGATCCCAAGGATCAGGCTGCCGTGGAGCAGGCCGTAGCCGAAGCGCGCGACGAGATCCGCGCGAAGATCGGTGCGCTCGACGAGGAAAGCACCCAGAAGATGGTCGACGCCGGCATGGAAGTCATCGACTATGACGACGCCTTCTTCGAGGCCGTTCTGTCCAACGAGGGCGTCCAGGCCCTGTACAAGGACATCTCCGAACAGACCGGTGGCCTCTCCGACAAGCTCATCGCCG
>JAUNCA010000007.1:0-20230 GCA_030526775.1 Coriobacteriia bacterium | reverse complement strand
GAAGTAGCCAACTGGGAGAACCCCACAGAGCTATCGGGTGATATACCCTGCGGTGGGGCTGGAGGAATCCGGCTCCACCGCGCTTTTGAAAAACGATGCAATTCCTTGTTCTGGTATGGTGTAGCAACGCCTTCGAGAATTCTCTGAACGAGGAGCTGGTTGGCGGGCATGACGATTGACGAGGAAGGATTCCCGTGTACGGGTTAGGCATCGACATCGGATCGACTGCGACGAAGGTCGCGATTGTCGACGAGACGACCGCATTGGTTGGCTCGGCCATCCATGGGTTGGGCGCGGGAACCAGCGGGGCGGACAAGGCCCTGGCGGAAGCGTTTGAAGCAACGGGTCTAAGCTGGGACGACATTGATTTCAGCGTGGCCACGGGCTACGGCCGGCAGCGGTTCGAACGCGCCGACAAACAGCTTTCCGAGCTGTCGTGCCACGCGCGGGGAATGAATCAGCTGCTTCCCGGAATCCGCACGATCATTGACATCGGCGGCCAGGATGCCAAGGCGCTTCGCCTCACGCCCACCGGCGTGCTCGACAACTTCGTGATGAACGAGAAGTGCGCCGCGGGCACGGGGCGCTTCCTCGACGTGATGGCGCGCGTGCTGGAAAGCGATATTTCCCAACTCGGCAAGCTCGATGCCCAGTCGACCGAGGTGGTTGAAATCAGCTCGACGTGCACCGTTTTCGCGGAGTCGGAGGTAATCTCGCACTTGGCGGCGGGGTTGCGCATTCCCGACATCGTCGCGGGCATTCACGATTCGGTGGCGAAACGGGCGGCGGGCTTGGTGCGCCGACTCGGACCGGTGGAGCAGCCGGTCGCGATGAGCGGCGGCGTGGCCCGCAACACAGGCGTCGTACGCGCCCTGGAAGCGGAACTCGGGGTATCAATCTCGGTGCCCGAGAATTGCCAACTCTGCGGTGCGATTGGCGCTGCCCTTTACGCTCTCGATCGCGCGCGATGAGTCAGTTACCCCAGGGGTATTTGACTCATGTCGTTATGCTTTGCGAGCATAGTTTAGGCGACACATTTCGATAGGACATATAACCCCAGATGGGTGATGATATTGTATGAATGTGCCACGTACAGGCAGGAGGTAGACGGTGGCGACGATTGAGGAGATCCTCGCGCAACTGGAAGAGGCTGCGCGCAATCCTATGGCTGCGGTGACGCAAGCCAAGGAAGAAGGCAAGAAGGTCGTGGGCTGCGTGCCGTATTTCGCGCCGATGGAGCTCGTGCATGCCGCGGGTATGCATCCGGTCGAGCTCTGGGGTGGCGGGAAGATCACAGGCACGGGCAGCAGCTACTACCCGGCGTTCTACTGCTCGGTGCTGTTCACCCTCATCGAGCGCGCGCTCGACGGCACCTATGACGACTTGGATGCCGTTATCGTGCCCACCACCTGCGATGGCCTGCGCAACCTGGAGGAGAACTGGAAGTTCGCCCGTCCCGACGCGAACATCATCGACTTCGTGCAGTCGGTGGTGCGCGACACCCCCGAGGCCAACCGCTATTTCCGCAACCAGCTGAAATACGTGGCCGGTCGCCTGGGTGAAGTCGCAGGTGCCCCGGTGACGGAGCGCGCGCTGCGCGAGAGCATCGAGGTTTACAACCGCCAGCGCCAGGCGATGCGGGCGTTTTCCGAGCTGGCTGCCCAGCACGTGGACGTGGTGGGGCCGAAAGCCCGCCAGGCCGTGTTCGCCGCTGCGCGCAGCATGGCGGTGGAGACGCACACCGGCCTGGTCGAGCAGCTCAACGCCGAGCTCGAGGCGTTGCCGGTGTTCGAATTCAAGGGCGTCAAGGTGCTGCTGACGGGCATCATGGTGGATTCCCTGCCGCTGCTCGACATGCTCGTGAAGAACGACATCGCCGTCGTGGGTGACCTCACCGTTTCGGAATCGGCTCGTTACGCGACCGACATTCCCGGCAAGGTCGACCCGTACGATTCCCTGGTCGCCGCCTGGAAGGATGTGAAGGGCGTGTCGGTGGCGCTCGACCCGAAGAAGCTGCGTGGCGACATGCTGGTCGACTTGGCGCGCGAGCGCGGCGCCGATGGTGTCATCGCCTGCATCGTGAAGTTCTGCGAGCCCGAGGAATTCGACGTTCCCGTGATGAAGGTGCAGATGGAGCGGGCGGGCATACCGCTGCTGGTGTTGGAGGTGGAATCCCAGGATGCGGCAAGCGAGCAAGTTTCCACGCGCATCCAGGCATTCGCCGAGATGATCGACATGGCCCGTTAGGAGGTGCACGATGACGACGAGCGTGAAGGTGCACAGCAAAGCCCGCGAGCGCATGCGCGAATTCATGGGCGATATCTATGCGGAAGTCCGCGCGGCGAAGGCGGCGGGCGAGCCCATCGGCTATTCGACGAGCAACTTCGCGAAAGAGCTGTTCGACGTGTTCGACCTGAAGGTGGTGTATCCCGAAAACCATGCGGCGGCAGTTGCAGCCAAGAAGGGTGCGGTGGCGTTCTGCGAGAAGGCGGAGGCCCTGGGCTACTCCGCCGACCTGTGCTCGTATGCGCGCATCAGCATTGGCTTCGACGAGCGCGACGAGGATTTCGGGCATGGCCTGGACATTCCCGCACCGGACTTCCTGTGCGTGGGCAACAACATCTGCTCGACCGTGAACAAGTGGTACGAGAACCTCGCCTGGAAGTACGACATCCCCCTGCTGATGCTCGACGTTCCTTACGGCACGAAGGCCGACTTCGAGCCCGAGAAGCTCGACTACGTGCAGGAACAGCTGCAGGGCATCGTGGAGCAGCTCGAGAAGATTTCCGGCAAGAAGTTCGACCACCTGAAGTTCCAGGAAATCATGGAGACCTCGGGCGAGAACGGCCGCCTGTTCTGCGAGATCATGGACCTCATCGGTCAGACGAACCCCGCCCCGGCGAGCGCGTTCGACGAATACAACTTCATGGGCCCGATGATCATCGCGCGCGGCAAGAAGGAGACCACCGAAGTTCTGCGCATGTACCTCGATGAACTGCGCGAGCGCGTCGGCAACGACACGACCACGTTCCCGAACGAAGAGAAGTACCGCATCTTCTGGGATGGCCTGTGCTGCTGGCCGTACCTGCGCCAGAATTCCACCTCGTTGGCCGATAAGGGCATCAACATGGTGGGCACGCCGTACACCGGCGACTACGGCGTGGGCTTCGACGACCTGCGCGGCATGTGCATCAACTATGCCAGCACGAACAACGCGAAGGGCCTGGAACTTACCCTCAGGTCGCGTAGCAGCATGCTCGAGCGCTACCAGTGCGATGGCATCCTGTGCAACGTCATGCGCAGCTGCAAGCCGTGGGTGGGCATCATGTTCGAGACGCAGCGCCAGCTGGCGACAAAGCACGGACTGCCCTACACCACGTTCGATGCCGACCAAGCCGACCCGCGCGTGTTCTCGGAGGCGCAATTCGAGACCCGCCTGCAGGGCTTGAAGGAGGTCATGGAAGCGCGCAAGGCGTAGAAACCTCCATTTGTCTGCTGCCAAATAGGTATTTGCCCCGCCGTATGGCACAATGTCCATACGGCGGATTCTTTGTTCAGCTGGAGGAGGGTGCTCCATGAATACGCGGACCATCTCGAGAAACATCGTCGCCATCGCGATGGCGGCTCTGTTGACACTCCTTGTGTTTGGCGTCTCGGACGCGAATGCGGTGGAGACCACCGGGGGGTCGCCGAGCAAAGCCGCAGTGCAAAAGCCCGCTCTACCAACCCTGAACGTGATGAAAAAGGGCTTCACCTCGATCAAGTTCGCCATCACCGAGGAGGGCACGGTGTCTGGCTACCACGTGCGCTTCAAGGCGAAGGGCGGCGTCTGGAAATCGAAGTACATCACGAAGAAAATCTTCAAGGTGAAGAAGGCGAAGCTCAACCACGAATACTACGTGAAGGTTCGCGCGTATAAGCTGGTGAACGGCAAGAAGCTTTACGGGCCGTTCACTCGGTGCAAGCACGTTTTCAACGGGGTGAAACCGCTGAAGGAATCTGAGATCACGAAGATCTGGTATCAGAGCTTTATCCATGGCACGAAGAAGGCGGGCCAGCAGCGCTACATCATGCTGCACGACACTGAGGCGTATTCCGGCCCGGTGAACGTCGTCGAGGGCTGGAAGAGCGACAACGGCGGTACCGTGGCCGCGCACTTCGTGGTGGGACGCGATGGCAAGGTGGTCCAGACGGCGACGATGGCGCGCATTCTGCACCATGCCGGTTGGGGCGGTCCGGGTAACTACGACGCGAAGTTCGGCGTGGGCAGCAACAACGGCAACGGCAAGGGCGACGACCTGAAAGGCCGGGTTGCCTGGGCCGGGTACACCTCCTACGGCATGAACTCCTATTCCATCGGTATCGAGATGTGCCATGTGAACGGGCAAAACTATACCGCGGCGCAGCTGAAATCGGTCGACCGCCTCATCGCGCTCATCGACAAGAGCTACGGCGGTTACGGCGGCAAGATCATCGACCACAAGACCTGGCGACCGTCTAACTCCGATACGGATGCCAACTTCTCGGCCTATCTGAAGAGCTATCAGACGTATCGCCGGCACGCGAAGTAGGTTTGCGCTCCAAAGCACCAAGCAAAAGAGGCAGGTATGAACGAAGTCCTGAAAGCCATGCACGAACGCCGGTCCACCCGCAAGTTCAAACCGGACGCGGTACCGCGTGAGCTTATCGAGCAAGTTGTCGAGGCCGGCCTTTGGGCACCAAGTGGCATGAATCGCCAGTCAACCATCATCGTGGCCGTCACCGACAAACAGCTGCGCGACCGCCTCTCCGAAGCGAATCGAGCGATTGGCGGTTGGTCCGAAGGGTTCGATCCGTTCTACGGCGCGCCGGTCGTGCTTATCGTGCTTGCGTGCAAGGACGCGCCCACGTATCTCTACGACGGCTCGCTTGCGATGGGCAATATGCTGCTGGCCGCGCATGCGCTGGGCTTGGGCAGCTGCTGGATCCACCGCGCGAAGGAAGAGTTCGAGGGCGACGAGTTCAAGGCGCTGCTTGCCGACCTTGGCATCCAGGGCGATTACGAGGGCATTGGCCATTGCATCCTGGGTTACATCGAACAGGAAACGCCGGCGCAGCCCCGTAAGGACGACCGCGCATTCTGGGTGGAGTAAGCATCGATAGCCTAGGCGCATAAAGGGCAGCTGCGTTTGGCATCCTTCTTGCCAACGCCGAAGACTAAAATTTATCGTGCGCGATAAAGCGACGTTATCCCTGCTAGTCGCGATATAGGACGAGAGGAACTCGATGGATTTCTTGGCGGCATTGGGAATAGCGGTATTCGCCGGCCTGTGCAACTCGATGCAGGGCTCCACGAACACGGCGCTTTCCACGCGTGTCGGCCGCGCCCAAGCGACCTTCGTCTCGTTCGCGGGCGGAACCATCCTGTTGGGCGTGATGGTCCTGCTCTTCGGGCAGGGTGACCTTTCGGGCATCACGCGGGTTCCCGCCTGGCAGCTCATCACCGGTTGCTACGGCTTCCTCGTCATCGTGTCGGTGGTGTATTCCACGCCGCGCTTGGGCATCGCATTCACGCTGATGATCCTCATGTTCTCGAAGTTGCTCACCGGTGCCATCATCGATACTTTCGGGTTGGTCACCGCCACCCCGCACGACCTTTCCGCAATGCGTGTCGTTGGCCTTGCCGTCGTGGCTGCAGGCATCCTGCTCGTGACGAAAGACCGCATGGACCGCGCGGCAACCGCGACGGGATATGCCACGGGTGGTAATGCGGTGCTGGCCGCGGTCCTGGTTGCCATTGCTGGCGCAGGCAATGCCATCCAGGCACCCACGCTCGCGGCGCTGTCCGCCACGACGGGCTCGATGGAAGCATCGCTCTGGAACTTCATTGTCGGCCTGGCATGCGCCACCGTGTTCATCCTGGTGTCGCAGAAGGGGAAGTGGCAGCCGTTCCGCGGCGCTGACACCCATCCGTGGCAATACTTGGGCGGCGTCTACGGCACCGCCATTGTGCTCATCGTTATTACGGTCACGCCTATCCTCGGTGTAGGCCTGCTCGTATCCGCCCAGATGTTCGGGCAGCTTACCGGCGGAATGGTCATCGACTCCAAGGGTTGGCTGGGATGTAAGAAGATTCCGGTAACCCCCAAGCGTATCGGCGGCGTGCTGCTTGTTGCTGCCGGCGTGCTTGTTATCTCGTTGCTCGCATAACGCTCAGCGCCCCGGAGCTCGAAAGCGCTCCTTCGTCATGTCCCGAGCGTGTGCTCTCAAGTTCTCCCTGGGTTACCGCCCTAGTGTTGCGCGGGTCTTGAACAGCGCGCAGGACAGGATTGGTGCGGCTACCACCCAGGCGATGCTCACGCCGAGGGAAATCCAGGTGTCGGTCGTCGCCCCGTCCAAGGGGACGATTCCAATTAAAGCTGCGAAGGCATTTCCGGGCATGGCGTAGTTGATGCCATCCATGATGGTCTGCAGCAATTCAGGTCCGAAACCACCTGCAGCGCTGGCAACTGTGGGAATAAGGAAAAAGAGGGCGAGGAACAGCAACACCGACAGGCTGCCCTTCTTTGTTATAGCGCCGCAGCAGAAGCCAACGATGCCGGTGAAGACGCTCGACACGGTGGCGAGAAGCCCTTGGAGAACGATAATCGTCGCTTCGCCCGTGCCCGCCCGGTTAATGCCCAGCGCTCCGACTACTGCGAATGCCAAGAGGGAGAACACCGCCGTGAGCAGCACCCAGGGGAAGAGGCGGGCTAGGAACAGGCGTCCACGGTTGGGGACTGCCAGCAGGCTCGCCATGACGGTGCCGTCGTTGTAATCGCGTGCCACGAAAGCCGACGCGTAGATGCCAAAGCAGAACGAGATGAGAGACAGTGACATGTCGAACCCGATGAAAGCCGGGATGGCAATCGGCTCCACTCCTTCGATTTCACCGCTTGCGGCCGCGTTATTTCCCCAGTCGACGAGCGCGGTAGCGCCCACAAAAAGCAAGATCGCGGCAGCCGCAAAAATGGTTGCCGTGATAAGGCGCCTGGGCTGGAACACGACGCGTTTCATTTCGGCGGAGAGCACCGATCCGAACCCTTGCTTAGCGGCCATGGGAGACCCCCTGTTCTTGCTGCGGATACTGCTGGTTCGGCTGCTGGCGGGCATGGCGTGGCTGCTTTTGCCGGTGCACCGGGAGAGGGGTTGCTTGCGGAGGCGCCTGGATTCGCGCGGCGCTCTCGGCGGAAGATGCCGTCGACATGAACAGTTCTTCCAGGTTCGTGTGCTTTACCTCCAGATGAGATAGTCTCAAACCCGACTTGAATGCGAGGTCTGCGAGCTGCTCGGGGGCCAGGCCCGTCACCAGTATCATCTCGCCGGCGTTTTCTACCTGGCATCCTTGCTGTCGCACGTAGTTTGCGAGCAAGGAGTTGTTGCTCGTTTTCACGAGAACCCTGACGGGACCCGTTTGATTCGAGAGCGCGTTCATCGAACCCATGCGCACGACCACGCCCTTGTCGAGCATCACGACCCTATCGGCCACGAGCTCGAGCTCTGAGAGCAGGTGCGAGGATAGCAGCACGGCATGCCCGGCGGCAGCCTGCTGCCGGATGACGCCGCGGAGCCATTGGACGCCCATGGGGTCCAAGCCGTTCACCGGCTCGTCCAGCATGAGGTTTGCCGGGTCGCCCGCGAGCGCCGCGACAAGCCCCGCACGTTGCCGCATGCCGAGGGAAAACGACGAGATTGGCTTATTGGCTGCATGGGAGAGCTCCACCATCTCGAGCAATGCTGGAATGGATGCCTTATCCAGCTTGTTCGCCTTACAGATATAGGCGAGGTATTCGGCTGCGGTCATGTGGTTCGGAAGGTATTCGCCCCCGAGATACGCACCGAGCGTGCGTGCGGGCGTCGACGCCTTCGAGAACGGTTCCCTGTCTACGAGCGTGATTCCCGAGTCGGGGTTCTCAATTGCGGCGATTATCCTCATAGTGGTGGATTTACCGGCGCCGTTTGGCCCCACGAAACCCGTTACCAAGCCGTTATCGGCCCGAAAGGACACGTTCGTGAGGACCTGCTTCTGCCCGTAGGTCTTGTTGAGGCCCTGAACTTCAATCATGGTACGGGTCTCCTGCTCTTTCCGGTGGACAAGCCATAGCCATTCTCTGCATGTTATACACCGCCTGCGCGCTGCCTGTCTTGGAGCTAACAGCAATTGCACCGCAGGTTTTGAGCCGTCTTACCCGGACATCGGTATTGCTTTGGAGGGGGAGATGCGAGGTCTTACTGCTGGTTGGTGTGAGTCCCGTTGCGATAAGCCGTGCTGCAAGTGCTTATAAAAACCGTACCAGGTCCATAAGCGCAAACTATCTTGACATGCATGGGGAAATTCACGAAAGTCACTGTTGGCGTGCAGCCGGATTTAAGGACATAGACGCGGGCATTAGCCGTTTGCGGGTGGCGTGCGACTACAAAGGGAGATAAGGATGAACATAGAAGGCGTTGAAATACTGAAGGACTGCCCTTGTGTAGACCCGTGTCCAGCGGATGCCATTTTTCGCTTTATCGGGGGTAAATGGAAACTCAAGATCCTTTGCACGCTGCACTACAACGAGGTGTTGCGCTACGGCGAGATTAAGCGCATGGTGAAAGGCGTGAGCCCCACGATGCTTGCGAACTCGTTACGCGAACTTGAAGAGGATGGCTTTATCACGCGCACCATCTACGACGAGATGCCTGTACGCGTAGAGTATCGCATGACTGAAACAGGTCACAGCTTGGTACCCATACTCGACGAGCTGCGCGAATGGGCGATTGCATATAGGCCGGCAGACTACAGGGCCCTTGAGTAGCGCACGAAGCCCGATAACCCCTTTCCCGAGTCATTATCTTTTCGCAAGGAAGATACGCTTTACCGTATCTGGTTGCCATTTCCGCACATCATCCACTATTTCTGCCTAATTCCATTCGTCCGACTGTCCCTCTACGATGCAGATATGCAGTTAAAGAGCACCGTTTGAAGGAGAGACAGGAGGGTGTTTCATGGCTGATGCAAATGTAAGCAGGCGTACGTTCGTGAAGACGACGGCCGCCTTGGGGGCCGCTGCTGCGGTAGGCGGCCTTGCCACGGGCGAGGCGCTGCTGGGCGATTCCATCCCGCAAGCGCTTGCCGAGGGCGAGGAAGAGCGTATTGTCTGGTCGCATTGCCACGTGAATTGCGGTGGCGCGTGCGTGCTGCGCTTCCATATGCAGGGCGACGAGATCAAATACGTCGAAACCGACAATACGGGTAGCGCCGAATTTGGCGACATCCAGATGCGCGCATGCCTGCGCGGGCGCTCCATTAGGCGTTGGATCGATCATCCCGACCGCCTGAACTACCCGTTGAAGCGTCGTGAAGGAACGAAGCGCGGCGAAGGCGTGTACGACCAGATTTCCTGGGACGAAGCCCTCGACACCATCGCGAACGAGTTCACGCGCATCACGAAGGAATATGGCAACGAGGCCGTGTTCATCCAGGAGTGCTCGGGCGTCGAGCAGAACATCATGATGAACAGCCCGTTCTTCCGCTTATTCAATCTGCTGGGCGGCGAGGTCACGCGCTACGGTAACTATTCGAATGGTTCGCTGAACTTCGGCGCAAACCCCTTCACCTACGGGGATGGCTGGGGCCGCCGCTCGTTCAAGTCGTTGCAGAAAGGCCAGCTCGTCGTGCTGTTCGGCGATGCCGTGATGGACACGCGCATGGGTGGCGATGGCGCAGGCTACGACCTGAACGTCGCCATCGAGAAGAAGGGTGTGCGCGTTATCATGATTGACCCGCGCCGCAACGACGTGGCTATCAACAAGGGCGCGGAATGGATTCCCATCCGTCCCGGCACCGATGCCGCGCTCGTGGCCGGCATCGCGCACGAGCTCGAGGAGCTCAAGCTCACCGACCACGACTTCCTGAAGAAATATTGCGTGGGCTACACCGAGGATACGCTGCCAAAGGGCGCGCCGAAGAATTCCTCGTATTACGCTTACATTATGGGCACGGGTTACGACAAGGTCGAGAAGACCACGGCTTGGGCATCCGAGATTACCGGTATTCCCGAAGCGCGCATCAAGCAGCTTGCAAAGGAAATCGGCGAGGCTAAGCCGCTGTTCGTGGCACAGGGTTGGGGCATGCAGCGCCATGCTAACGGCGACTATGCGTCGCGTGCCGTCATGCTGCTTCCGCAGCTGGTTGGCCAGGTGGGCAAGCCGGGCACGAACTCCGGCACGCACGAGGGCAACACGGGTTTCCCGCTGCCCACGCTGCCGACGGGCGACAACCCCATCCCCGAGCAGTTCCCGAACTTCCTGTGGGTCGAGGCCATCAAAGACGGTCCGTCGCTGACGGCCGAAGAGCACGGCATTAAGGGCGGCGATCGCCTGAAGAGCAGCATCAAGATGCTCGTGAACTACGGCAACAACATGCCTGCCAACCAGAACGGCGACATCAACTTCACCACCGAAGTGCTGCGTGACGAATCGCTGTGCGAGTTCATCCTGTGCTACGACGTGTTCATGACGCCGTCGGCCAAGTTCGCGGACATCATCTTGCCCGACCTTACCCCGCAGGAAACCTACTCGCTTTCCGCAGCCGGCGAGATGAATGACAGCCTGGGTATCTGGTTCGGACAGCCCATTCGCGAGCCCATGTACGAGCGTCGCGAGGTTTACGAGGTGTGCGGCGAGCTCGCGAAGCGCCTGGGCGTGTATGAGGAATACTCCGAAGGCGGTTTAACGCGCGAGGATTGGTGCCGCAAGCTCTACAACGAGCTGCGCGAGCAGGTAGACGGTCTGCCTACCTATGACGAGGGCGTGAAGATGGGCATGTACAAGCGTGACGTGGAGATCGATACGAGCATAGATCCGTATATCGAGGATCCTGCGGCCAACCCGCTTGCCACAGCCACTGGCAAGATTCAGGTTTACGCTCCTGAACTTGCTGAACTCGCGAAGACCTGGAAGCTTCCCGAAGGCGAAGCCATTTATCCGATTCCGGTGTACTTCCCTGGATTCGAGGGTCCCGGCACACAGACCGAGGAACGTCCGCTGCAGCTGACGAGCTTCCATTATCGTGCGCATACGCATTCGACCTACACGAACAACGAGGTTATCCAGAAGGCGTCTGCACACCAGCTGTGGATTAATCCGGCCGATGCCGAGCCGCGCGGTATTGCGGACAACGACTACGTAAACGTGACCACCGACCGTGGTGTGGTTCACATCCTTGCGAAGGTGACGAACCGCATCATTCCCGGCACGGTGGCACTTCCCGAGGGCGGTTGGTATGACCCGGATGACCAGGGCGTGGATCATGGCGGCTGCATCAACACCCTCACGAGCCGCCATGTGAACCCCATTTCCAAGGCGACTGGCCAGCAGAGCGGCATTTGCCAGGTTGAGAAAGCGAAGGCGTAATCATGACCCAATACGGATTCTTCTATGACGCCAGCCGTTGTACGGGTTGCCGAACCTGCGAGCTGGCATGCAAGGACTACAATAACCTGCCGGTGGAATTCTCATACCGCCATGTGTACGAGATGGAGGGTGGCGGCTGGCAGCAGGATGAGGCCGGTCAGTGGACCTGCGATACCTTCACGTATTACCTCTCCATTTCCTGCCAGCATTGCGATAACCCCGCTTGCACGCGGGCATGCCCCACGGGCGCTATGCACAAGGACGAGAACGGTATCGTTTCCGTGGATGTAACCAAGTGCATCGGCTGCGGCTACTGCGCGATGGCCTGCCCGTACAATGCACCGCATGTGAGCCGTGAGGCCGGGCATTCCATGAAGTGCGACGGCTGCAAAGACCGCGTGGCGCAGGGTCTCCAACCCATCTGTGTCGAGAGCTGCTCGGGCCGCGCACTGTTCTTCGGCCCCATTGACGAGCTGCCGAACACCGAGGAGCGCGCTGAGGTGGCGCCGCTGCCAACGGTGGATTACACGCAGCCCAACCTCTACATCAAGCAATGTCCGAACATGAGGCCCTCTGGTAGCACCGAGGTGCATCTCTCGAACCTCGTGGAGGTGAACTAACATGGATGCAGCATTGCATGAACTCCCCCTGGCGTTGTTTACGACGCTGGCATCAATTGGTGCCGGTGCGTTTATCGCACTTGCGATAGCCTTCTTTAAGACGAGCTTCACCGAAGAAAAAGCCCGTGCTATCGATAAGGCCACGCTCGTTCCCACGGTCGTGGTGCTGGTGGGCTTTGTGGCAGCGTTCTTCCACCTGGCCAACCCGATGAACGCCATGAACGTGTTTGCGGGCATCGGCAGATCGCCGCTCTCCAACGAGCTGTGTGTGGCCTCGTTGTTTGCCGTTGCGATGATCGTTTATGCCATCCTGGCGTTTACCGGCAAGTTGAGCGAGGGTTCCCGCAAGGGATTCTTGGCCGTACTCGCTGTGCTGGCTGCGGCGTTCGCCGCGGCGATGGGCATGGCGTACAGTCTGCCTACGGTTCCTACCTGGGATTCCCCGTGGCCGGTGGCCCAAATGCTGGGCTATGCGCTGCTGGGCGGCGCGGTAATGGGCGCCTTCGTGCTTTCGTTTGCAGATGGGTTTGACGATGCGTTAGCTGTGGGTTTCAAGGGTACGGTCCTAGGTCTTGCCGGCGTCGGCCTCGTGCTTGCCGTGCTTGGCTTGGCGATGATGGTTGTCGGCGCCAATGGCCTGCAAACCGCCATCGCATCGGGTGCTGTTCTTGTCGGCCAGGCCATGGGGTGCGTTATTGTGGCGATTATCGCCTTGGTGGTTGCATTCGGCCTGCTCTTCAAGGCGTGTAACGGTGGCGAATCCCGCGGCTCCCTTATCGGCGCTGTCGCGCTCGCGCTGGTAGGCGTGCTCGCTGGTCGCTTCGTGTTCTACATCCTGTACCTGTCGGTGGGTATCTTCTTCTAGCGTCTTGCGGCTCCGCCGCCGCTTTCAGAAGGGAGGTTCCGGGCGAATGGTTCGCCCGGAACCTCCCTTTTGTTCCAAGGTAAAACATGACATTGCGATTTCAGGCCATTTTCAGGTGCCCTTCTTATTCTTCAGCCTAAGCAACGTTGAGCTGGTGGAAAGGGTGTTATGGCGCGGATGAAGAAAACGACCCGAATTGCTTTCGATGCAGTGCTGTCAATCATGTTGGTCTTCGAGATGTTCATCCAATACACGGGTGATTTCCTGCACGAGGTTGTGGGCTTCGCGTTCTTTGCGACCATCGTGGCGCACTTGCTGTTTTCCCGAACCTGGATGTCGAGCACGGTGAAAGCGGCGAGGACGGGCAAGCTTCCAACTCGCAGGCGCTTCAAGGCGGTTATAGGTATCGCGCTTGGGGTGTGCATGCTATTGCTTGGCGTAAGCTCCGCTGCGATTAGCCAGATTCTGGCATCGTTTGGCTTTTCGATGGCGGGTTCGTACCTCGTGTGGAAGGCGCTGCATACGTTCTCGTCCTATGCGCTGTGCATCCTCGTTGTGGTGCACCTCACTTCCCACTGGGCATCGCTTGCTTCGACCTTGCGAATCGAGTACAACCCTGCACGCCGCCAGGCCATCGGTTTCGGCGTGAAGGGCGTGGCAACGCTCGGTGCTGTCGCGTTGGGCGTTTCGGGCATGCAATCGCTGTCGGTGCAGCAGGCGACGGCCCAGAGCTTGGCTGCGGCGACCGAAGAGAAGGAAGCACTCGAGCAGGAAGCGGCTCAGCAACAGCCCAGTGTGGCAGACCGGCCGTATCGCGAAGACGACCAGGTCGTTCAAGAGCAGAAACGGCAGGAGGAGCGAGCGCGTAAGCGCAAGCGCCAGCGCGCGGCGGATGAGAACGCTGCGTCGAGCCAGGATGCAGACATGCAGCAAGACCAGGCTGCAGAACAATACGAAAAGCCGGCTGACGAAGGCTATTCCGAGCAGTATTCAGAAGAGAACTCCTGGTATGAAGAAGAGATCGCTTCGGATTCATATGCGGCTGGTATTTGCACCCTCTGCCGCAAGAACTGCTCCCTTTCCGCCCCGCAGTGCGACAAGCCGTATGAATTCGGGCTGCTTTAGTCCCGTTTCGTGTCAGCCTAAACCAATTCGGCGCGCGTCTTCAGGAAGGTCGCCATGTCGGCGGGAGTGAATGCCGCGACTGTTGACTTGCGGATGAGCTGGGCGTCGGATGTTACCAGGTAGTCGGCATGGACGCGTTCGGCTGCCGCCAATACCAGGTTGTCTTCTAGGTCTCCATGCAGGCGGCGGTACTTACACGCGAGCCACAGGTCGGCTTCGTCCACGCACACCGCAGTCCCCAGTTCACGCATGTTTTCGACACACGCCCAAGCGATTTCACGAATAGCCAACGTATCGCCTTTGGTGAGCGTGCTGCCCTCGCGGTGGATTTCGGTTTTCAGGCTACTTGCGATTATGTAAAAGACGTCTTTTAGGGTCGCAGCTGAATACAGGGGGCGTATATCGAGCGACGAAAGCAGGTTAAAAAAGTTGCGCGCAGCTTCGTAGCCGTCCCGATTATGCAAATAGTTGTCAAGCCAAACATTGGTATCGACCACCATCGTGATTGCCTTCTCGCTCATGAGTAGCACCTTTCCTGCAGGCGCTCTTCAAGCGCTTGGGCGTAAAGCTCTTCATCCGAAGGCCAATCATCTCCATGTGGCTTTAGCGTTATTCCGAGTTTTGCCATGCCTTCGGGAACGATGTTCCATCCACGGCGAAGGACGTCTGGCACAGGAGAACATGCGTAGCAATCAAAGGCAAGAGGAAAGCTTTCCCCTTTTCACCCCCGACATGACGTAACATAATGCATAACCGAACAAGCGAGGAAAAATCATAAAAAGGACTGTCCCTTTTTATGATTTCGAGAGGGGACGGACATGTCGAACTACGACTGGAAAAACGAGGGTAACTATCAGGAGATCTTCTACGAGACCTTCGATGGGATCGCGAAGATCACCATCAACCGGCCCGAGCGCCGCAACGCGTTCACGCCGTTGACCAACCAGGAGATGTTCGACGCGTTCAGCCGGGCGCGCGACGATTCGTCCATCGGCGTCATCCTGCTCACCGGCGCGAACCACGGCGGCCGTCATGAGGACGAGGCGTTCTGCTCGGGCGGTGACCAGAAGGTCCGCGGCCGCGGCGGCTACGTGGGGCAAGAGGGCATTCCGCGCCTGAACGTGCTCGACCTGCAGCGGCTCATCCGCGTGGTGCCCAAGCCCGTCATCGCGATGGTGAACGGCTATGCCATCGGCGGCGGCAACATCCTCACCATGGTGTGCGACCTTACCATTGCGGCCGAGACCGCCAAGTTCGGGCAGACCGGCCCGAAGGTCGGCAGCTTCGATGCCGGGTATGGCGCGGGCCTGCTCGCGGCCATGGTGGGGCAGAAGAAGGCGCGCGAGATCTGGTACCTCTGCGAGCAGTACACCGCGCAGGAAGCGCTCGAGATGGGGCTCATCAACAAGGTGGTGCCGTTCG
Source organism: Coriobacteriia bacterium (assembly GCA_030526775.1). Classification (GTDB taxonomy): domain Bacteria; phylum Actinomycetota; class Coriobacteriia; order Coriobacteriales; family Eggerthellaceae; genus UMGS1519. The sequence continues at coordinate 4,783 of JAUNCA010000007.1, read as the reverse complement.
AGGAGCTCGAGGACACGTGCGTGGCGTGGGCGCGCCGCATCATGATGATGTCACCGACCGCCATTCGCTTCATGAAGGCGAGCTTCAACGCGGCGACCGATGGACTTGCCGGCCTGCAGCAGCTTGGCGGCGACGCGACCATGCTGTATTACACGACCGAAGAGGCAATGGAGGGTCGTGACGCTTTCAAGGAGAAGCGCACGCCCGACTTCAGCAAGTGGCCGCGCTTGCCGTAATAGTGACGGAACGGGAGCTGTCGTGATTAGAGCGTTTGAGGAAACGGTACGCCATAGCGGGGATGCGGTGTTCTTCCGCTTCACGGAGAGCGAGGAGGGCGATGCGCCGCGGAAGCGCGAGCATGCCATAACCTATGGTCAGACGCGTGTTGCTGCGATGGCACTGATGCGCCAGATGGCGCGCGAGGGCGTGAAACGCGGCGACTACGTTGCGTCCGACATGGATAACTGCCCGGCGTTCATCTACCTTATCCTGGCGTGCTGGTATGGCGGCTTCCGGCTTATCACGCTCAACCACCGGCTGAAGGAAGACGAGAAGGACGAGCGCCTTTCCACGATAGAGGACGCTTCGGGAATCGCGCCAGTGCTGCTTACCGAGGGCGACATTCACGAGATGATCGCGCTCGGGCACAAGGTGGAAACACCCCGCGAGCTGGTGCACAACGCACAGCGCGCGGCGGCGCTCACGCATCAGCCCGACCAGTCGCTCATCATGTTCACGTCGGGCACGACCGGGCGCGCGAAAGCCGCCCAGCTATCCGAGGCGAACCTGGTGGGTTCCGCGCGGGCCTTCAACAGCATGCTCGGTGCTGGAGTGAGGACGCTTTGGCAACTCTGCCTGCCGCTGTACCACATCGGCGGGTTCCAGATACTCGTGCGCTCCATCCTGAACGGCACGCCGTTCTTGCTGTATCGCCGCTTCGAGGCGCCGAAGATTATGGCCGATGCCCAGAAGTTCCATGCGACCCATATCTCGGTGGTGGACAAGACCCTGCGTGACCTCATGGAATGGTCGGACAAGGGCGTGCATGGCGGTGCGGATACGCTGCGCGCGTACAAGTGCATGCTGCTCGGTGGTGCCGCGCCGAATCCGAAGACCATTGCGGCAGCCCAGGAATTGGGCTTGCCGGTGGTGTCGAGCTACGGCATGACCGAAACCTCGAGCCTCGTGGCGTTTTGCCCCATCGACGAAAACGACGGCAAGATGCTCTTCCTGCTTCCCGGCTACGATGCCTGCGTGGTTGACCCCGACGACTACGGGCGCGGTCAGCTGGGCATCCGCGGCCCGGGCGTGTTCCGGGGCTATGCGGGGGCGAAGCATGCGGCTACGGGGGATGGGTATTTCATCACGGGAGATACCGCCACGGTGCAGGGTCGTTCGATTACCATCGAAGAGCGCACCGATGACATGTTCGTGTCGGGCGGCGAGAACGTGTACCCCGAGGAGATTCGTCGCAAGCTGCTTGAGATCCCCGGCGTTACCGATGCGTACGTGTACGGTGCCGAAGATGCCACTTGGGGTAGGCGTCCGGTGGCGATGGTCGAGATGGCCGATTCGGATGTGGGCCCGGCGAATGCGCTGAAGCTTTCCCGCGAAGTGCACGCGCAGGCGCGCGAGAAGCTCGCGCGCATCTACCAGCCGGACCGGTTGTTCGTGGTGGACGCCTTCCCGCGGCATGGCATCGGCAAGATCGATCGGGCAAAGCTGAAGGAGCAAGCCGAGTGCTATCTGGATGTGAAAAGCGTCGTTGTGCACCACATTTCGCAGCCGTTCGTGCATCCGGTGAGGACCGCGAAGGCGGAGCTGACGGAGCGCGAGTCGATTATCGTCGAGGTCGTCGATGCGTCCGGTGAGATTGGCATTGGCGAGGACGTGGCGTTTTCCACTGATTGGTATCTTCCCGAAACCATCGCGGACGACCTGGAGTTCCTGAAGAAGCACGCTATCGGTCGCGTGCTGCAGGATATGTACCTGCATCCGCAGGAGGCCTATGCCTCTTTGGCCACGTGCCCTGGTGCCGAGGACCATCGGATGGCCATTGCCGCGTTGGAAACTGCGTTGTGGGACCTCTACGGCAAGCGCGCGAAGAAGACTATGGCCGAGCTCATTGGGGCGAAGAAACAGTGGGCCGGTTGGCGCGATGCCGAGCCGTGTCCGCCGGGCATGGCTCCGGGTGGCGCGGTTATCGGGCTCGTTCCGGTGGAAGAGGCCGTGCGTATGGCGGAAGAGGCGGTCGAGCAGGGGTATCGGCGCATCAAGCTGAAGATAGCCCCCGGCGACGACTTCAAGCGCGCCCACGCTGTGCGGACGGCGGTTCCCGATGCCGCGATTATCCTCGATGCGAACCAGAGCTACACCGAAGTTGACCTCAGCATCCTCCGGCGGCTCGACTCTTTGGGCTGTGCCGGAATCGAGGAGCCCCTGGTGCGCGACTACGAGCCGAAGGCCAAGATCGACATCTTCAAGCGCCTGAGCACCCTGCAGTACCAGATGAAGACCACGCTCTTCCTCGATGAGTCCATCATCACCGACGAGGACATGCGCCTTGCCCTTACCACGCGCTACCTCCGCGGATATGTGCTGAAAATCGGCAAGTTCGGCGGGATTCTGCCGGCGCTTCAGTTCTACCGGGCGGCGCGTGCCCGCGAGGCCGAGGTGTGGATGGGCGGCATGTTCGACACCGGCATCTCCAAGCGCCTCCATGCAGCGTTCGGTTTGCTGCCCGATGTTCACCTGCCCGGCGACATCAACGACACCGCGCGGTATTTCGCGACGGACATCACCACGCCGCCACTTCAGCTGGAGGATGGCAATTTGCTGCTGAACCCGCCCGAGGCACCCTATGGCCTGGGATGCGAGCTCAACCGCGAAGCGCTTGCCAGCGTGAGCATCGACTCGAGCGAATACGAGTGGTCCGGCCGTCGCGTCATCCAACGCGCATAGACCGAGTAACGATATCGCGCCCACAATTCGATATCCGGGCATAATCTAGTAATTAATACTAGGAAACGGCTTGGTATGTAATATCATGTGCTGTAGGAGATGTTGACAGTAAGCCGGCGTAGAACATCGGAATGGTATTGAACCCGATGTGTCGCGCCGCGGTATTGGCAAGAGGGTGAACGCCATGGCGACCAAGCGCACCGAAAACCAGGATTGCGAGTATCTGGCCTATGACTGGTCGGCATATTGCGCGGCCATCGCAGACCTGCACCTGCCGCGTTTTGCGGAAATCCCCGACATCCCGCTGTATATGGACCAGCTCATCGGCTATGTGGGCAAGCAGATGGAGCTATTCGCGCTTCCCTCCGAGAAGCCGCTCACCTCGTCTATGGTGAACAACTACGTGAAGATGCGCCTAGTGCCCCAACCCGAGGCCAAGCGGTATCAGCCACTTCATGTTGCGTACCTTATCCTGGTATGCCTGGCGAAGCGCATGTACTCGATGAGCGAGATCGAGCGACTGGTGGCTATCGACGTGCAGCACCGCTTCCAGGTGCCCGACGTGTACGACCGTTTCATCGAGCTCTTCGAAGGTAGCCTGCGCACACTGTTCTGCGGGGGTTCGCCCGCCGGCGAGATGGGCCATCTGACCATGCGCGAGGAGCCGGGCTCTTTCGGCCTCGTTGTGGCGGACGCTGCGGAGATCACCGAGGTCGACCGTGCCTACCTGGTATTCGCGAACTCGCTTGCGTCCAAGATCTACGTCGAGCAAATGCTTCTGAACCGCGACCACCGCGCCGAATGAGTCAAACACCCCAGGGGTAATTGACTCATCCGCGCGATTCGTTGAGTTCGACTATGGAGAATAGCGCCATAAAGACGCGCACTCCATGAGGCTGGAGTACAATGGACGCTCATGTGTTAAGGAGGAACTCCATGGAAGATCGTTTTTCCAGCCTATATGCCCATCTCGCAGAAGCGAACGCCATCGACCCGTGTTTCTTCACCCGACCGCGGGTGAAGCGCGGCTTGCGCAATGCCGACGGTACGGGCGTGGTGGCTGGCGTTACCAATATCTCCAACGTTCACGGTTACGTGATTTCCGACGACCGCAAGATGCCGGCAGAAGGACACCTGACCTTCCGCGGTTATGACATCGAAGACCTCGTGGAAAACGTATTCGGCGAGGGCCGATTCGGGTTCGAGGAAGTCGCGTACCTGCTGATGTGCGGCAAGCTTCCCACGCGCGAGGAATTGCTGCTGTTCGAGGCTGCCATCGATGAGCAGCGCGAGCTGCCCAACGGTTTCACCGAGCACCTGATTATGGGTACGACCTCGGTGAACATCATGAACTGCCTGGCCCGCTCGGTGCTCCTGCTGTATGCGACGGCGCCGAATCCCGAGGATCGCAGCTATCGCAACGAGATGATGACCGCCATTTCGCTGCTGTCGCGCCTGCCGCGCATCATGGTGCTTGCGTGGTATGCCAAGCAGGCGAAGTTCAACAACGGCTCGATGATTATCCACCCGTTTATTCCGGGCCAGGATACCGCCGAGACCATCCTGTCCATGCTGCGCCCCGACCGGCAGTTCACACCGGAAGAGGCACGCATGCTCGACGTCCTCATGACCTTGCATGCCGAACATGGCGGCGGTAACAACTCCACGTTCACCTGCCGTGTGCTGTCTTCTGCCGATACCGATCCGTATTCCGCGTACGCGGCGGCCATCGGTAGCTTGAAGGGCGCGAAGCACGGCGGCGCCAACCACAAGGTGCGCGCCATGCAGGCCGAAATCAAGGAAAACGTGAAGAACTGGGAAA
>JAUNCA010000080.1:8216-9740 GCA_030526775.1 Coriobacteriia bacterium | reverse complement strand
ATTAAGCTCAATCCGCTTCCGAGTATCATTCGCGGGAAGCGCCTTGTCGTGATCGACGACAGCATCGTTCGAGGCAATACCGCAAAACAGCTCGTGGAGATGCTCCGCGGCGCCGGTGCGACCGAAGTTCACCTGCGCATCGTGTCTCCCGAGGTGCTCTGGCCATGTTATTACGGCATCGATACCGCCACGAAAGACCAGCTTATTAGCGCCAACTTGTCGCATGAGGAAACGTGCGCATATCTCGGGTGCGACAGCTTGGCGTTCATAAGCTTGCGCGGATTGCATAAAGCTATTCGCGCTGAGCACAGCGGCTTCTGCGATGCCTGTTTCAGCGGGGATTACCCCGTAGGGAGTTTTTCATAAAAGGGGACTGTCCCTTTTTATGAGTTCGAGGAGGAAACGGTGGGAGAGCTTGCGCGGAAAATGCTGGCGGCGACGTCGAAGCCGCAGATAAAGAAGGCGCTACTCGTTCTGGAGGACGGAACTGCGTATTTTGGGACAGCCTGCGGGTCGGCGGGCGAGGCGTTCGGGGAGATCTGCTTCAACACGTCCATCGAGGGATATTTGGAGGTTGCCACCGATCCCTCGTATGCGGGACAAATCGTGGTCATGACGTATCCCCAGATAGGCAACTATGGCGTATGCCTCGAAGACGCCCAGGCAGAGCATCCGGCGCTTCGAGCGCTGGTCGTGCGTGACATGTGCTTTACGCCATCGAATTGGAGGAGCGACTTGACATTTCCCGAATACCTGCGCCGCGAGGGGGTTGTGGCCATTGAGGGAATCGATACGCGTGCCCTGGTTCGACATGTGCGCGATTTCGGCGCCATGCGCGCGGGGGTTTCGACCGAAGACCTCGATGTTGCTAGCCTGCTGGCCAAGGTGAAGTCGAGCCCTTCGATTGTGGGAGTGAACCTGGCGCGCACGGTTTCGTGCAAGCAACCGTTTCCGTTTTCGGCCGAGGGTGTGCCTGCGAAGAAGGCCTTCGCGCTCGCTCCGGCTGCTCCTGCGCGGTATCGCGTCGTCGCCTACGATTGCGGGGTGAAGCGCTCGATTTTGGAGGGGCTTGTACGGGCTGGTTGCGAGGTTTTGGTCGTGCCCTGGGACACGCCCGCCTCAGAGGTGCTTGCGCAGAATCCCGATGGCGTTTTCCTATCGAATGGGCCCGGCGACCCGGATGCTGTGCGAGACACGTACGAGCAGGTGCAGGTGCTGCTTGGGAACGTGCCGATATTCGGCATTTGCCTTGGCCACCAGATGATTTGCAAGGCCGCGGGCGCGCGCATGGAGAAGCTGAAATTCGGGCATCATGGCGGGAATCAGCCCGTGGTGAACTTGCTGACCGGTCGCGTGGAGATAACGGCGCAAAACCACGGTTTCAACCTAGTCTTCCCCACCCTCGGCAAGCCCGCGAATGAGTCGGAGAACGTATCTTCGACTCATTTTCAGAATGCGCCTGCTTACTGGGAAAACATTGCGGAAAATGAGTCAAAGATACGTTCTCTGACTCATTCTCTGACT
>JAUNCA010000080.1:0-8206 GCA_030526775.1 Coriobacteriia bacterium | reverse complement strand
CATTTCCCTGCCTGTACGGTGGTGGACAATCCCCGGTATGGGCGCATACGCCTTACGCATGTGAATCTGAACGATGGCACGGCCGAGGGCATCGCATTCATGGATATCCCGGCATTCTCCGTGCAGTATCACCCGGAAGCGAGTCCTGGGCCGACGGATTCCCATTATCTGTTCACCGCTTTCACGCGCCTGATGGACGGGTGGAACGACTACTTGGATATCGATATCGCGCAAGACCGCCTGGAAGGATGGAGGTTCTAGGCATGCCGAGAAGAGACGATATACAGACCATCCTGGTAATTGGGTCTGGGCCCATCGTGATTGGCCAGGCGTGCGAGTTCGATTATTCGGGTGCGCAGGCATGCAAGGTGCTGCGCGAAGAGGGATATCGGGTCGTGCTGGTAAACAGCAATCCGGCTACTATCATGACCGATCCCGGCCTCGCCGACCGTACGTACGTCGAGCCTATTACGGCGCCGTTCGTGGAGAAGATTATCGCGAAGGAAAAGCCGGACGCGCTCTTGCCGACCCTCGGTGGGCAAACGGCGCTGAACGTAGCGGTCGAATTGGCCGAGTCCGGAGTACTTGAGCGACATGGCGTTCAGATGATCGGCTGCGACTTGGCGACGATCCGCCGCGGTGAAGACCGCAAGCTTTTCAACGAATGCATGGCTGAACTCGGCATTCAGACGGCGCGCTCGGGTTATGCGTATTCGGTTGAAGATGCGCTGGACATCGTGGACGAGATTGGATATCCGGTGGTGCTGCGTCCCTCGTTTACGCTTGGCGGAGCGGGCGGTGGCATAGCCCGCCGCAGGGATGAGCTGATACGCATTGTGTCGCAGGGCATCCAATTGTCTCCCGCGGGCGAGGTGCTGGTGGAAGAGAGCATCGAGGGTTGGAAGGAATTCGAAATGGAAGTCGTGCGCGATGCCGCGGGAAACGGCATCGTTGTGTGCTCGATTGAAAACCTCGACCCTATGGGCGTGCACACGGGCGATTCCATTACGGTCGCTCCCGCGCAGACGCTTTCCGATGTGGAATACCAGCGTATGCGTGCCGCATCGCTGGCCGTCCTGGAGAAGGTGGGCGTCGAAACCGGCGGCTCGAACGTGCAATTTGCCGTGAATCCCAGTGATGGGCGCATGGTGATTATCGAGATGAACCCGCGCGTGTCCCGCTCATCGGCCCTCGCCTCGAAAGCGACGGGATTTCCCATTGCAAAGGTTGCCGCCCGGCTCGCGGTTGGATATACCCTGCCTGAAATCGTGAACGATATCACGAGGACGACCTCTTCTTGCTTCGAACCGAGCATCGACTACTGCGTGGTGAAGACGCCGCGGTTCGCGTTCGAGAAGTTTCGGGATTCCGACGACACGCTTTCTACGCGCATGAAGGCTGTCGGCGAAGTGATGGCCATCGGGCGGACCTTCGAAGAAGCCCTGGGCAAAGCGTTGCGGTCCCTGGAAAACGGCCGAGCTGGGCTTGGCGTGGACGGGCATGTGCGCGCTTCCGAAACCAAAGAAGGATACGCGGAGCTGCTTGCGCGTCCGACCTGCGATCGTATCGTGTATGTGGGGTGTGCGCTCCGTTGCGGTTGGACGCCCGCCGACATCCACCAGCTTACGGGAATCGATCGGTTTTTCCTCGACCGGATGGCCGACGTCGTGGCTGTGCAGGAGGCGCTTCGCGGCGCCCGCGTCGATGGAATGGATGCCGAGGATTTCCGGGTTGCAAAACGGTATGGCCTTTCGGACGCGCAGATAGCGTACCTTACGCATTCGAGCGAAATCGTCGTGCGCACCCGCCGCAAGGCGCTCGGGGTAATTCCGGCTTTCAAGACTGTCGACACCTGCGCCGCGGAATTTGCGAGCGCAACTGCCTACCACTACAAGACCTATGACGCAGCCGAAACCGAGATAGGCACCAATCAGAATGAGTCAGAGAACGTATCTTCGACTCATTTTCCGCAGTACGTTCCTAGCAAGCACGCTCATTCTGAAAATGAGTCAAAGATACGTTCTCTGACTCATTCCCCGATGCAGCCGGCGAGTGCGCGTCCGAAAGCCCTTATCCTGGGTGCTGGGCCGAACCGCATCGGGCAGGGAATCGAGTTCGACTATTGCTGCGTTCACGCCTGCTACGCCTTGTCGGAGGCGGGGTACGAGACCATCATGGTGAACTGCAACCCCGAGACGGTCTCAACCGATTACGACACCTCCGATAAGCTGTACTTTGAGCCGCTAACCTTCGAGGATGTCATGGACATTATCGACGCCGAGCAGCCGGATGGGGTAATTGCCACGCTCGGCGGGCAAACGCCGCTAAAGCTTGCACGCGCTCTGGAGGAAGCCGGCGTGCCGTTGATGGGCACTGGGGCCGATGCCATCGACCTGGCGGAGGATCGCGACCGCTTCGCCGCCATGCTCGATTGCCTGGGAATCGCGTATCCGCCTTCGGGAGATGCTTCCACGCCCGATGAGGCTGTTCGCGTCGCCGAGCGTATCGGATTTCCGTTGTTGGTGCGTCCGAGTTACGTGCTGGGCGGCAGGGGCATGGCCATCGTGTATGACGCGAACCAGCTGCGCCGCTATATGGGGGAGGCCGCGAAGATTTCGCCGGACCACCCCGTTTACCTCGACAAATTCCTGGAATCGGCCGTCGAGGTCGACCTCGATTGCATCTGCGATGGGGAAGACGTTTACATCGGCGGCGTGCTCGAGCATATCGAGGAGGCGGGCATCCATTCAGGCGATTCGGCCTGCTGCATTCCGCCGTTCTCGTTGTCGGATGCCCTCATCCAGAAATTACGGGATATCGCTTGGCGGCTGGCGATGAACATCGGCGTGCAGGGCCTGCTGAATATCCAATTCGCGGTGAAAGACCAAGTGGTTTACGTCATAGAAGCCAACCCCCGTGCAAGCCGCACTGTTCCCTTCGCCTCGAAGGCCACCGGCGTGGCGCTTGCAAAAGTTGCCGCGCGTGTGATGGCGGGCGAGCGGCTTGCCGATATGGAATTGCCGCCCGACGACCTCGATTTGGGGTACTGTGCCGTCAAGGAAGCGGTGATGCCCTTCGGGAGGTTCCCGGGGTCGGATGTCGTGTTAGGTCCCGAAATGAAGTCGACCGGGGAAGTGATGGGAATAGCGCCTATCTTCCCTGCGGCATATGCGAAAACGCAGCTTGCCATTTCTTACGATTTGCCGCTTAGCGGTTCGGTGTTCATCAGCGTTGCCGACCGCGACAAGCGCGCCATCATGTCGATTGCCCGCGACTTTGCCCGGCTTGGGTTCAACGTGGTAAGCACGGGGGGAACGGCCAAGACGCTTACGGCCTCGGGCGTGCCCTGTCGGAAAGTGAAAAAGGTGAGCGAGGGCCATCCGAACATCGCCGACATGATATCCGACGGCGAGGTACAGCTCATGGTGAACACGCCGTTTGGCCACGGATCGCGCGGCGATGGGTACAAGCTGCGCTTGCTCGCGGTGCGCCACGGCGTCGCGTATGCCACGACGATCGCGGCGGCTCAGGCTCTGACGGCTGCGATGGAAGTGGCCCGTGAAGACGGCTTGCACGTGGTGGCGCTCCAGGACTTGCCAAAGCGATAACGAGCGATAGCGCGGTGAGCCACGGGTTTTGCCTTGTGGTTTACCGCAAGCCCAGGTGGGCGCGCATGAACGTATTCGCAGCTTGTTCGATGGTATCGTCGAGCGAGAGGAGCGTCGGGGCAGGCAGGCCTTTCTTTTGGGCGCAGCGTGCGAGTGCGCGTTGAATCAGATGGTCGGCTACCTCGGGGTTCTTCGCCAAAAGCGGGCCATGTAGGTACGTGCCTACGACGTTGCGGTACAGGATGCCATCCGCCTTGTCTGTGTCGTTGTTCCCCTTGCCGTGGGCTCCGACCACGCGCCCGAACGGCTGGCATCCAGCTCCCAGAGACGTGCGGCCAGCATGGTTCTCATAGCCGACAACCGGCATGCTTGCCAGCGCGGAGTGCAGCGCGATATTGCCGACCAGACGGTTGTGCGAGCCGCCTTCGGCCCGCCTTGTCGTGATGTCGACGATGCCCAGACCGGGAACGATTTCGTCGGCGAGCAACCATTCACGTCCGAGTATCTGGTACCCGCCGCAGATGGCAAGAAGCACGCCGTCGTCCTCGACGTATGCGCGCAGGTTGTCGGCTTGTGCAAGCAGGTCGATCGATGCCAGATGCTGTTCTCGGTCGGGCCCGCCGCCGAGGAAGACGATGTCGGCATTACCGAGATCGACTGTCTGCCCGTGGCTTACACGCACGATTTCCACCGCAATACCGCGCCTCCGGGCGCGCTCTGCAAGTATGGTGACGTTGCCGCCATCGCCGTACAGGTTCAACAGCTCGGGATACAAGTGCACGATCGTAAGCTTTTCGGGATGAGTCACAGAACGTATCTCCGACTCATTTCCCGCATCGCGATCCATACCCGAGATTTCTTCCTGGAAATGAGTCAGAGATACGTTCTGCGACTCATCCACGCCCGGGACCTCTTCCTGGAAATGAGTCGAAGATACGTTCTGCGACTCATCTGCCTGCCTGTCGAGTTCGGCTTTCACTGCGGGAAGGGCCGTGTAGTTCGCGATAAGGAAAAGGCTGGTGTCCGCTGGCAGGTTGCTCGTCTTGGCCAGGAAATCGTGGGCTCCATCGACGAGTTCTGCGTCGATGCCCGCATACTTCAGGCGTACTTGCATGTCGTTTCGCCTGATGCCACCCGCATATGCGGTGAGGCCCTCGCATTCCGCGAGCTCCTGGAAGTCGACATCCCAAAGCCAAGACACGTCGTGCCCGTCGGCTTCCTTGTCGTTGATGAAGAACGCGACCGCCTTGGGTCCGGGCGTGTTTTCGACGATGCGCAAGTTCTGGTTAAAACCGGTCGGGTTCTTCGCGAGGTTGAGCAAGATATGCCGCCCGTCGATTTCATAGCGTTGCAGCCGGCCGTTTTGCGGCGCGAATGAATGGACGGCTGCGTCGACGGAGGAGAGGGGAATGCCGCAGCAATCGGCAACGGTGTATGCGGCTAGCACGTTGTAGAGCAGGTATGCGCCCGAAAACGGCATGCTCACCCGGGCATTGCGCGATGCGCTTCGAAGGGTGAATGTCGATTCAGCCTCGGAGAGCGCGACGTCGCACGCCGCATATGCGGGATGCCTTCTTTCAAACCCGCAGTTCGGGCACGCGAACGAACCGAGTTGCCCGTATTGGCGCCACGCATATTCAAGCAGCGAGTCGCAATGCTGGCACATGCTTGCGTCCGTCACGGTGTTCTGGGCAAGCCCGAGCTCCTCGTCTATGCCGAAGGGAATGCATCGGTTCGGAGCGCAATCCGCGATGGCTTGGCAAAGGGGGTCGTCGGCGTTATATACGAGCGTTGTCGCAGGTGAAGATGCTAAGGCGCGCGAAATGGATTCCTGGATATGCTCGATTTCCCCCATGCGGTCGAGCTGGTCGCGGAAGAGGTTGAGCAGCACCACGTAATTGGACTGGAGCTGGGGCAGGGCTTTCGCGAGCCAGAGTTCGTCGCTTTCGAGAATGCCCCAATCGGCTTCGGTGGTGTGAAGGAGAGCCGTGGCGACGCCGGAATCGAGGTTCGCGCCCGTCCGATTGCAGGCAACGGTTTTACCCGCTGCCTCGAATGCGTTGGCAAGCAGGTTCGTCACCGTGGTCTTGCCGTTCGTGCCCACGACCACGACCGATCCCTCGTTCAACCGCGTCCTCAGGTTTGCGATGAGCATCGGGTCCACATACAGGCCGATTTTGCCGGGAAAGTTGGCTGCAGGACGGTGGAAGACATGCGTAAGCGCCCAGGTCGAAATGGCTCCTATCGCCTTCGCCCCGGTAAACCTCGGGTTCATGTCACCCCCGTTCCTCGGCACCGCCATCGGACAGCAATGCTCACATGGCGGTCTGCATAACAATCCACCGTGATTATTACGGGAAGATCGAGGGGGTGCGCCTTTCCGGTTTTCCGGTAACGAAGCCGTAACGTTGGGGAAACGTCACAGCAACACAGCATACCTACGATGATTCTGGCGTCTAATGAGCGTATCGGGAAGGAATGGCAGTGTGCGGCATTTGCGGTTTCACGAAGGCGGAGGGAAGCGGAGCAGATTATGTGACGCTCAAAGCCATGTGCGACGCGATGGCTCACCGCGGTCCCGATGGCGAAGGGCGCTACATTGCCGATGGCATCGCCCTCGGGCATCGGCGGCTATCGCTCATTGACCTTGCGGGCGGCGGGCAACCGATGGTTCGCGCAAACGGGGACATGCAATCGGAGTTGTTCGCTGCGACGGTTTTGCCTGAAGACGAAGGCACGTTAGGCCAGGTGGTGTTACAGCGCGGACGTTGGTCTATCGTCTTTAACGGCGAGATTTACAACTACCGCGAGTTACGCGACGAGTTGCAGGAGCTTGGCTATACCTTTGCGACCAATTCCGATACCGAGGTTTTGCTTGTCGGCTATATCGCCTGGTCGGAAGATGTGTTGGATCGTCTGCGGGGCATGTTCGCCTTTGCCATATACGATGCCGACTCGCAGGAGCTGTTCTGCGCGCGCGACTTTTTCGGGATCAAGCCGTTCTACTACACCGTTCAAGGAACGCGCTTTATATTCGCATCGGAAATCAAATGCATTCTCGAACATCCTGCCTACGAGCGGGAGCTTAACGAGAACGCGCTCGCGCAATACCTGTGCTTTCAGTTCTCGGCGCTGCATGAGACCTTTTTCAAGGATGTGTACAAGCTTCCGCAAGGCCATTGCCTGCGCGTGTATGCGGACGGATCGCTTACGATGCGACGCTATTGGAAACCGTCGTATAGCTTTGATACGGGTCGTTCGCATGAGGAAACGGTCGACGCTATTGATGCCGCGATGCGCGAGTCGGTTCGCTACCACAATGTTGCCGATGTCGAGGTGGGGTCGTTTCTGTCGAGCGGTATCGATTCGAGCTATTTGGCGGCATGCCTTGCGCAAGAGAATCCCGAGATCAAAACGTTCACCGTGGGTTTTGCGGAGTATCGGGGAGAGCGTGACGAGGTGAGCTGGGCGCGCGAGCTCGCCGAGCTGCTTTGCGTGGAAAACGACGCCCATCACATAACCGAGGATGAGTTTTGGCAAGCGGTGCCGCTCGTGCAATGGCATATGGATGAGCCTTCCGCCGACCCGAGCGCAGTGGCCTTGTATTTCGTTGACCAGCTTGCCGCGCGCCGCGTGAAAGCCGTGCTTTCGGGCGAGGGGGCCGACGAGTTTTTCGGCGGGTATCGGGTATACCAGACTCCCCTTGCAAACGCGCATGTGGGGAGGATTCCCAAGGGTTTGCTTCGCGCTGGCTCCAAGGTGCTGAGGGCGGCGGGCAAGCGTGGAGCGAACTACCTCGAGCGCGCCTCCGAACGCGTGGAGGATTGGTATTACACGAATGCGAACGGCGTGGCGTTTTCGCCGGATGAACGCGACCGATTGCTGGCTGAAAGCGTGCGGAACCGCCTGGCGCAAGCCGCGCATTCTGGCGGGGCTTGCGGCGCGATTGGAATGTTGGGAATAGACGAGGCTCCCATCGTGGGCGTTCCCGCCCCGCAGCAGCTGACGGCACCCGTATATGCTGAGGTTGCGGAGTATGACGAGACGACGCGCATGCAATACGTGGATTTGTGGTTCTGGCTCGTCGGCGATATCTTGCTGAAAACCGACAAGATGGCGATGGCGCATTCGCTTGAATCGCGCGTGCCCTTCCTCGACCGCGAGGTGTTCCGGTTGGCGGCTACCATTCCCACGTCGCAGAAGGTAAGCGAGAGGCAGACGAAGATCGCGCTGCGCGAGGCTGCTGAGCGTGCCATTCCCCGCGATTGGGCGCAAAAACAGAAGCTGGGCTTTCCTGTGCCCGTGGTGAGCTGGCTGCGCGAGGAACCCTATTTTCAGCAGGTGCGGCAGGCATTTACCAGCGCTGATGCCGCCCGATTCTTCAACACGGCTGAACTGGTGCGCTTGCTGGATGAGCATCGTGCTGGTGCGGATAATTCCCGCCGCATCTGGATCGTGTATTCATTCCTCGTGTGGTATCGCGTCTATTTCGTAGACCGCACAAAGCCCGAGGGATGAGTCGGAGAACGTATCTTCGACTCATTTTCTGAACCGGGCTCCTTGTCGAAACCCGCCGCGAAAAATGAGTCAAAGATACG